>NZ_JBQQAM010000002.1:0-513081 GCF_052246815.1 Brucella sp. RRSP16
AGCGGGATTATATTCGCATCGCAGCACTACCGGACGCAGAAACAGCGCTCCAGTTCATCGACGGATGGATCGAGGACTATAATGAAATCCATCCACATTCCGCGCTCAAGATGGCTTCCCCTCGGCAGTTCATCAGGGCTAAATCAAACTAGCCGACCTGTCCGGTGAAATGGGGAGCACTCCAATAGCCAATGCGAGCGCAAAGGTTCCCGAGCTTGTCTCCACGATATCTCCGCCAGCCTTTATTAGCTTGTTTTCTTCTGCGCGATCCAAGATGTAGTGGGCCGGTAACAGCTTCATCAAGCGAAACTGGGCCGCATAGAAATTCGGGCTCAGCTCGATTTTTTGAGGCGTCTCGTAACCGTGAAGAAAAGACGTTAAGTTCATAACGCCACCCGGAGCGGCTGCACATCGACGTTCACCGCGAACTGATGAATGCTCATAAATCCCTGCTCTGCAGCTTTTTTAAACGCGGCAGCGACCTTTTCCGTTACGTTCGGATCGCTGGCATCGAGCAAGAGCCCCATTAGATTACCACTATGAGCGACTTGCACACCAAGAGCGTCGCAATAGGCCGCTATTTGGAGAAGCTCCTCGAAATGTCGCTTTGGAAGATAACGTTGATTTATTCGAGCACTTGCTGTTGCGACGTGGCCGAGTAGAACGACATTCTGTTCAAGAATTGCCTTCCTAGCAAGGCCGCGCAAGACGCGAAAACTTTCAATTTCAGATCTATCATAGTGAGCTGGCACATATGTAAGTGTGTCGACGGGCTTATCATTCGGCGATATGAACCCCACGACGATCAGAGATGGAAACTCACCGGGAAGGTATTCTATCACGCGGCCTTCCCTGTGGGCGAAAAGTACAGCCTGTTCGCCGAATACGATAGAGTCGCTGGCTGTTTCGGCTGCAACCGCAAGGCGGCATATAACTGTTCTGCGCAGTTCCACGCCCATAGCAGCAGCAACTGCTCGAATCGTCGCAACAACATCTGCAGTTGATGATCCAAACCCTAGACTGACCGGAACATTCGTTTCAATCGTAAGGCACCCACCGCATTTTTTCTGCCCCAATAACTCGAATGTCAGCCGTGCCGCACGAGCAGCTTTATTCATGCCTGTGGGGCGAGTGCAGAGCACGCCACCATCTTCGGGCCAAAAAGTTATAACGGATTCGAACGCTGAACATGGTAATGTGATCAACCCCCTATGGAGATGTCCAGCTTCATCAGGGAAAACTCCCTGCAATATCTCGCCATGATGAGCTATCGCGCGCCCGGTTCCAACAGTTGTCAATCGGGAAGCTCCAAGCAAAGGAGAAAAAATCCTATCGTAAGCGAATGATTTCGAAGAATGCATTGAATTTCCTCCGACATCTTATGAATTGAATATTATGCGGAGCAGATTTTTTGATGTCTTTCCTCTTTTTGAAGGAGTAAGTTTAACTTGACAGGCAGAAGCTGGTCTATGTCGTCCAGTGTAGTCACGAATATCCCATAGCCGTCAGACGGCTTTTTCAGGATCTCCCGGAATTTGTCGGGCGGCACTCATTCACGCACTCGTTGTTTAAAGAAACACATCAGCTTGAATGTTGGATGAGCCAGATGCTACCGAAAAAAGTTAGTGATACCGACAATCTGCAACATCGTTAGTGACCGCCCGAGCAACATCCAGCCGAGGGGTACCGCCCTCAGAGGACCGATGAAAAGAAGTGCAGAAACAACCGGAAATGCTAGGCACCCAATCTCGCGAAGCCAGAGAACGTAGTCAGATTTCAGCCGACCAGACCGCGCCAGATGAACCTCATGAGATTGAAATGCGTCGGAGCGGGTATGGAGCCACCAACAACTACGACAATTGGAAGCAGCAGAACACCACCGCAGTCAACTGCCACGCCGTAAAGGTGAGCGGCAACACAGATGGGTAGCCATTTGCGTGCCCAAGCACTCCTTGCCATACACGTAACACCAGTCAGATCGGCTTCCATGCCGATGGCGTCAACCACAGCGCTTGGTGTCAATACTGAGTGCACCGAGAATGAAAGAGCACAACCGGATCGGCATTGGCAAATTGAGAGGCCGCCGAGTTTACGTATCTTGTCTTTTTATCCCACACGTTAGCACACGGCCCCTAAACTCCGTGTCTTTCTCGATTTTTCCATTGAGCGCTTCGCTCGTGAAAAGATGCCCAAGACCTGAAGTCGCCTGGCTCTTTCTTTCACAGGGACTATAATAACGTCTGTTGTACGAAATGCTGCACGCCGCGATAGGTTGGACCAATAGCCACCTTTATGAATTCCAAATGCGCGATTTCGGCTTTGGTTTGCCGGACGAACAATGGGGATTGGTCCGCTAGAAACTCGCAGTTTCTCGTTGCTGTCGACAGCTCAGGACACCCGCGCGAAATCGTTCAAGTATCTTGGTAGCTTTGGAGACGGCTGGGAATACAGCGTCTAGACGAGCGCATGTCCCCTGCAGTCAGAGCGAAAGGCCGTTGCTCATCGAAGCGAATAAACTTCCCGCCCGATGACGTCGTTGGTCTGTGGGACGGTAACGAATTATGCGATGCACTTGCAAATCAGGCGCATAAACGACATACCAAACCCTTGAATGGTGCGGTTGCGCCCATCATGATCAAGCCGCCGTCAACTTCTCATAGCTTAGCAAAACCATTGAGGATCCAGTTGCAAATGGGGCTGAAGAATACGCTGCAAATCCTGAATGTCGGTTTGAATACGATGGCAAA
Organism: Brucella sp. RRSP16; assembly: GCF_052246815.1. NCBI lineage: Bacteria > Pseudomonadati > Pseudomonadota > Alphaproteobacteria > Hyphomicrobiales > Brucellaceae > Brucella > Brucella sp. RRSP16. Next base: position 2,748 of record NZ_JBQQAM010000002.1, read on the forward strand.
ATACCGACGTTCACCGCGTAAAGAGCTGGCGAAACAGTTCTTCTGAACGGCGCAGACCTTCATCCGTCAAGATCAATGACTTCGACTTGTTTACCGGATCACAGATCAGGCCTTTGTCATGCAACCGATCCGTCGTTGACCAGTCAAACCCCTTCCAGGCGCAACGCTCGTTGTGGAGCGTCAGCCACAACAGGGCCAGAACCACGTCATCGATTTTGTCCTCATCTATCTCCATTCGTCAACAATACCACGCACAAGCGACATAGTCCTGCAGTTTTGAGCGCATGCGTCCGTTACAAACATATGACTGAAGGGACTATCGCAGGTTTTATCCATTCTTGTTCCATCTCATTTAAGTCGAGTTTATCGGTCGATGCTCTGTACCTGCTTGATGCTGCGCTGTCGGCGCTGCACAATTACCTTATCGCGCGCCTGCTTGCGAACGGTTTGCTGAAGAATTTTTAACCTGAACCGCATTGCCTCAAAATCTGGACGCTGTGCTGACGAGACATGGTTGATGACCGTTTTCTCCCCACGCAAAATCGCATCACGTCCGAATCTAAGGTCAAGCGCCCGGCTAACCCGTTCAAACTCTTGATAGATGACGGCATCAAGCGAGTTGGCGGCAACATTGGGTTTGGCGCCCGTCGTCTTCGTGGCATCTATAAGCTTACGCAATGCATTTTCGGCAGCTGACGACATGCCCGGAATGGCGATTGCCATGCGTCGACGTTCCTCGGTGATTGATTTGATCTGGTTTTCAAGCGCCGTCCTATAAGACGAACCAAGTGACCGGATCTGACTTTCCGCATCACTCACGGCCTTAAGGGCGTTTCGTCGCTCGCGACCGATTGCCAACAGTCTATCCATGATACGATCAGATCCGCGAATTGCACCATAGGCTGAGGGTTCATTTGCGATGGCTCTAGCAATCCGCTCGCCAGGAAAACCCTTCAAGATAAGAACCTCGATCTGGTCGACAGCGCCAGCCGGGTCACGCCAGATGTGTTTGGCTATTTCAACCAAGGCTGCTCGATCATGACGATAGTGTGCAACGTCGCGCGCCCTCGCCCGAGCCTCATCTTCAACTGGTATTCGGAACTCCGTCACAGCAGCAAGCATGGGCAACAAGGCTCTCGTTTTCTTCCCCGGCTCCACGCTGGCGGCGGCAACCACCTGCGAACGGTCTTGCCGTTCAGCAAGTTTCTGTTCGTCGCAAAATCGGCGTATGGCTCCAAACAGATCGGTCAGTTTATCGCGTTTACCGGAATCAAAATCCTCCGGCATGCGTTCAATCATGTTGCGTTCGCCGACGGCATCAACATTTTTAGTAAAAGCAGTCCGGCCGAAGCGAGCCGTCAGCGCCTCATTGACTGCCTTTACCTCCTGAACCAGCAAACGATCTTCGACGGCATAAGCAAAAGCAATCTTGTAGGCATCCGGTCCACCGTGTTCTCGCACGTTTTCAATCTCGGTGAGGCGGGCCATTGCCGGCTTCGAGAGTGCCGGGATAGATAAGGCCATATATGAACGACGTTTTTCTTCGCGATTTTTGAAGTGCTCAGCCTGACGTCGGAATTCTGTCGCATGGGCTCGCACCAAGGGAGCGAGTAGCGACAGCGCGTTGAGTACAGCCTTGCGGTCATTTCGGGTAATATGATCGTCGATCAGGCGACCCGATCCACGCAGATGGCCAAGATGCTGCAGATTATCGGCAAGCCGACGCGGCTCGACGCTGACATCCGATGCAAGTCCATTCAATGTGACCAAAGCGCTATCGGGATCACAATAGATCTTTTCCAAAAACGACCGGAGGACTACCTCCCGCTTCTTCCAGCGATCCGAACTGAGTTGAGCAAGCCTGGCATCTTCCTCTATGCTACGGACAAATCGGGTTGTCGGTGGAATAAGATAGACCCGCTCGATGGGGTTGTCAGCCGCACGCTTTTCACATCGCTCTTCATTATAGGAGACATTTTTCTCATGCTCGATCGTAAAGCCAAGCGCGACATTTGCTCGCTCCCAAAGTTTTGCCACCTGCTCACGCTTTTCCACAATCCATGACCATTGGCGCGCCACCTTATCTTCTATGTCTGCAGCCATCCCGGAAATTGTGTTGATACCGCGCCTGCGGGCAAAGTCGCGAACATGCGCCTGATAGTCGGCCTCGTTCTCGAAATCGAGCGTTGTGGTTTTTGCGCCTGAACGGCCAAGACGTTCAACCAACTGCCCAAAGAGTTCCGGGCGATGGCTTTCGCGCTCAATGCGCTCAAGACGCATGGCTGCGGTTTCGATCTGCTTTGCCGTCCAGACGTTTCGCTCCACCTGCCTTTCCTCGTAAGTTTTCTTTCCCGTTTCCGTGTTGAGGACCGGAATTGTGACCTTGACGATTTCAAAACCGTCTTTTTTCAAAAGAACAGTATCGCCTTCCGATACGCCTGCGTCGGACAATGCCTTGGGCAAGCTGACGCCCCACAGCCGATTCACAGTTCCGTCATCAGTCTTCACGTCGGCATAAGGGCTTTCGTCAACATCATCGTCCTGCGGCCGGAACTTTGCCATGCCGGTCTCAACCAGTTCCCCAGTAACGCCCGCGGCATGGTCAATACGCGATTTCCCACCCCATTCCGGTTTGAGCTCAAAATCCTCACGTGCTGCATAAAGATCTGTCCGATCCCGATGTCGCGTCATCGCCACATAGGTCAGATGCTGATCCATCATGCCGGTGGCAAGCACGAAGGTCCGCTCGACAGTCGTTCCTTGCGCTTTATGGATGGTTGCGGCATAGCCATAATCAATATTTCGATAGCTATCCTCGCTTATAATAACGTCGCGGCCGTTATCGAGACGGACGGAAAGCAGCGGATCATCATGTCTGCCGCCGGTGGAAACGACAGTACCAAGCAAACCATTCTTGACATATTGTGGGCCAAGCCCGGTTGCCCGCTTTTCAACAAACCTGGAATTTTCGAGGAAGATGATCCGGTCACCAACAGCAAATTCCCGCATACCACGTTCAGTTCGGAATTCCCGCGGCACCGTCAACGCACTTTCCTTCTTCATTTCTTCACGAAGAGCTGCGTTGAGGCGCCTTACATCCTTGTTGGTATGGACAAGCACGAGCAATTTGTCACAATATGAAAATGCACTTTCCTCTCCCTTTGATTGCTGGAGAAACGAGCGGCGTGCATCTGCCCAATCTGAAACCAGACGGCCGATAATCTCGTCGTGGGTTCGCGCTTCGACAAGGTGTCCATGCTTTACATATGCATCAAGACCTTTTTCGACTTCACCGCGTGCAAACAGATGTGAGGCGTCGCGTGCCCATCCTTCGCGCTGGCGACGAACACCAGCAAGTTCTGCAGAACCTATCCGCTCAGCAATAGCGCGGAACGCTGCCCCGGCCTGAATTGGTTGAAGCTGCATCGGGTCACCGACAAGGACGACTTTTGCTCCGGCATCCTTTGCTGCCTCTAACACACGGGCCATCTGCTGCGACGGCACCATTCCTGCCTCTTCTATGACAAAAACATCGCCGCGTTTCAGCAAATCGCGTTCGTTCGCCCAGGCAAGTTCCCATGCGGCAAGAGTTCGCGATTTGATACCCGAACTTTCCTCCAATCCCTCGGCTGCCTTGCCAGCAAGTGCCGCACCCAAAACGCGATGATGTCCGCTTTCCCACGCAATACGTGCAGCGGAAAGAAGCGTCGATTTGCCCGCTCCGGCAAGACCAACAATGGTGGCAATAGCGCTGTCACCGGTGACATGATGGACAGCGTCAATCTGCTCCTGCTCAAGTCTGAAAGGCTTCTCAGGATCAGCCGTTTCGATGGCCCCTACCGCCGACGCCCTTTGTTTGTCAGTGATCCTGAAGCCAGTTCGCTTGGACAAAACCTCCGCCGAGCCAACCATGTCAAATTCTGTGCGCAAGATCTCTTGCGACGTAAAGACAGCCGGTTGCGCCACCTTACCAGTTTGCCGGTCAACTTGCTGAGGCCTTAACAACACCAGATTATTGGACACCATCACCCGTGTGCGGATACTGGCAAAATCGACTGGATCATCAACATAACGATGTAACGCTCTGGCGATGTCGCGTTCGTTGAAAGTGGAACGTTCGCGCTCAAGCTGCTTTAAAAGAAGTTCAGGCTCTAAAAGAAGCCGATCTGCCATTTCCTGGCGGCGAACAAGATCGGCCGGCGCGAAATACATCTCCATATTCTTGCGCGCCAAAGCAGCCTTCTCCGGTCCAAGATGCTTTTGCGCGATCCCATCGAGCCCCTGTTCGGCATAAGAGCGTCCGTCAAGACGAATGTCATGGCCAGCAAGCGCCAAATGCCGATTGGTCGTTTCTGCCCAGGCAATCTTCCACTCCTTCATCGTCTCCTTGTCACCGGCCCAGCGTGAGTAAACGATAGCACCGTTCGGACGATCGGGCTTGATCACCCGCAACGGCTTGCCGTCGGGTCCAGATACCGCCACCATCTTGCTGCCAAACCCTTGTTCCGTCAGCGGTCTCAACGTCATCATCAGATGGATATGCGGATTGCTGTCCCTGTCGTGATAGACCCAGTCGGCAACCATGCCCTTTGCGGTCAGATTTTCCCTGATAAATTCGCGGACGAGCGCAATGTTTTCTGCACGTGTCAGTTCCTCCGGCAGCGCAATAACAAGTTCACGGGCAAGCTGTGCGTCGACCCGCTTCTCAAAAGCGTCGACCGCATTCCACAAAACCTCGCTTGCCGCGGCGACCGTCTTTCCTTCAATGGCTGTCGTCAGCCAGTTAGGGATTTCATCGGGAAGCGCCAGTTCCTCATGCTTGAGTTCATCAGCCCCGCCACGATAGCTAAATGAAGTTCCCGACTGCTCGTCCATCATCCGTGCACGATGGCGATAGGCAGCAGCCGAGACAATACTGCGCCCCGCCCCTCTGCTGATCACCTTCGCTCTGACGAACATGATCGCCATGACACTCCTCCAGACCTCCAAAGAATGTCGTATCTCGGCACACGAGCTTTGATCGACATCGATTTTTTAGACAGTTAAAACAGCCCTTGCCGCACAAACAGTTGCATACTTGCGCTTTGTAACATATTTAACTATCTTTTTAAATACAGTTAAATAAACAAGGGGCAAAGCGGTGAAATGGGAAGGAACCCGATAGATGGCAGGCAAAAATTCTATTCTTGATATCGACACGCAAATCGAGAAGCTGCACGAACGTAGAAAAGAACTACTGGTAAAGTCCGCCGAGCGCTTTGCGCGTGCAGCCACGAAATCCGGTTTGGCGGAAATGGACATCGCCGATACGGAGATCGATCAAATCATTAGTGAAATTACGACACGATTTCGCGAAAGGAAAAAAGGGAACAGCGGTGGCGCATCCGCTGCGTCGCATAGAAAGACAAATGGTGGGACTGGAGCGTCGACGGAGGTTCCTCGTGTCAGTTAAACGCAAGAAAGACCTTCGCAAAAAATACCTACTCGGCGAAATTGTCGTTCGTGCCGGTCTGTCGACGGCAGACCGGGCATTCCTACTAGGTGGCTTGCTGGAACTGGCGCGACTTTTACCGGATACGGCTGAGTTTCAGCGCTTGCGCAATCGCGGTGAAATGGCTTTCCGCGCAAAAGCATCAGATCCTCATTGGCAAGAAGAGCCGGATGCTGCGCAATGACGACTGGCGCAAAACCGCATCCAAGCCAATTGCTCGTCCTGGTGCCAATCGCTGTTTCCAGTTTAGCATTCTATATTGCCAACTGGCGTTGGCCGGAATTGGCCGCTGGCTTATCAGGGAAACCGCAATACTGGGTTTTGCGAGCGTCTCCTGTACCAGCCCTTATATGCGGCCCACTTGCCGGGCTCCTGACTGTCTGGATGTTGCCATTGCATCAGCGGAAACCAATCGCGCTGGCAAGTCTTGCCTGCTTCCTGCTGATAACTGGCTTCTACGCATTGCGCGAAATTACCCGTCTTTCCCCCTTCGTGGAATGCCGGGCATTGAGTTGGGACCAGGCGCTGTCATACCTTGATATGATCGCGGTCGTCAGCGCTGTCATTGGCTTTATTGCCGCGGCTGTATCAGCACGCATTTCCAGTGTCGTGCCTGAACAGATAAAGCGGGCCCGGCGCGCAAGCTTCGGCGATGCAGACTGGCTGCCAATGCGGGCGCTAGCACGACTATTCCCGGAAGATGGCGAAATCGTCGTTGGCGAACGTTATCGCGTCGACAAGGAGCTCGTTCATAAACTACCATTCGATCCAAATGACCCAGCCACATGGGGACGCGGCGGCAAGGCACCGCTTCTTACCTACAAGCAGGATTTCGATTCAACGCATATGCTCTTCTTTGCCGGATCAGGCGGCTACAAGACGACGAGTAACGTCGTGCCGACAGCGCTGCGCTATATCGGCCCGATCATCTGCCTTGATCCCTCAACCGAAGTCGCCCCGATGGTCATCGAACATCGCCGCAACAAACTTCAGCGCGACGTGATGGTGCTTGATCCAACCAATCCGATCATGGGCTTCAACGTCCTTGACGGTATTGAGACCTCCACGAAGAAAGAGGAGGACATTGTTGGAATAGCCCATATGCTTTTGTCGGAAAGCGTTCGCTTCGAAAGCTCTACCGGTTCGTTTTTCCAGAACCAGGCGCACAATCTCCTGACCGGGCTCCTTGCCCATGTGATGTTGTCGCCGGAGTTTTCCGGACGGCGTAATCTACGTAGCCTGCGCCAGATCGTTTCGGAACCTGAAACGTCTGTGCTTGCCATGCTCCGTGACGTTCAGGAACATTCTGGGTCCACCTTCATTCGCGAAACGCTCGGCGTTTTCGTCAATATGACCGAACAGACCTTCTCCGGCGTCTATTCCACCGCCTCAAAAGATACCCAGTGGCTGTCACTGGACAATTACGCGGCGCTTGTCTGCGGTGACAGTTTCAAATCCGCCGAAATCGCGACCGGCAAGAAGGACGTATTTCTGAATATCCCCGCATCGATCCTGCGTTCCTATCCGGGGATCGGGCGAGTGATCATCGGCTCCCTGATCAATGCAATGATCGAGGCCGATGGTGCATTTGAGCGCCGTGCCCTCTTCATGCTCGATGAGGTCGATCTGCTTGGCTACATGCGCGTGTTGGAAGAAGCACGCGATCGCGGACGCAAATACGGCATCAGCATGATGTTGATGTACCAGTCCGTTGGCCAGCTTGAACGACATTTCGGCAAAGACGGTGCCCTCTCATGGATCGATGGATGCGCCTTCGCAAGCTACGCCGCGATCAAGGCGCTCGACACCGCTCGAAACGTCTCGGCGCAATGTGGTGAAATGACGGTGGAAGTGAAAAGCAGTTCACGCAATATCGGCTGGGATGCAAAAAACAGCGCTTCGCGGAAATCTGAGAACCTGAATTTACAGCGCCGCCCCCTGATCATGCCGCACGAAATTACTCAGTCGATGCGCAAAGACGAGCAGATCATCATTGTACAGGGACACAGTCCAATCCGCTGTGGGCGCGCCATCTATTTCCGGCGAAAGGAAATGGACGAGGCTGCGGAAGTCAACCGGTTCGTCAAACGATAAAGGCCGCAAAACTGCGTTTCATTTAAAGTTTCCTCCCGTCCGGTTAAAGCGGCGAATCGCAACGATACAAAAGCGTGATCTTCATCTCTGCTCGGGGGCCACGCTCCCCTGTCATGACCTTTCGTGGCGAACTAAGCGATAGGTGCCATGGCCATCTGGCAAACTGAACGGCAAATCTCAAACAAACCTGAACGAGATTGGTTTTTAGCTCCGCCTCTTCTTCAGGCTGGATCGCGGTGCTCAATGGTCGGACCAACCTTTCAACAATCGCCCCAACGATACACATTGAGATGATGCGAGCATCTTGTGAAACAAATATAACCTGATGACCAACTTTTCTTCCATGGAATCTGGCCCAAGCCGAATACATGTTTATTCAACCGCGAGCACCGCAACATTTCTTGAATTTCTTGCCCGATCCACATCGACAAGGATCATTGCGTCCGACTTTTCAATATCGCTCTCAGTTCAGAGGTTAATTCACCACGTTCGGTTGCCGACATACTCCAGTAATCAGCGATGGCAACCATCACGTCAGGCAGCGCATAGATCGCATCCTCTTCGATCCGCAAAAATCGTCAAATCCCAGATCTGCCCCATCAGTAAATGTGTCTATGTCAGTCAGCATCACGACCGGAGCCAGAAGCACACCAGCTTCAGATCCCATCATCTTTTCCCATCGGCACGACCGCAAGGCAATCGCACGCATAAAGCCTTTCACCCAACCGTCAGCTATAAACTCATCGGTTTCTGCAATGTGCATTAATATGGGTTCAGCAAGCCCCTCCGCTAGCTGACTGACAATCTCATTATAGAGATTGATGATGGCTTGGGTGGCCGCAGATTTCTCCTCATCATCGACGAATTCAGGATCCTCGCCCCAGACCTCTGATAGCCATTCGCCTATCGGAATCTCGTCGTGGCCAACAGCTATTCTCGTCAAGAAGCCATCAAGATTAGTTAATTGCATGCACTCTAAAGGGGCATCCGCCGATTCGAACTAGCCTTCCAGCACTTCCAAGCTCATTGTTTTTACAGCAGACCGGAACTTACTCGTGTCACTATTCATCATCTCGTTCCTATTGCCATTGCTTTCGCGTCTTGGCTGGAGATCACGACAAACAGTTGCCTCAACGAGCCTTTGTCAATCGCGAACTGGATCTCTTCCTCTGCCCATCAGCTCTCACATTCAAGACGAGCACTCTCCAAATCAGGCAAGAAGCCGTTAATCATGCTGGTGAAAACCTGTTCAGTCCGCTATTCAGATTTCAGCTATGCATTAATCGAATGGCTTTTATTTCATGGCATTTAAAACGACGCTCAATGCAAAAAATCTCGAAGCACTCGGCGTAGAGAAACTGGCTGAACTGCTGATCGAAATTAGTACCGGAAATGCCAACCACAAGCGACGTCTTCGAATGGAACTTGCTGGTAACTCTAGCGGGGAAGAATTGGCCAGGGAGGTTCGCAAACGTCTCAGCAGTATCGCTCGCGCCAAGAGTTGGATCGACTGGCAGAAAGTCAAGACGGTCAAATCCGATCTGGAAACCCAGCGTAAAACAATCGTCGAAAAAATAGCTCCGACGAATCCCGATGAGGCTTTCGAACTCATATGGCAGTTTTTGTTGTTAGGAGATTCTATTTACGAACGCACACATGACGGTAGCGGATTGCTCACCGAAAGCTTTCATCAGGCAATTGATGACGCAGGACGGATAGCTGGACAGGTCAAGATTTCCACGGAGAGCCTTGTCGGGCGAATTTATGCAGCACTCCAGAATAACAATGGCTACAGTCAATTCGACAGATTGATCCCATCCATGGTACCGGCCCTTGGCGAAGAAGGGCTGCGGCAATTGCAGCAGCTATTCGAAGGCGGAACGAAGACACGCGACACGAAACGAACCAACGAAAGCAGACAACTGACAGGGCTGAGCTCAAACGAGCCTGTTTATCGTGACGATGTCTATGCGAGTAGCGCATTCTTCACAGCAAAAGTGTCCTTGCAGCAAATCGCTGACGCGTTAGGTGACGTGGATCTGTATATCGCTCAGCATGCCGAGCACACGCATATTGTCCCCACAGTAGCGACAGAGATCGGCAGGAGGCTGGTTTCGGCAGGGCGAGCCGAGGAAGCTTTGAGAATCCTTGACAAGGCACAAATCGGTGAGCGGTATCAAGTTCCCTACGATTGGCAGGCGACACGAGCCGACGCTCTTGAAATGCTCGGTCGTGGTGAAGAAGCACAACAGTTTCGCTGGCAATGCTTTGAACAGTCTCTCGATGACGAGATGCTGAAGGAATTTGTGCGCCGATTACCGGATTTTGACGATGTGGAGGCTGAGGAAAAGGCATTTGCATACGCTCAGACCCATCCCGATGTCCAGCAGGCATTAATACTCTTTTTGAACTATCCTTCTCCTGCCGAAGCAGCCAAATTGGTAATGCACCGAGCCGCCGGACTAGATGGTGATCGTTACGAATTGCTCTCTCCTGCAGCAGAAGTGCTAAGCGCAAAATATCCACTGGCAGCGACCCTCCTTCTGCGTGCCATGATCGACTTTACACTCAATTATGCTCGCTCCAGTCGTTACAAGCACGCCGCGCGACATCTCATGGAATGTGCGTCTCTGGCACATCAGATAGAAGAGTTCGCAGAGTTCAAAACGCATGATGACTACGTTGCGGATCTGAAAAAGGTGCATGGTCGAAAGCATGGCTTTTGGAGCCTGATGCGGTAGTTATCTTTCCCCTTGATGTCCAAAAATCGCTCGCATTTGGCGATTTCCAAGCTGGATTGATGGTTTCCGCTGATTGGAGAAAAGCGGCCAGCGATGAGGAGAGCTATTTATCGCTAAAGATGATAAGCGTCTCACAGCACAGTTTGGAAGGTAGCTGATCTGGCTACTCGCCTTAAACACCTAATGCATCAAGCGCAATCTGCCGAGCACGGCGCGCGGTTTCCTCGTCGCAAATGAGTACATTGCCGGTGCCGGAGAGCAGCGCGGCAGCAAGCGCTTTTGCCTTGTTAAGCCCGCCCGACGCGAACACCACAGTCGGCACGCTTTTTAGGGTCTCGAATGACGGCGCTATGGCGCGCCGGTTGATCGGATGGTCGATGGGCTTACCATTCCGGTCAATAAACTGCGCGACGATATCGCCGCAGGCACCAGCTGCAATCAGTTCATCCAACGAAACGTCACTCGGCAATCCGTAGCGGATTAGCAGCGAACGCATCGTCAAGTCGCCAATACTGACAAGGATGATGTCGTTCTTCCTGATCCGCTCAAAAGCGCTTTCGAACACGTCCTGACTGACAATGGCGTCGCGAGATTGGGGGCTGCCAGCGTAAATCGGCGCGGCGAGATAAGCGCATTGCGCATTGAGCTGTCGCGCCAGATCACTCGCAATATCGAAGGTGTTGATCTCGATGCCGTGCGTGAGACCGCCGAGGACGGAATTAACGGAAACATCGGGCCGTTTCAGCTTAGGCATGTGACGCACCATCTCGCGCAATGTCGCGCCCCACCCCACGCCGATCCCCGATATGTCGGTGGTGTTCAGCTGGTCTACGAGATAATCGGCGGTCGCCTGTCCCACCAGCACCGGCACCAGATCAGGATTGTCGGGCGTCGGCACGATACTGGCGTGGCGCAACGAAAAATCGGCGACGAGCTGTCGCTCCAATTCTACGCATGACACCAGTCGCGAGTTCAACGTGATCGTCACCAGCCCCGACCGGCGCGCCTCGGCGATAATCTTGTTGATGCGCAGGCGATTGGTGGAGAAGGCCTGCGCGATTTCTCCCTGTGTGCGACCTTCCATGAAATATTGCCAGACAACGCGCATCTGCATCTGTTCTTCAGAGAGCGCAGCTGGACCGTTCAACAAAGGCTTTCCGTTCATCCTCAGAACCTCATTTGCCAACCGGGCCTCGCCAGGCGGACCCTCTGCCTGTCTGCTTTGGTGTAGCAGCGCTTGTCCTGCACGGAAAGATAGCGACCGTTAGAATGTACGGGACAAATCGCTGATTCCACGGTTTCAATATCGAGTATATTTACATCTGTAATTAAACATTGACAACTGTTTCAACCTATCTAGACTGAATGTCGTCAGAGTTGAAGCACTACCGGGAGGAAAGAGCGATGCGGCCGGAAATCAAAAGGGCAAAACGACATCGACCTATCCCGTACGATATGCGGCCTTGCTTTCCTGCCGTCCATCCAATGCCCTTCATGCAGGGATGATTGCCATGACCGACACAACATCAGCAGGCTTGGATGCTCTTGAAAATATTGCTCTCATTATTTTTGACTGTGACGGGGTGCTGATCGACAGCGAGCCCATCGCCAGCCGGACACTTGCCGAAATGCTGCGCAATGCCGGCATGTCCATCACGGATGAGGAGGCGCATGTCAGGTTCACCGGCCATTCAGAACTATCCGCAGGATCTGTGCGGAAGAATTAGGCATGGTCGACGTCGATGTCCATTTCTCCGCCTGGCACACGCGCCTTTATGAGGAATTTGGGCGTTCGCTCACATCGATGCCCGGCATTGATGCGGTGGTCAAAAGCGTGAAGCGGCCCAAATGCGTTGCCTCGAACAGTTCCATCGAGCGCCTCAAAAGCAGTCTGGGCAAGCTTGATTTGTGGCAACATTTCCATCCCGCAGTGTTCAGCGCCCAGATGGTGGCAAGACCCAAGCCTGCCCCGGATCTTCTTTTGCATTGCGCTGAACAATTCCACGTCAAGCCGGAGCATTGCGTGATGATCGACGACAGTTCGCACGGCGTCGTCGCCGCCAATGCAGCAGACATGACTGCGATCGGATTTGTCGATCCAGCAGATCCGCGTCCCGATCGGGCTTCGCTTCTCAAGGCCAGCGGCGCTGCTTTCGTGGTCAACGGAGCCGCAGAGTTACCGGCTGCGATAACCGCTGCCAATATCCTCATCGGTGAACATGACAGACCGACCGATCACAGCGTTACATTTGCAAAGCCACACCAACAGTTGTAATTTTTTTTCGATGCGGTGAATTGATCTGATCAGTTTGCAATCAGGGGAATGAAAGAATGGTCCGCGTCATACAGATTTCAGACACGCATCTTGGACGCCACAAGGCGCATTTCGTGGAAAACTGGCGACCTTTGAAAAACTGGCTTGCCAGTGAAAATCCCAAACTCATCATCCATTCCGGCGATATCAGCGTGGACGGCGCGGATGTTGAGGACGATTTTGCCTTCTGCCGCGAAGTGATGGTCGACCTGCCCGCCCCGATGCTGGTTGTTCCGGGAAACCACGATGTCGGCGAACCGCAAAGCGCACATCAGCCGGCCAACGAACATCGTCTGGAACGCTGGAACCGACAGTATGGCGCAGATTTCTGGGCAAAGGATGTGGGAAACTGGCGCCTTCTCGGGTTCGATTCCATGATCTTAAGTTCCGGTCTTGCGGCGGAAGAAGCGCAGTTTCACTGGCTGGAACGACAAATGGAGAGCGCGGACGGCCGCCGCATCGCATGGTTTACCCACCAACCTTTGTTTATTAATGGCTGGGAGGATATCGACAACGGCTATTGGTCGGTAAAGCGGGAACCGCGCACCCGGCTGCAGCGCCTCACGCAGCGTTTCGGTGTCGATCTTATCGCCAGTGGTCATCTTCATCTCTCACACGATTTCATTCTCGACGGCGTCCAGTTCGTCTGGTGTCCGTCAGCCGCCTTCGCGGTTGGTCCACACATGCAGCCGCCTTTGGGCGGCGAAAAACAGCTTGGCGCCGTACGCTACGATTTCTCGGAAACAGGTTTCAGCTTTACGCGTGTACATCTGCCGGAACTGAAGATGATGTGGATCGATGACGTTGTGCACGAGGTTTACCCCCCACGATAGTTTGGGCGGGCGACGAATGCTGGAGGAGAGCTTTTGTCCCAAGTTGATATCCAAAACATCAGCAAATCGTTCGGAAGCCTCAAGGTGCTGGACGACATTAATATTTCGATCCGCGACGGGGAATTTCTTACCCTCGTTGGGCCTTCGGGCTGCGGCAAGTCGACACTCGTGCGCATCATAGCTGGCCTGGAAAGCCAGTCGGCAGGTACGATCAGCGTGGACGGCGCATCGGTGAACCACCTGCGCCCGCATGAGCGCAAGCTGTCGATGGTGTTCCAGAGCTACGCGCTTTATCCGCATATGACGGCTTTCGACAACATCGCTGTTCCCCTCACAGTAGAAAAACTCAGCCTGTTGGAGCGCATTCCGCTGACCAAACATCTCTCGCCGCGCCGCAAAAGGCTCACACAAGAGATTGCAAAACAGGTCGAAGCCGTGGCCGGCCAGTTGAAGATCGAGGCGCTGCTTGGCCGCAAACCTGCGCAGCTTTCTGGCGGGCAGCGCCAGCGCGTGGCGCTCGGCCGGGCGATGGTCCGCCAGCCGCGTGCCTTCTTGATGGACGAACCGCTATCCAATCTGGATGCGAAACTGCGCGTCCACATGCGCACAGAACTGACTGAACTGCACAAGCGCATGGGCGCGACTTTCATCTATGTCACACACGACCAGATCGAAGCCATGACCATGTCGGACCGTGTCGCAATGATGGACGGCGGCAAGGTGCAGCAGCTCGGGACGCCGACGGAACTTTATGAGCACCCGGCCAATCTGGAAGTGGCCCGCTTCATTGGCAGCCCAACAATCAATACCATGCCCGCATCGATTGGACCGGCCGGCCGTGTGGAAATACACGGTCGGCCGCTTGGCATCGCCGTCAACCTGCCGCAAGGCGAGAGCGTGACCATCGGCATCAGGCCGGAGGCGCTCGACCTGCGTTCGCCCAAGCAGGCAGCTGCAGGCCAACCGATCATCGACGCACGCCTGCGCCGCACGGAAAATCTCGGCGCCGAATTTCTCCATCACCTCGACCTGACCGGCACGGACGCCACTGGCTTCATCATGCGCACAACATCACCGCACGAAGACATCCACGAAGGCGACGCCGTGCGACTGACCTTCGACCCCACGCTTTGCCATATTTTCGGCCCCGACGGACGGCGGGCCGGAAAAACGCATGTGCTCTTGTCAGACGACGATTCCGGGAGGGCAAAACATGGCTCAACGCGTTGAACCGGCCCTTGGACAAAGGCTTGGCCGGCGAGAATTCGTCGAGAAGCTGACAGGGCTTGGCCTGGCGGCACCCGCATTCATGCTGCTCTTGCTGCTCCATATCGTGCCGCTGATTGTCTTGGTGGTGCTCAGCCTCACCGATTATCAGCTTGGCGACCTGACGCTGTCATTTACCGGCCTCAAGAATTTTTCCAATGCCTTGCACGACGAGACCTTCCGTCGATCGCTCTTCAACACGTTCATCTACGTGGCCTTCGTGGTTCCCGGATCAGTGGGGCTCGGCCTCCTGTTCGCCCTCCTCATCCATGGCCGAACGCGTAGCCGCGCAATCTATGAGGTCATCTTCTTCCTGCCGGTCACGGCAACACTTATTGCCATGGCATCAGTATGGAAGTTCCTGCTTCATCCAAGCCTTGGCCCAATCAATGCGATTATTGTTGCCCTGGGCTTCCAGCCCGTCAATTTCCTCAGCGACCCCGCCTATGCGCTGCCGACGCTGGCGGTCATTGGAATCTGGCAACTGGTCGGCTTCAACATGGTGCTGTTTTTGGCCGGTCTCTCGGCGATCCCCAAAGACCTATATGAAGCCGCTGATATTGATGGCGCGGCTGGCGTGATCGATCGTTTTCTGACCGTGACCTGGCCGATGCTTGGGCCGACGACCATGTTCGTCCTCATCACCACATCCATCACCGCCTTCAAGGTCTTTGACACGGTAGTCGCGATCACGCGAGGGGGCCCACAAGATTCCACCAATGTGATCCTTTATGCGATCTATCTGGAAGGCTTCCAGTATTTCTCGACCGCCTATGCCGCAGCTCTGACTCTGGTGTTTTTGGCATTCATCCTGATCTTTTCGGGCATCCAGACCTTTTTCATAGACAGGAGGGTGCACTATTGACACCGATACCGGACATGAAAGCACAAGCCGCAAGCCCGCCTGCCCGCAGCCTCTCGCGGCTGAAACGGGGGCTTGGCTTCATCGCGGTCCACACCATCTTGATCGTGGGCGCAATCTTTATCGTCATGCCCTTCGTCTGGATGCTGGTTACATCAATCAAACCACCAAATGAGATATTCAGCGCTCAGTTGCGGTTATGGCCAACGCAGTTTTATGGCGTGGAAAATTACAGCTTCGCGCTTGAAAGCGCTCCGTTGCTGCGCTTTGCACTGAACGGCGTCATTGTGTGCAGCGGTATCCTTCTGGTCCAGTTGATTGTCGCAATCCCGTGTGCCTACGCACTGGCCAAGCTGAAATTTACCGGCCGCAACCTTTTCTTCGTTCTGATCCTGCTAGCACTGGCGATCCCCATCCAGGTGCCAGCGCTTCCCCTTTATATCGCTCTGGCCTGGGCTGGCCAGCTCAACAGCTATTTCTCGATGATGCTGCCGTTTTTCCTGTCGGCCTTCGCCATATTCCTGTTCCGGCAGTTTTTTAGGAGCTTTCCCGACGATATCATCAATGCCGCACGACTTGATGGCATGGGCGAGCTTGAAATCATCTGGCGCATCGTCACGCCGAGCGCCATGCCGGCAATCGCCGCTTTCGCGGTATTCTCGATCGTCGCGCATTGGAACGACCTTTACTGGCCGCTTATCGTCATTTCCGACAATCAGCTCGCTCCGCCACCGCTTGGCATGCTGCTCTTCGCAGACGCGGAAACTGGCTCGAATTATGGAGCCCTGACGGCGGCCGCCACCATGCTTACAGCCCCGCTCGTGATCTGCTTCCTGATTGCGCGCAAGCGTTTCATCCAGGGCATCACCATGACCGGTGTCAAATAAGAAGCCTCAATAAATAAACGTCTTAATCCAGGGAGGAACATATGAAACATATAGCAAAATTCATCGCCGCCGGAACCCTGACGCTTTGTATGGCGGGAACGGCACCCGCCTCCGAGGTGACACTGGACGTGCTCTACGCACAATCCGGCTTCGCGAAGTTCCATGATCCAATTTCGCAAGCCTTCATGAAGGAACACCCGGATATCAAGATAAAATTCCGGGCTCCTGCCAAGGACTACGACGAAGGCCATCTCCTGATGCAGCGGCTGGCCGTCACCAATCAGCTTCCAGACATCTACTTTCCCGGCTATCATCTTATGCCCGAGCTTGCGCGCACTTTGTCCAAGCGCAATCAGATCGTGGACCTCAAGCCGTTTCTGGATGCCGAACCACAAAACTGGATAACGGAGAATTATTCACAGTCCATGCTCGATATCGGCGTTGTAGATGGTACCAAATACGGTATGGCCTTCAACGCGTCGCTCCCAATTCTTTACGTCAATGAAAGCGCCGTCGAGAAAGCAGGTTTGGACCCCAAGGAGGTACCGGCGACCTGGGACGATCTTCTGA
The DNA here is from genome assembly GCF_052246815.1 of Brucella sp. RRSP16. Lineage (NCBI taxonomy): Bacteria > Pseudomonadati > Pseudomonadota > Alphaproteobacteria > Hyphomicrobiales > Brucellaceae > Brucella > Brucella sp. RRSP16. The sequence continues at coordinate 19,806 of NZ_JBQQAM010000002.1, forward strand.
CGCGCGCCAAGAAAATCCATGACGCAGACCCGAAGATGGCGGGTATCGGTTATACAATCTACGATTGGCCCGACGATTGGCTCTGGCAGACCATTTTGCGTCAGAAAGGAACGCAGCTCGTCGAGCCTGAAACGGGAAATGCCGGTTTCGACAATGAAAAGGGTCTGGCAGCCCTCAAAATTCTCCGTCGTATCGTGACTGAGGGCGGCGAGAATTTGTTGGAATTTGAACAGGCGCGCCAGCAATTCGCAGCCGGACAAACAGCCTATTTCATCGATACACCCGCCCGCCTTGCACAGATTATCGGTCTTGTAGGAGACCGCTTCAAACTGAACACGATAAGAGTACCGGTTGACGATAAGGAGAATGGCGGCCTCCCGACGGGCGGCGCGGCGGGCATCATTCTTTCACAAGATGAGGCAGTGCAAAAGGCGGCCTGGGAATATCTGAAATTCGCCACCGGTCCGAAAGGACAGAGTATCGTGGTAGAAACGACAGGATATCTGCCGACGAACAAACTGGCTGACGGCGCTGATTATCTTGCTCCTTTTTACGAAAAGGAACCGCGCTTCAAAACAGTGGCATCCCAAATCGAGCTGGCGCGCCCGTGGGAGGGCTATCCGACCGGATCGTCGGTGCGCATCTGGCGCGCGGAACGCGACATCATTGCCAAGGTTATGCGGGGCGATCTTACCCCCGAAGACGGCCTGCCTATGCTCGTGAAGACGGTCGATGAAATGACGAAGTAAGTCCGTCATCACTAACAGCTAACCCGGTTAATTCATAGCGGAATGGATATGGCGCGCATCGTGCAAATTGCCGTGTGCCGAAGTGAGCGTTTTTCACAGGGGGACATTCGCCGGTTTTAACCGGTCGTTGTGTCATCTGGGTTTGGAAGTTGCGACGAACGGGTTGAGGTTTCGGGGCGTTTACGCCCTTTTTTACGTTGCCAGCTTTGGAATGCGTTCAAGCACGAGGCGCAGGATATTCTGGCTTGGGCAAGAGGTCGGCAGATGGAGACGGATCTGGGTCTTCATTTCGATCACTCGCGCTGCGATCTTGATCAGGCGCAGCCGCAATGTGTCGAACTGAGCGACGGCGAAGCGTGAGCGTTTCGGCATCGCAGCGCGCCGGCCCCACATCAGCCAATAGGCCCCAGCATGCAGGAAGAGGCGGAACTGGTTGGCGGTGGCTCTGGTGCAAGACGTGCGGTCAGCCGCCAGATGCGTCTTCCACGACTTGATATGGTTCTCGGCCATGCCACGTCGGCAGTAGACGCCCTCATAAAGCGTTTTCGGTCTGTTGCCTGTGAGGTTGGTCACGATGAAGCGGGTATCTGTCCCCTGGGCACCAGCTTCCATACGCGCGATGATGCGTTCCACCCGGCTCCAGCTCGCCGCCCCATCGAAGAATTCCGTGAACCTGCGCACCTTGCCCGCCTTTGCCGAGGTCTCGAAGCGCTTGCGCAGTGTCGTGGTCGGCGCCACGCCAAGGATGAAGTCAACGTCATTGGCGCGACACCAGTCAATGACGAGTGGGCTGGTGTAATGGCTGTCGGCCCGGATCAGAATACAGGTATTGGGCCAGTTGTCTCGGATCATCCGTACAAGGCGGCGCAGGTGGGCGCGGATTTCAGCGCCGCCTGGTCGCTTGGCCGGGCGTAGCACTGCGGCGACGAACCGGCCGTCACCATCGAAGACGACAATCGGCTGAAAACCGTATTCGTCATGATAGGCATTGAACAGGCGAAGCTGCTGGCAACCGTGAACAGCATCAAAAGTATCATCAATATCAAGCACGATCCGCTTCGGTACCTGCCGGAAGGAGGCGCAGTAAAGGTCGATCATGGCCTGGCCCATGGCGAGGAGTTCACGAACGTCCGGAAGGTTCTCCAGCCGACACATCGTTGATTGAGAGGCCAGCGACCGCCCTGAGGGCAAACTATTGTGCGCCATCTTGAAGACCGGATCGCTGCGAAGCCGGTTGGCATCATTGCCATCCTCATAACCTGCTGCAATCATCTGTATGCGGAAGCTGATCATCGTCGAAAGACCATGTACAATCTGATCTGAACGGCGCGGATCCTTGATGCAGCCTGCCAGGCGCTCGGCAATACGATAGCGCTTCTCGACTTCATTCAAAGCCAGAAGGCCACCATCCGATGACAGCATTCCGCCGTCAAACCGGGCAACAACATTCTTGCCATCAATGGGTGACAAACCGCTCAGCGGCACCGTATGATCGTTCATGGCGGATGTAGTCTCCCGGAAACTGCACGGATCGGCTTCGACAACCATTTCTTACGCTGTTTCAAAAGGTTAGGCTACATCCGTCAACTCGACATGAATTATTCAGGCTAATTTTGCCCTGTAGCCCCTAGCAGCGTATAGATTGTATCGCCAGCCTGCCATCGGTCATATAACCGTTGGCAGGCAAATTCCGAAACGGCGCAGGAACACCCATGACAAACGAAACGTTGATCCCTAGCCGGCGCGCTTTTGCATTGAAATGTGGTGAGCGATACATCCCGAGGCCTTGCTGCGGCCGTTTCGCGCAAACCATGATCCGTCACGCCGGGCGACTGGCAACTTGCGGTTCGGTCAATCCGCATTCTACGAAATCGGTGTAGATGCGCTTGACCACTTCGAGTTCCTCTGGTGGTCCCGGTTTAAGAATGACGCGATCGGTCTGGATGTTCTTGTGTTCGCGTGGGCGAAGTTAACTCTTTGGATTGCCAGCATCATCGATCAGGAAACTGCGCAATCCGAAACCCGAGGGATCACCTTGACGGAACCCTTTCTTGATGAAGGTCGTCTGGCCCATATGCACTCTCGTCGAGAGCACGCAACTATGTTCCCGGGCGAAGCTTGACGAAATCAGACGGTGAAAGGCAATCTTGAGGGTTTTCATTCCATCCACGTCACCAAGCAATAGCGGTTGGCGTTCCGATGAGGTGGAAATAAGGGTGAAGCGTCCGGCCTTTATCTGGACGATCACAGCTATCGTTGAGGTGACGAAAATGCCGATGACCGTACGTAAGCCCGCGACAGTTAGTGAAATTCTGGTGGAAGAGTTCATGCAGCCTTGGGAATTGACACAATCGGCGTTGTCCGGGGCGATGGGGGTTCCGCGCAAGTATGTGAACGAGCTTTGCAACGACCGCCGTACGGTGACGGCTCCGACCGCGTTCATTCTGGCGCGTGTGTTCGACAATAGCCCTGACTTCTGGGTGAACGTGCAGCGCCGGACGGATTTGTGGGAAGCGATGCATTCGCCGCGCGAGCGTGAGCGGATCGAACGGGCCAAGCTGCTCGCTTCCGCAGCATGAAGGCTAAGCGCTAGCCTTGGCAGGGGCCGCGTGATAGCGCGGATTGAATGTCAGTCAGCGCAAAGTCATCACCGACATAGAGAAGGGGAGCGGAATGCCGTTTTGCCAAGGCATAGGCAAAACAATCACCGAAGTTCAAACCGGCTCTCGTTCCAAATCCCTTGCCGTATTCCACCCGCGCCTTCATCGCAGCTCGTGCAAGCCTGTCATCTATGGACGCAACCAAGATGCCGAAATCAGCAAGGAATGCATCCAGATCGGCAATCGCAGCATGCCGATCTCCCTCCCTGATCCTGCCCGCAAGAACTGTACCGGCCTCGACGTAATTCACCGCCGATATCAGACGCGCCGTATCAGACTGGAGAGCATCCATGCACTCCGGCGCTTCCACCTCATCGAAGAGGATCGCTATGATCGCTGATGCGTCGACAATCATCATTGATGATAGCCTGGCTCTTCTGAGGTATCGCCGACGGCTTCGTCCCATTCCTGTTTCGTAACCGGACGGCGGTCATAACGACTGGCACGCTCACGAACGAAAGCTTTCATACGCGCAACGTAATCGCGCTGCGCCTCGCGCTCGGCACGAAGCCGGTCCAGTCGCTCTCGCATGGCCTGAGTGATAGCGTCAGTCATGGTCTCGCCGGTAAGACGGGATAGTTCCCGCGCCAACCGGTCTGCTTCATCGGTCTTGATGCTCAAGGCCATGGTAATCTCCTCATATAGACACACTTTCTAGATATCATTTCTATATTGTATCTTCAACGGAGAAACGGAATGTGGACGTTATTCATCGTCCTGATTATCGAGCCCGATTTCCAACTCTTATCCCTTTGATTGTCATTTGCAGCCCGCAGGGACTTTTCGAAATCCTCGCGCGCCATCTGCCTGCCGATCAGCTGGGCACTGGGTAATACCACTGCGCCAAGCCGTTTGGCGGCATCGGCCTTGTCATCAGCATCCGGCTTGTCGCCAGCGTGATTGCCGTTGGCTGATCTGCATTCGTTCGCTCGCCTTTTCTGGCCTATCTCCAAGACCGACGGTGGCACAGGCTCTCCCGGCTGCACGGTTCACTGTGCCAATCATTTCCAATACCCAAGGGCCTCCAGGTGGCATAGCTCGACCGCCCATGGCGGCCTTTGTCACGAGGCTTCAGCCCGACCGGTTGCCCGGCAAGCCGCTTGTTAACTACCAGACCTATAGACAATTATCTGGGGGATCCTTCCTCCACTGGTGTTACGCGCCTTCGAGGCGCCCTGAACGGCGACAGTTATCGTCTCGCGCAAAGCCGAGCCAGTAAGGCCGGCTGAAACCCTCGCAAAATCGCCGACGCCGCCAGCGGCCTACTTTTACACCGCCCTTTGGCCTGATTTTATTCCGCCGTTGACACGGGTGTGCATACGAAATCAATGGTGATAGATTCCGGTATGAACGACACCGTCCACACCGCACCATGCACGATGCATGCCCGGGCTATTGAAGGGCAGGCAGATATTGCCCTTTGCGTCCACGGCCACAAGCCCGCCTGAACCGCCGATTTCACCAAGTTCGGTCACGACGTCGCCTGCTGCTTTGTGCAAGTCCTGCCCTGCCCAGCGCATACGCGCATCTATCTCGTGTCCAACCGCCCGGCGAATAAAATATTCGCCATGTCCAGTTGCCGAAATGGCCGCAGTGGCATCGTCCGCCCAGGTTCCGGCGCCAATAACGGGACTATCACCGACGCGACCGGGCGTCTTGGCGGTCATGCCACCTGTAGAAGTTGCTGCAGCGAGATGACCGAAGCGATCGAGCGCGACCGCCCCGACGGTTCCGTGCTTGCGAGCAGGATCGCCGTCATCGGGAAGCCCCTTCTTGCGACGGTCCATTTCGACCTTGAGGGCATGGAGCCGATGTTCCGTACCGAACCATTCCGGGCTTTGCATTTCAAGACCGGCATTTTCACAGAAACGCCTGGCGCCATCCCCGGCTAGAAATACATGCTCGGTCGTTTCCATCACCGCGCGTGCAGCAAGTATGGGGTGACGCGGGCCGCAAATTCCTGAAATCGAGCCGCATTCACGTGTCGATCCATTCATAATGGCCGCATCCATTTCGTGCGTGCTGTCGGTGGTATAGACCGCGCCACGTCCCGCGTTGAACAACGGGTCGTCTTCCAATGCCATGACCGAAGCCGTTACAGCATCGAGCGATGTGCCACCCTCGCGCAGAATATTTAGCCCCGCCTCGAGACAGGCGCGTAAGGCAGCATGATAGGCCGCTTCGCGCTCCGGCGTCATAATAGATTTCAGTATCGTTCCCGCACCACCATGCAGCGCGATAACCGGCATCGTTTCAGACATTCTAACCTCAATGTGGAAGGAGTTCTGCTTTATCCAATCGCGTCAGCGCAACGCGAAACTCATGGCGGAAAGTGCCGTCATCCAGCCGACCACCTCTGCCATTGTCACACAATCAAAACCCACCGTGACGGCATCAACCCGTCTGGCTGGGGGGAGTATTGCCATTTGATCGGCGAGTGCCGCATTGCTCATCAAGAATTCTGTCTTGTATGGCCCATTGAGCCGGAAGGCTTTTTTACTACCAGCTTCTCGGACTGCACGTATCGCCCCTTCCCTTAGCATAGCGCGCGCCCGCTGAACGGATATCTGTCGCGCAGCCCGGTGACCGAAAGATTGTTTGACAACGATAAATTCAGCATCCGGGAAAAATCCAATATTCTCGTCCCTCGTGCAATCATCGCCGGAAACCAGACCAACTGGAACGCCAAGCTCTCCAGCATAAGCACCGTAAATACCCGGTTCCCCGTAAGGCAAGTTGTTGATGCGGACTTCCCGGAATGCAAAACCGTTTGTGGTGTGAGCAAGCACCCCACCCTTGCCGGCCATGGAATGATGCCCGACCATAAGGAACAGATCGAACTCAGCCGTCAAACCGCAGGCCATGTTCATCGGTTTAGGCTTGCCCAGAAGCAGATCGGCTGCCGGATGCAGCAGAGATGGCAGGATATTTGTCATCGGCCCGTGAGAGTCGTTGACAAGGATTTCGGTCGCGCCCGCTTCTACCAACCCCTCGATTACGGCGTTTACTTCCTCGGTCATGAGAATGCGCGCCTTCTCATATTCCGCATGACCAGCCTGCCCTTGCGCTGGAGCAACTACACCTGCAACTCCCTCAATATCGGCGGAGATATAGATTCGCATAACAACCGCTCCTCAGTCGGATCGTAGCTTCGGATCGAGCGCGTCGCGCAAGCCATCGCCAAAAAGATTGAAGCCCAGCACGGTGACAAAAATTGCGATGCCGGGGAATAACGTCAAATGGTCAGCTACGCCCATATAGGTCCGGCCATCAGCCAGCATGGCGCCCCATTCGGGACTTGGCGGTTGTGCGCCGAGACCGATGAAGGACAAGGCAGCGGCTGTCAGAATGGAGGTGCCTATACGCATCGAAAAATAGACGATGACGTTTGGCAAGGTGCCGGGCAAGATATGACGAAGCATGATAACGCGATCAGCCACGCCGATGGCCCGCGATGCATCGACATAGACGGTTCGCTTCAACTGCAACGTCGTACCGCGCGCAAGTCGGGCAAAAACCGGAATAGAGAAGATTGCGACTGCGTAGATCACATTGGTAATACCAGGTCCGAGCACAGCAATTACAGCTATAGCAAGCAGAATGCCTGGGAAAGCAAGCAGTAGATCGCAGAATCGCATGATAATCGAATCCACCCAACCGCCGTAAAACCCGGAAACGATACCCAGAGTGACACCAAAAAGAGCACCCAGCGTCACCGAAAGAAAGCCAACGGCAAGCGAAATGCGCGCACCCCAGATAATACGGCTGAATATGTCCCGTCCGTAGGCATCCGTTCCTGCCCAATGCCCGGCACTGGGTCCTTGCAGAACAGCATTATAGTCGGGTGTACTCGGATCGTAGGGCGCGAGCACGGGAGCCAGAATTGCCGCCAGTACCAAAGCAATGATGAAGACGAGCGCCACGAGGGCCACCTTCTGCTTTTTGAACCGCCGCCAGAATTCAGCTAATGGTCTGCGCATTTTCTGGGAGGGTTCCACCAAAACGGTTGTCGTGCTCATTTGTAGCGGATCTCCGGGTTTACAAAAGCATAAAGAACGTCAACCAGCAAATTGATGAAGATGAACTGTAGCGAAAACAGCAGGATCAATGCCTGTATGACGGGATAATCGCGATAGGAAACGGAATCGACCAGCAGTCTTCCTACACCTGGCCAAGTGAAAACGCTTTCGACCACAATCGATCCACCGAGCAGAAAGCCGAATTGCAGACCGACCATTGTAATAATTGGGATCAAAGCGTTGCGCAGCGCATGTTTCCATATGACCCTGCGCTCCGGCACGCCTTTGGCACGTGCTGTGCGAACATAATCCTCCCGCGCAATTTCGATAAACGCTGAGCGGGTAAAGCGCGCCATCACGGCTGCAACTCCTACCCCGAGGGTGAATGAAGGCATCACGTAATGCTGCCACGTACCGTACCCGCCGGTCGGAAACCAGCCAAGTTTCACCGAAAAGATATTGATCAGCAACAGGCCCAGCCAGAATGGCGGAAATGAAATGCCGGATACTGCAACGATCATTCCGGCATAATCAGGCCATTTGCCCCGTTTTACTGCGGAAATCACGCCAATGAGCAAACCGAGAAGCGATGACCAGAGCATTGCAAATACGGTGAGCCAGACGGTAGGCATCAGGCGTTCGCCAATCTCCTCGGTGACCGAACGACGCGTTTTCAGCGAAACACCGAAGTCGCCCTGAGCTGCGCGCGCTATATAGCGCGTGAATTGCTCCGGCAACGGTCTATCCAGCCCAAGCGACGAACGAACTGCGGCAACATCCTGCGGGCTGGCGTCAGGCCCTGCCACGAGGCGGGCGGGATCGCCTGGCAGCATATGCACAAAGGCGAAAACGCAAACCATCACCAGCACGATGACAGGTAGGGTGGCAACAAGCCGTTTGATGAGATAGGAAAACATAAATTCCCTTTCGGAAAGGTAGCGCCGGCCCCCAAAGGCCAGCGCTCTTTTCACGAGCTGTTAGTCAGCAAATGCTGCTTCTTCGAGCAGGAAACCACGATCGGGAAGCATATAGACGCCGGAAAGCGACTTGGTCTTGGCCGATAGGTTCTGGTTCACACCGAGGAATATCCAGGGCGCGCCTTCCCAGGCGGCCTTTTGTGCGTCCGCGTAGAATTCTGCCCGCCTGGCCGGATCAGCCGTGCTGATTGCACCTTCGATGGCAGCATCGACCTTTGCGTCCTTGAAGTAAGCAACGTTGAACATTGCTGGCGGAAAGCTCTGGCCATAAAGCAGCGGACGAATACCCCAATCGGCATCACCTGTCGAAGCAGACCAGCCGCCATAATACATCTGTACGGCAGCATCCTCCGGCTTCTCGACAGACCAGATTTTCTGCGCAGCAACGCCAGCCTCAAGCGGCATTACGTTCACTTTCACGTTGATCTGTGCCAGTTGCTGCTGGATGAACTGAACCGCACGTATGGATTCCGTATTGGAGTTTGCCCAGATTTCCGTTTCGAAACCACTCTCCAGGCCTGCTTCCTTCATCAAATCTTTGGCCTTGTCGAGATTGTACTCGTAGTTGCCAACCGGCACATGGAATGCAAGGTTCTTGGGAATGATCGAATCTGCCGGCTCGCAAAGGTCGTTATAGACGATCTTGCAATAGGCTTTTTTGTCTACGGCGTAATTGAGCGCGTGTCGGACGCGAACGTCATCGAAAGGCTTTTTCAGATTATTGAGAGAGACGTACCACTCGACGATAGAAGGATCTTTGTCGACCTCGACATTCGGGTTCTTTTCGGCGACCTGCATCAGTTCAGGAGGGAAGGAAGGGATAAACTGGGCTTCACCCGTCTGGAGCATTGCAAAGCGCGCGCCCGATTCCGGCACTGAACGAACCGTAACGCCATCGATCTTGGGAAGCCCCTCTTTCCAGTAGTTGTCATTTTTCACGACTTCAAGCGTATCTGCCGACCAGTTTTTGAACTTGAACGGGCCGGTTCCGACCGGATTGCGTCCGATCTCCTTGCCATATTTTTCAAGCGCGGCCGGTGAAATGATCATAGCACCTGGATGAGCAAGCGAAGCGATCATCGCGCCAAACGGTTCCTTGAGGATCAATTTGACTGTAGCATCGTCAACAATCTGCACTTCCTTGACCATTGAGACCAGGCTGCGGCGCGAAAGCTTGTTGTCTGGGTTGGCAAGACGTTCGATATTGACCTTGACTGCTTCGGCATTGAAATCCGAGCCGTCGTGGAACTTGATACCTTTGCGAATCTTGATGGTAAATTCGGTCGCTTCGCCATTGGCTTCATAGCTTTCAGCCAGCACAGGAATGAGTTTCATATCCTTGTCGAAGCCAAAAAGACCCTGATAGATAAGACGAAGCGAGGTCTGCGACAGCGTGTCATTGATGTTCGTTGGATCAAGACCTGTCAGGTTATTTGGTACCGCAACGGTAAGGGATTTCGCCCAGGCCGTCGCGCCCGGGAGCATCATCACGGCGGCCAACGCCGACGAAAACAGCAAGTTCTTCAGTTTCATTGTCAACTCCTTCCTAAGATCAATGAAAATCGCCGATGGGATGGCGTGCTACGAAATGGCCAGGCTCCACCTCGATAAGAGAGCTGACGAGCGGCATGTCGTCCGGTGAACGCACCGGGCTTGGGATTTCCCCCTCGATAAGCGGGCGACTGCGCTCACGTCGCTGGGGATCGGCAATTGGAACCGCAGAGAGAAGCCGTCGCGTATAGGGATGTTGTGGATTCTCGAAAATCTGGCGCCGCGGACCAATTTCAACGATCTGCCCGAGATACATCACCGCCACACGATGGGATATCCGCTCAACAACCGCCATGTCGTGACTGATGAATATGTAGGAAAGTCCGCGTTTTTCCTGCAGTTCCATCATCAGATTAATGACCTGAGCCTGAATGGAGACATCAAGCGCGGCAACCGCCTCGTCGGTAATGAGAATATCGGGGTCTCCCGCAAGAGCACGCGCTATACAGATGCGCTGACGTTGCCCGCCCGAGAACTGATGTGGATAACGATGTGCATGTTCTGGCCGCAGACCTACATCCCGAAGCAATTCCACTACACGCTCGTGAATTTCCGCCCCTTTTGCGAGTCCGTGGGTGATTAACGGTTCCGCAATTGAAAAGCCTACAGTCAGGCGCGGATCGAGGGATGCGAACGGGTCCTGAAAGACGTATTGGATCTTGCGGCGAATGGATTGCTTTTCCGCTCTTCCAAGTTTGAAAATATCCTTGCCATTGTAGAGGACCGCTCCAGAAGTGGCTTCCTGAAGCATCATAATTGTGCGTCCGGTCGTTGACTTGCCACAACCCGATTCACCGACCAGCGCCAGTGTTTCACCCTGGTGCAAACTGAAACTGACCTGTTCCACAGCATGCACGCGACCAGTGAGTTTCGAGAAGAGCCCGTTCCTGATATCGAACCGTGTCACCAGATCACGCACCTGCAATACCGGGTCAGGTGATTTGATCGTGTCTTGCGGAGGATACTCGGCAAAACTGTCCGAGCCGCTGTCATCTGCTTTCAATAGAGGAAAACGACGCGGAAGGTTTTCACCGTTAAGGGCTCCAAGACGTGGCACTGCGGCAAGCAACGCGCGGGTATAAGAGTGTTGCGGTGCAGCAAAAATGGTTTCTACTGTGCCTTCTTCCACTTTCTCGCCGCTACGCATAACAAGTACCTTGTCTGCGACTTCCGCCACAACGCCCATATCGTGAGTGATGAAGAGTACGGCCATGCCCATCTCTTCCTGCAGCAAGCGGATGAGACGCAGAATCTGCGCCTGAATGGTGACGTCCAGAGCCGTGGTAGGCTCATCGGCAATCAGCAGGCGCGGCCGGCAAGAAAGAGCCATGGCAATCATGACACGCTGACGCATGCCACCCGACAACTGGTGCGGATGACGGTCAAGTATGCGCCTGGCATCGGGAATACGAACCTTTTCCAACATGCGCAGTGCTTCAGCCCGTGCTTCAGCAGAAGAACATTTCTGATGCAAACGCACCGCTTCGGCAATCTGCTCGCCAACAGTAAAAACCGGGTTGAGAGAGGTCATCGGCTCCTGGAAAATCATCGCGATATCGTTGCCGCGAATACCTTCCATCTCATCAAGCGCGAATCTGGTAAGGTCGTGTGTAACTCCATCGCGGTTGGTAAATTCGATAGCGCCTTCCGTAATCTTGCCGCCACCGAATTCCACAAGGCGCATGATCGCAAGAGAGGTGACAGATTTACCGGATCCGGATTCGCCCACAACTGCCAGCGTTTCACCCGGTCGGATCTCGAACGACAAATTCCTGACCGCACGAAACGTGCCATCATCGCCCTTGAAATCAACACTGACATTTTCAACGCGTACGATCGGTGCTTCTACCGGCTTATTCGGTTTCACTGACATCCGTGGTCCTCGATTTGGACTGCGGCAGATCTTCATCCTCCGCATAAAGATAGGGCATGAGAGAGCGCGTTACGGAGACGGCATCCGAGACGCTCTGATGATGTGCCGTCAGCACGGCAATGATCGCTTCGAAGGCAGCGAGTGCCCCAATCGTCGAACTGTGCAAAACGGGGTGGCTCGCAGGCACAAAAATCTGCTCATGGCTGAGTGAACACAGCGGCGAGGCAGGGCCATCGGTTACGGCAATGCAATAGGCTCCCCTGCCCCTCGCGAGTTTCAGAAAATCAACGGTTGCCTGTGAATAGCGTGGCAAGGCCATCGCTATCACAAGATCTCCAGGCCCCAGCCGAAGCACTTTCTGGGCAACACGTTCAAGCCCGCCTGCCCCGTTCAGCATGATCTGCGACTGGGTAGAAAGGATCGATTTATCAGCGAGATATTGCAGCATGTTCGCACTGACGCCAAAACCGAGAAAGGCAACACGCGGCGCGTGCATCATCTGGGCGGCAACGCCCTCCCATGCGGTATTCCCGGCTTCACTCATAACCTGCCGCAGGCTTTCCGCCGCACTCTGGAAGGAGTCCTCCGCAATTTTTCCGGGCGGGATGTGACGGGCGCGGTCGACATTTTCCACGGGGCGCAGCAATGACTGATAGCCTTGCACCGCGAGCCCTCTGAAATCTGTAAAGCTCCCCAATCCGAGCGCCCGCACAAAACGGGTAATCGTTGCCGACGAGGTAGAGGTTGCCTGTGCAAGCTCCTCAATACCCATTGTCGCGACCGCGAATGGATTGGCGAGCACAAAATCTGCGATCTTCTGCTGGTTTGAGGTCAGACTACCCCGGCACGACCCGATCAAAGTTGACAGATTCACATGGTTCCCGTTTGTTTTTATCTTTATGAAAATAGTGTTATCAGAAATATTTCAATTTGAAAATCTTTTTCACATCAGTTCACAACAGTTGCAGAGCAGCGAAGTCAGATAAGCTTTAGCCATTGTGCGAACGGTGGAATCTATGCGCTTTGATTGGAGGCGCGGTTGGAAGATTTTGCATCACGTTTTGGCAAGCCGTCACATTTACCCGTGGCCATTCTCCGGCAGGCCGCCGAAACACGCCCTCACCACATGGACCGTGACCGACGACTGGCCCGATCCCGTTCCGGTCACGGAAACCGAGATCGAGGTGTTCGAGCGATGGTACGGCGACCTGTTCGATGAAATGTTCGGCCCCGACGCTGGATCGCCCGATTCGGGAGCCAAAATCGAGCTTGAAAACGGTACTAAAAAATGATACTGGATACTCCATAAAAAAGCGTCACAGAGCCACGCTGGAACTGATCTTCGCCCGCCCAGTCAACGGTTCGATCCGCTGGGCGGACATAGAGGCGCTGTTTGTAGTTCTCGGGGCGGAAGTCAGCGAGCGGGAAGGTTCGCGCGTCGGCGTGTTCCTGTTCTGCGAAGTGGGCGTCTTTCATCGCCCGCATCCGTCACCGGATACGGACAAAGGTGCGGTTGCCAGCATCCGTAAATGGCTGGACGAACACGGAGTAAAGCCATGAACAATGTCGTTGAAATCAATGGTGAGAAGGCAGTCATCGCTTTCGATCCCGAGATTCAGATGCTGCGCGGCGAGTTTGTCGGCCTGAATGGTGGGGCCGACTTCTATGCCGAGAGCGTCCACGATCTGATTGAGGAAGGCCGCAAGTCGCTGGCCGTGTATCTCGAAATGTGCCGGGAGAAGGGCATCGAGCCGCGTCGGAAGTTCTCTGGCAAGTTCAATGTCCGCCTCACGCCTGACGACCATGCCGCCGCAGTCGTTGCCGCAGCAGCATCGGGCAAGAGCCTGAATGAATGGATCGTCGGGACGATCCGGGAGGCCGCTGAATAGCGGCCCCGTTCGGTTCGACCGGATTGAAAGGAGATGGCATGAATGCTTTGTGAGCGGCGCAAGCGCCCGATGATTTCTATATTGTTGGGAGAAGCTGATAGGTTCCAGGCTGGATGTCAATTTAGGGCGCTTGACCCTGTATAAGGAGATTAGCGAGGAAGCTCATCGCGGTGGAGAGCACGCCGGAGCGTTCGTTATCGGATTTATTGAGCAGTTCGCGGGCGGCGCTGGCAATGACGGGATGCGGGCCTTTCTCGCCGACGTACGGGGTGGTCATCATGGCGGATAGCGCCGACTCGATCGGCCGGCGCGGATCGGAGAGGAAGGCGGCAACGCCGGCGGGCGTCTTGTCCTTTTCGGCATAGAGGACGTGCAGGATCGCGCCGACCAGCAGCGAGTGGTATGCCTTCTCCCAGTGATTCCCGCTTCTCCAGCGAGCCTTCGGGATCCACCAGCACATCGGCAACGTTCTGCACATCCCTGGCTTCCCATTCGCCTTTCCGCACCTCGAGCAGTGGATTATAGGCCGCCGACTTCGTATTGGTCGGATCGAAGAGCAGCACGCGACCGAAGCGGGAGCGCAGGCTTCCGCTGATTGTCGGACGAATAGCGGGCATAGAGGGCGGCACGGGTCATGAATCGGTTCCCCTTCACTCGGCAATGCACTGCGTCTGCATGGCTCGTCGCGGCTGGCGCTGCCTGTCAGCGCAGGCCCGCCTTCCTGCCTCACAAGCCCTCCATCGTAATACGCTTTGCTTGCTTCCGTCTTGGCATCGTTCCTCCTGGTGAAAACAGGAAGAAAATCATGCGCAATCGGCACCTGCAAAAACGCGCGCGAACTGTCCGCACATTACTGAAATCGCTGTCCGCGAATTACCGTAATGGCTGTCCGCATATTACTGAAAAAGGTGTCCGTGAATTAGTGAAACCCGCAAGTCCATCGTGCCTTTCAGCCCGACATGCAGTTCCGTGATCTCTCCCTCGGCCAGCGTGACGATGGTGACGCCTGCAAATTTCAGATGCTTGTAGAGGTGCGCAACATCTGCCTGATCGCGGCTGATCCGGTCCAGCGCCTCGGCCAAGAGAATGTTGAACTCGCCATGCTGCGCATCGCGCATGAGCCGCTGGATGCCGGGACGCAGGATCGTGCTGGCCCCGGGTATGGCCGCATCTATGGCGCGTCAATCAACCTGGAGTTAGCGTCAATCTAAGTGCGAGTGTCGCCACGAACGGCCCGTAGGGAGGGCGTAGCCCGACCGAAGGGGCGTTCGTGGCGACGGCGCGAACCCGCTGAGGTTCACGCCGTCTGGTGATTGCGATGTGTTGGGTGCATTTCTTCTTTCTTCAACAAAGGAAGATTGCATGCCCGGCAGACACATCAACGATCAACGGTACAGGCTTTACATGCAAAATCGCGAGAAGCACAACGTTCCTATCGCCGCAGCCAAATCAGGCTTCAGTCCCTCGAGCGGATATCGGATTGAAGCGGACCCTCGTTTACCGAGCGAGAAGAAGACCAAACACGAACGCCGTCGCCCCGATCCGTTGGAAGGCATCTTCGATGAAGAAGTCGTCCCATGCTGCAAGCCGCACCCGGCTTGCGACCTGTTGGCATTCTCAGAGAACTTTACAAGCGTCACCCGGAACTGGGGTGCGGCATCCGCGAAGCCGATGGGCGCGAGTGACTTTCTCGCACCTTCAATCTTACGTACAAAAATTATTATTTGTATGTACGATTATTGTTGTGCTACCATACGAATTATTGTACATACATTTTATGAAGATCATATGGGACGAACCGAAGCGACAAACCAAAATTGCCAAGCACGGCTTGGACTTCGCTGACTTGCATTTAGAATTCTTCTTGTCGGCCAAGGTCTTCCCTACCAAGGCAGATCGCTTGATGGCAATCGGCGAATTCAACGGTCAGATCATTATCGTCGTCGTCTTCAAGCCGATTGGTTCGGAAGCCCTCTCCGTTATCTCCATGCGTCCAGCAAGCCAAAAGGAAAGGAAGCTATGATGGGTATCAAATTTTCCTCTAAGCGCCCTCTCACTCAGGAAGAAGAGGCAGCAATCCAGAAGATGATCGCAAGTGATCCTGATGCGCCAGAAGCCACCGATGAACAACTTGCCAAGGCAAAACCCTTCAAAGAAGCCCTCCCGGAAATGGCCGCCAAGATGGAGAAGGCCATTCGGGGCCGACCGCGTATCGACGACCCCAAGACACCGGTTACGATCCGGCTCGATCAGGATGTGGTTCAACGCTTCAAGGCTACTGGCAAAGGTTGGCAGAGCCGCATGAATGAGGCTCTGCGCAAGGCTGTTGGCCTATAAGTGAATACACTATCCACGACGAGCTATCATTCTTGAGAAGCATTGAGCTCAAGCCTCGTTGGGTCAAGCAAAGCCTCTTAAACCACAGTCACCGTCCCCGGTGCATGAAATACTCAATTTTGGCCATGGTACAGGTCTCCTCAAACTTCGTGCCGCATCGAGCGTGGATGCGCGCAGATGATTGCCCCCCCCGCGGGTAACAACTACCTCTCATGCGGCTGTCCATTCCTCTGCGCGACCTCCTCGCACATCGGATCACGTACTGCATCGGCGAACTCTGGCAAACGGGCTTTCGAACTTTCTTCCGACAGACGACCCGCAAGTGCATCTATCAGGAGACCGACGTCCAGGTTCAGGTCCGATG
This sequence comes from Brucella sp. RRSP16, assembly GCF_052246815.1. Taxonomy (NCBI): domain Bacteria; kingdom Pseudomonadati; phylum Pseudomonadota; class Alphaproteobacteria; order Hyphomicrobiales; family Brucellaceae; genus Brucella; species Brucella sp. RRSP16. Next base: position 36,225 of record NZ_JBQQAM010000002.1, read on the forward strand.
TTCGATCCCACCCTCTGCGTCCTGCTCAAAGATAACCTTGTTCTGGTTTGACTGAGTCTGAGCCCATTTCGATATGTCGTCAGCGGTTCGCTTTCGCTCATCTTCTCGCCACACACCTAAAGGCGTCGCGCACCGCCTTTTCTCCATCGCTCATCACCACGTCTCTTGAAACGAAGCAGCATGGAGTGGTTTGAAGCCGGCGCCTGCAGGTCGGCTTCGGGAGGCCCACTCCCAACTTCAACACAGTTGCGCCGGCACATACAAACGCCAGCTCAAGGCACACGGAAATAAGGACTGTCGAGGTAACGGGCGCAGACGGCCTCATCCGACAGGTTGAAGGTGTGCTTGAGGATTGCAGGTCCTGCCATCAGCCGCGTCAGGGCGCAGGCCACCACCATCCTTGTAAACTTCCCCGAAGTGCTTTTCCAGAAACGCCCAGTCAATCGTCTGCGCCATCCAGACCAATCTTACAATTTTTGTCTCGATGGTACTCTTCAGATCAGCTCAGCGACGACGCCGTTCCGCGCCGCACGGATATCGCCCTTGCGCGCGAGCCGTTTCCCGATATTCAAGCTCAGATTGCCGATCTGATGATGTCTCCGGCCCGTGCCGTCGCGACCGATCAACGTTTCCGTCAGCAATGGCAGCCTGACGGATATTAGTGGCGCTAGGACATTACACCATCCAGTGATTTACGCGGCCGAAATTGTCGCCCATGCTGTTAGCTCTGAAGATTTTATGATCGTCATCCCGCTTCGCGCAGCCGTTCCGCCGTCTGCAAGTCCACAGAAACAAGCTGACTCACGCCCTGCTCACCCATCGTCACGCCGAAGAGACGGTTCATGCGCGCCATAGTGATCGGATTATGCGTGATGACCACGAAGCGCGTTTCGGTCGAAGCCGCCATTTCATCCATCAGATTGCAGTAACGCTCCACATTATGGTCATCCAGCGGTGCGTCCACTTCATCGAGTACGCAGATCGGTGCCGGATTGGTGAGGAACACAGCAAAGATGAGCGCCATGGCCGTCAGTGCCTGCTCGCCGCCGGAAAGCAGTGTCATGGTCTGCGGCTTCTTGCCAGGCGGGCGGGCCAGAATTTCCAAGCCGGCTTCCAGCGGATCGTCGCTTTCGATCAATTGCAGTTCAGCCGTGCCGCCGCCAAACAGATGCGTGAACAGACGCTGGAACTGCACATTCACCACGTCGAACGCAGCCAGCAGGCGTTCGCGTCCCTCACGGTTGAGGCTCTGGATTGCCTGGCGCAGTTTCTTTATCGCCTCAATCACGTCCTCACGCTCGGAGACGATGATGCCCAGACGTCCGGACAGTTCCTGCTGCTCTTCATCAGCGCGCAGATTGACCGCGCCAAGCCGCTCGCGCTCGATCTTCAACCGCTCGAGCTGACGTTCAAGTTGATCGGGATCGGGCAAGGCTTCGTCTGGCCTCAAGCCAGTCTGGCGAATAGCCTCATGCGGAGAACAGTTCAAGGCTTCCGCGATGCGGGCTTCCGCATCCTTGCGCCGCTCTTCCGCCGCCGCAAGCCGTTCTTCGGCCCGCGCACGCTGTTCGCGGCTCGCCGCCAGTTGCTGGATGGCAAGAGTGGCCGTCTTGTCGAGTTCCGCCTGCGCGGCCTCTGCCTCGGCCAGAATATCGCCCGCCTGCTTGCGAAGGGCATCAGCCTGCGAAAGCTCGTTCAACAGCGCCCGGCGACGGCTCTCGATCTCGTCAGGCGCTTCCGCAAGCGCCTCGGCTTCATCCGCCGTTTCCGCCCGACGATCATTCAATGCCTCTATATGGCGGCCGGCATTCTCCGCGCGGGATTTCCAGTTGCGGCGCTCCAGCGCAATCATTTCCAGCCGCCGCTTACGGGCATCGGCCTCGCGCCGCAGGCCTTCAAGGGCCGCCCGCGCCTCAGCCAGCGCCGCGCGATCTGCCATGACCTCGCTGCTCAATGCGGCGAGCCGTTCGCCAATCGCATCGATATCCGGCATTTCGCCAAGCCGATCTTCGGCTTCCGCGACGCGCATTTGCGCTTCTTCGAGATTTTCAGTGAGATGCGCCTTGCTGTCTTCCAGACCCACACGGCGTGTCGCAAGCTGACCTGCGGCGCGTTCGGCGGCAGCCAGGGCTTCGCGCGCTTCGTCAAGCTTGCGCTGGTTCGCGCGCCATTGATCGCGGGCGACACGCTCCTGCTCAATGGCCTCGCGAAGGCCCGCCTCGGTACGCTGCACGTCCTGTTCGGCCTGCTCGGCACGCTTGCGGGCTGCAACCGCTTCCTGTTCGAGTTCCGCCAGCCGGTTTTTCTGCGCCAGCCGCTGGGCCGCCGGCGTTGGCGCATCAGCGCTCGCCGTATAACCGTCCCAACGCCAGAGCGCGCCCGCCTTGCTCACCAGCCGCTGGCCCGGTTGTAACAAGGCTTGCAGGCGCTTGCCATCACTATCCGAAACAACGCCAACCTGTGCCAGCCTGCGGCGCAACTGCTGCGGCCCTTCCACCAGCCGATCAAGCGGCGTCACGCCCTCCGGCAAAGCGGGATCGGCATTGGCGGCAGGATTGTAAGCCCAATAGACCGGTGCATGTTCATCGCTGGCCGCATCGAGATCTTCGCCAAGTGCTGCGCCGAGTGCGACTTCATAACCCTTCTCAACGCGCAGTTCTTCCACCACTGGCGGGAATTGCCCCGTTTCACCGGCATTCAGAATGCGGGCCAGCGTCTGCGCTTCCGTTTCGATACGGTTCAGTTCAGTGCGGGCTTCGCTCAAAGGCTGGCGGCTGGCGGCTTCCGCCTCACGTGCGTTAGCAACAAGCTCTTCCGTGCTGGCGACCATTTCTTCCGCCGTCGCCAGCGCTTCCGCGCAACGGTCGACCACGATGCGCTTTTCCGCCGGATCGAACAAGCCGCCGATCTGCTCCGCAACCGAAGCGATGTCGCGCTCGATCGCCTCCATCTGAACGGCCAGGCGGTCGCGACGGTCACGGGTTTCCTTCAGGGCCCGCTCGATCTGCACACGTTCCGCAGCCGCTTCTGCACGCTCAGCGGTCACGCGGGACAATGCATTCTCGCTGTCCTGCAAGCGAATTTCCGCTTCCTGGAACAACGCATGCAATTCCTGATCGCGTTCGCCGGATTCCTCGGCTGAAGCGATCAGTTCCTGCTCCTCTTCATCGAGCCGCGCCAGAATATCGGCGTTCTCGCGCATCATTTCTTCTTCGCGCGCTATATCGGCGGAAAGCTGCTCGAGGCGCTTTATCAACTCTGCCCGGCGAGCACGAAGACGCTCGCCTTCCTCGTCCAGTTGGGTCCGGGCAATGGAGAGGCGCTGCAACGCAGCCGCGGCCCTGGCCTCGGCCTCACGCAGTTCGGGCAGCTTGTGCGCGCCGACTGCCTGTGCCTTTGCAGCGTTCATCTGCGCCTGCGCCATGTCGCCAACGGCTGAGGTCGCCTGCGCCAGTGCGCTTTGCGCCTCGCCTTCCTGCATCTTTGCCTGTGACCAGCGCAGATGCAGGAGTGCGGCTTCTGCCCGGCGGATATCTGCGGAAAGGGCCTTGAAGCGATTTGCCTGACGGGCCTGACGCTTTAGACTTTCGATCTGGCTGCCCAGTTCGCCCACCACGTCATCCAGACGCTCCAGATTGGTTTCGGCGGCACGAAGGCGCAGTTCGGCCTCATGGCGGCGCGTATGCAGTCCTGAAATGCCAGCGGCTTCTTCGAGAAGCGCGCGACGGGCCTGCGGCTTTGCCTGAATCAGCTCACCGATACGGCCCTGCCCGACCATCGACGGCGAACGAGCACCTGTCGACTGGTCCGCGAAGAGAAGCTGCACATCCTTGGCGCGCGCTTCCTTGCCGTTGATGCGGTAAACCGAGCCGGATTCGCGTTCGATGCGGCGGGAAACCTGCAACTCATCCGCATCATTATAGCTCGCCGGCGCGCTGCGGTCCGAATTGTCGAGGAAGAGCGTGACCTCCGCCGTATTGCGCGCGGGCCGCGTGGCGGAGCCCGAGAAGATCACATCGTCCATGCCGGAAGCGCGCATGTTCTTGTATGAGTTTTCGCCCATCACCCAGCGCAGCGCTTCGACCAGATTGGATTTGCCGCATCCGTTCGGACCGACGACACCGGTCAGCCCGCCTTCGATGACAAACTCCATGGGCTCGACGAAGGATTTGAAGCCGACAAGACGAAGCTTGGAGAAGCGCATCAGCAAACGCCTCCCGCTATCATCCCAGAAACGCAAAAAGCGGGCGCAAGGGAGCGCCCGCTTTTCGATCTGAAAAACGGATCAGAGAAGCTTGTCGATGATTGCCGACATTTCGTCAACCGAAAGCGCTCCAGCGTATTTTTGTCCGTTAATGAAGAACGTCGGCGTTGCATTCACACCGAAATCCTTCGATCCACGCTCCATCGTGGCTCTCACATCATCGAGAAGTTGCTGGTTCGTCAAGCAAGCCTTGAACGACTCCTGTGTAAAACCGGCAAGTTTTGCAATTTGCAGGAGAGCGGCTTCGCCGTCTTCGGCTGTCGCCCATTGCTGCTGCTGCTTGAAGAAAACGTCGACCATCGGGAAGTACCGGTCTTCCGGTGCGCAGCGCGCCAGCATGAAAGCGGCAGTCGCGCGCGGATCGAACGGGAACTCACGGAAGATGAGCCGTGCCTTGCCCGTATCGATATATTTTTCCTTGATTTTCGGGAAGGTGTTGATCGTGAAATCGGCGCAATGCGGGCAGGTCAGCGATGCATATTCAACGATGGTAACCGGCGCGTCAGCCTTGCCGTAGACCATATCCTTGAGCTTGCCGGATTCGGCAATCTTGGCTGCATCGACTGTGCCTTCCGGACTACGCTGCTGCGCATTCGCGCCACCGGCAAAAGCCAGACCGGCAGCCGCCGCTCCGGCAAGAGAAATAACGTGTCTGCGATTAAACGCTGCAGGCATCCGAATCATCCAGTCCTGTTTCAATAGTTGACTTCGACATACAATCTAAAGCGGCAAGTCGCACTTCGCTAGACCCGCAGCGTTCACATGAAAGTCAGCACCTTGCATTTTTTGTCTTCATATTTGCGACAATCAACTGGGGCGCCTCTTACAAACTGCTGAAAGCTTGCATCAAATTTATGGCGGACGGTAGAATTCAATTGCCCTTGCCGTCCTTTCGGCCAGAGGTCCGCTTCTCTGCGAGAATGTTCTTGCCGAGACGGGCGAGCGCTGCGCGAAGCGCATCGTCTTCGATAGCGTCCGTCGCTTTGTCGATACGGCGCTCATCCGCAGGCCCGAGCGGCGCCAGACGCTTCACCCGTCGCTTGGCCGGAATAAGCGGCGGTTTCTGCTCGATGCGAATGCGCCCGACCGCGGAGAAACCGAGAAATCCATTGATACGGCTGATGATTTCTCCGGTCTCATGCTGGACCTGAAGAGCGGCGAACCCTTCACAGGCAATAATCAGTGTTGCAGGAGAAAACGGGTCGTCCTCATGGAGACGGCGTGGCCAGATAATGCGCAGTGGGCGCGAGGTTGCGCCGATGGCGGGACCAACGATGTCTTCCCATGACTGAAGCAAGGCGAGATTGATACCGGCGCGTTTCTGCAGCATCGGATCGACCAGACCCGAAGCCATATCTGCCAGCGGCCTGAAGCCGCGCCTGGAAGTTTGTTCGCTCATCGCGCTCCATTATAGCCGCGAAACCACTCCACGAACAAAGGAATACCCTGATCGAGCGTGGTTTTCGGACTGAAGCCAAGGTCGCGGGCGGCAAGCGTGATGTCGGCATAGGTGCGCGGCACATCGGCGGCGGGCATGGGTTCGAGCTTGCGGATCGCTTCCTTGCCGGTCGCTTTCTCGATCGCCGCGATGAAATCGTTGAGCATTACCGGCCGGTTGTTGCCTAGATTATAGACGGGCGCCGTATCTTCCGGCTTGTCGATTATGCGTCGCACCGCTCCGACCACCCCGCTGACGATATCGTCCACGAAGGTAAAATCCCGCTGCATCTCGCCATTGTTGAACACGCGGATCGGCTCGCCCTTGAGGATCGCCGAGGTGAACAGCCACGGCGCCATGTCGGGACGCCCATAGGGGCCGTAGACCGTGAAGAAGCGCAAACCGGCAGAGTGGAGCTTATGCACGTGACGATAAGAGTAAGCCAGCAATTCACCGGAGCGCTTTGTTGCGGCATAGATCGATACAGGATGATCGACGGGATCGCCTTCGGAAAACGGCACCTTTTCGTTTGCGCCATAGACCGACGACGAACTGGCATAGACCACCGGCGGCCGCTTCTCCAGTCGCAGCGCGGTTTCGAAAACCGTGACCTGTCCCTGAACATTGGCCGAGATATAGGCCGAGGGGTTCTCAATGGAATAGCGTACCCCTGCCTGTGCAGCCAGATGCACGATGACATCCGCATCACGGTCGGAGCCGATTGCAGCGGTGAGTGCCGAGGCGTCGGAAATATCCGCCTTCGCAAACCGGAACCCGTCCCGCATGTGAAGCTTCGAAAGCCGCGTTTCCTTCAACGCGACCGGATAATAATCGTTTACATTGTCGATGCCGACGATCTGCCAGCCCTCATCCAGCAGTCGTTGCGCGGTATGGAAACCGATAAACCCGGCAGCGCCCGTTACAATCGCTTTCATGCAGGTGATTTCTTTCCCAAAACATATGAGGTGAGCCCGGCGCGGCGTGCCGCCATGATGCGCCTCGATGCAGCCGCGTTGAGCGCCGCGAGGAAGAACATGGTCGAGGATATCGTCACTTCATGCAACAACGGATTGTGCAGCATGCCATAGCTGCCGCACACGAGGGCAAAGTAGATCAAGGCTCGTCGCATTGCCCAGCTATCGGCTGTTCGCCACAAATAGACGAAGATGGAGATAAACGCACAGGCCATGAAGATGAGACCGACAATACCGTCATTCAGCAACTCGTCTAGCACCGTATTATGGACATGGCGGAAGCCATCAAGCATCGACGCCTTGTCGCCCGCCTCGGCCCTCACATACTCCATCTTTGAATAGGAACCGACACCTGCGAGAGGATGGGCGGCGATAACATTAGACGCACTCTTCCACATGACCTCGCGAATATCCGCCGAAACCTTGTCCTCCCAGTCAGCGGCGTGTCCGGTATCGTAATATTCGATCATTCCGGAGAAACGTTTGGAAATGATGCTGCCTACTGGGCCTACCACGACGAGAGCAGCTATTGCTGCAAACAGTATCGCATAGGCAGTTCCCTGCTGCCGGATACTGAAACGCTTCAGGAAGATGACAGTTTCCACGGCTGCGAATATCGGCAAGACCACGATGACTGCCCGGGTTTCGGACGTCAGAACCGCCGCGAACCCCAATACCAGCCACTGCGGACCGTTCGGCAAATATCGCGAAGCCTTACGCAAAGGAATGGCGGCGGATATCGCCGCTACTCCGGCCACGAATGCAAAGACAGCCTGATTGCCGCCGACACCTATGCGCCCCCCGTCGGTCACGGAAAGATAGAGCGCGATAATCAGGGCAAGCAGCGTCCCAACACGCGCGCCAAGGACATAGGCCCGGAGCGGGTCCCGGACAAGCACCATTCCCGAACCGGCAAAAGCAAAAATCGCGATCAGCAGCGTGTAGCCGATCTGCCGGTTGTCGTTGAAAGGCTCGCCCCGAAACAAGATAAGGCCCAACGACCAGCCAGCATATAAGACTATGAATAAATAGAACTTCCGGGCGAACATGCGCGTAGTCGCATGACGTCCGCAGGCGAGATAAATACCGATGCAAGAAAATACGAAAAGTATCAGTGGTCCGAGCCCGACGCGAATGGGCATGGCCGCCGATGCGACTGCCAGTACCCCAGAATCTATCCGACGCCGCAGGAGAAAAGACTTCTTAAAAAAACTCAAACTCTGTCCTCTCTTAAGCTCTTCCGGTCAAAAGAGTAAGCGATTCGTCTGACATAGTCTGTCGCTCGAAACAGAAGGGTGCTTATCCTTTTGTATGCCGGCAGACGCTTTTTGGCGTAAACAGAGCGCCCCTGAGCGATAGTAGAAGTGGCCATGTCCGAAAATTCGACGACCGGCTTGTCGGTTGTAAAAATCTGATAAGCACCAGCCCATCCTCTTTCCAGTGCGACATCATAAGGAAGCCGCATCGGGCGAAGCGCCTTGAGCAATTTCGAGGCGCCTTCACGGGTAACGACATAAGCCGCGGAACTTCCCAGCGGTCCATGCAAGCAGCGACCAATTAAAAACTGGCTATCAATACGCTGGAAAGACTGGAAAGCAGCGGTTCGGTGGTTGACAAGCTTCACTGCGTCCCAGCCTGCCGCCTTTGTCAAATGTCTTAGAAAGGGTTTGAACGCAGGTGTAAAAACGATGTCATCTTCCACAATCACGGCAAAAGGCTCCGGCGCACCGGCTATGATTTCCAATGCTCGTATGTGACTGAAGTAACAGCCAATTTCTGCCGGCATTGCGATTTTGCCGTGCCGGCGACGGAACCCTGCCTCATCGAAATCCGTCAGTTCCTCCGATGACAGCAGCTTTCCCTCGACGGCTTCCACGCGCCGGAGTTCGATTGAAAGAGCATCGGCGTTGGACTTCAACCTGTCCCAGCGATCCCGGGACCGCGCAAGATTGATGACATAGACAGGTACTGACTGGTTCACTTATTTTCTTTCCAAGGGAGCATGCCTAGAGACCACGGCAGATTTCTATGCTTAAGCCATTAATATGCACAGCATTGTTTCTATGAAATGTAAAATTAAGGCATTAGAGCGACTCTCGTGAAACGGAACAGCGCATCCGTTCTATCTCTTTGCTTTCAGGCATTATTCCACGCAAAACCGCTTCGCACTTTTGCTGAAAATGCTCTAGTCAGAATAACGCCCAATTGTTAACCGATGCCGTTCTCATGCTGACTTCCACCACTTCCAATCAAAGCACAAAGCTTCTGCACTGGTATGACCGGCACCACCGCGTCTTGCCGTGGCGCATCAGCCCATCCGAACAGGCCTCCGGCATCAGGCCAGATCCCTATCGCGTGTGGCTGTCCGAAATCATGCTTCAGCAGACAACAGTCGAGGCGGTCAAGTCCTACTTTGTAAAGTTCATCGAACGCTGGCCCACGGTTCAGGCCATGGCGCGGGCGAGTGAAGACGATATTCTGCGAGCATGGGCCGGGCTTGGATACTATTCGCGTGCACGCAACTTGAAAAAATGCGCCGACGCCGTGGTTCGGCAGCATGACGGCAACTTTCCTGGCAGCGCTGCAGCATTGAGGGAACTGCCGGGCATCGGCGACTATACTTCGGCCGCAATCGCTGCAATCGCCTTTGGCGAAGCGGTCGCAGTTGTGGACGGCAATGTGGAACGTGTGATTTCACGGCTTTACACAATCGACACGCCCCTGCCCGCAGCAAAACCGGAAATCCGCGCGCTCATGGGGCAATTGACTCCCATCGACAGGCCGGGAGATTTTGCGCAGGCGATGATGGATCTGGGCGCAACCATATGCACGCCGCGGCGTCCAGCTTGTGCCATCTGTCCGCTCAATGACGATTGCATGGCGCTCAAATCCCGTGACCCGGAAGAGTTTCCGGTAAAGGCGTCCAAAGCGGAGAAGCCAATTCGCACGGGCGCGGCATTCATCGCCATTGCCGACGATGGGTCGGTTTTCCTGCGCAAGCGGAGGGATGTGGGACTGCTCGCCGGGATGACCGAAGTTCCGGGCAGCCCATGGACGGCTCGCATTGATGGCGATACGACTATCGATGCGGCTCCGTTCCCCGCGCGATGGACAGCTTCCGGTTCGATTACGCATGTTTTCACGCATTTCGAACTGCGTCTCTCCGTCTATCGTTCGGAAAATGTCAGCAAGGCTGCATCCAGCGACGGTTGGTGGTCCCTCCCGACCGAGCTTTCAGACGAGGCATTGCCAACAGTCATGAAAAAGGCGATCACCGCTGCCATACCAGAAGCTTTCAAAGGGAAGAGGAAAAACCGTTGAGCAGTCCCGTCAGGCACATCGTCTTCGACATCGGCAGGGTTCTTATCCATTACGATCCCGAACTCGCCTATCTCGATATTATTCCCGATGCGTCGGAACGGCGTTGGTTCCTGGAGAATATCTGCACCGGCGCATGGAATATCGAACAGGATCGCGGGAGAACTTGGCATGAGGCTGAGGCGTTGCTGATCGATGCATACCCGGAGAAAAGCGATCACATCCGCGCGTTCCGGCAAAACTGGAACCGCATGGTGCCGCACGCTTATGAGAACAGTGTCGAAATTCTGCGCGGTCTCATCGGGAACGGCCACGACGTCACCATGCTGACGAATTTTGCGTCCGATACTTTCCGGGAAGCGCAGGGGCGGTTTCCATTTCTGACTGAAAGCCGGGGCGTTACGGTCTCAGGCGACATCCGCATGCTTAAACCGGACCGGGAAATCTACGATCATCACGTTGCATCATTCGATCTCGACCCGGCAGCTACACTTTTCATCGATGACACGATGCACAATGTGGACGGTGCCAGGCAGGCTGGCTGGCAGGCCGTGCATTTTACCGGCGCGAACAAGCTGGCCGCTGACTTGAAAGCACTGGATCTCGATTTCTGACCCGGAATTCCCCGTCAGACGAAAACAGCGAAGACGCCCGCAGCCTATGCTTCGGGCGCCTCACTATCAGACTATGCTGGAGGCCGTCCGATAAGAATAAGAGCGCCGGGCAGGCAGTTCGAAACGCGTTCTAGAGCGGTTCCTGTTCTGACAGAATCGCCGGAACCGTTCTAACCATTTGTTTTATCGCATTATCCAACGCAAAACCGTTTCACACTTTTGCTGGAAATGCTCTAAGCGCCTGCAGCCGCCATCTGGTCGCGGATGACCTTGCGCAAAGCGTCAATTGGTTTCAGCGTGCCGTTTTCCTCGTAGTGCCAGAAAGTCCAACCATTGCAGGCATCAAAGCCCTGGACCTTCGCACCGATGCGATGGATTGAACCGGCTTCGCCATTGGCGGCAAGCGTACCATCGGCCCGTACAATGGCAGCAAAACGGCGGCGTTCATCGGAAAGCACCGTGCCAGGGCGAAGAAGACCGGCTTCTATAACGCTGGTGAACGCCACACGCGGTTCGGCCCGCTTGCCGGTCATCACGGTGAGTTCGGCCTTGCCGAGCGGTTCAACGGCGTCAATGCGCGCCGTTGCCGCATCGATATAGCTTTGTTCGCGCTCGATGCCGACGAAATGGCGTCCAAGACGCTTTGCAACGGCGCCGGTCGTGCCGGAACCGAAGAACGGATCGAGAATGACGTCACCGGGCTTACTGGACGCCATCATGATGCGGGCAAGCAGCGCTTCCGGCTTCTGGGTCGGGTGAACCTTGTCGCCGTTTTCGTCCTTGAGGCGTTCCGAACCGGTGCAGATCGGGAACAGCCAGTCCGAGCGCATCTGCACATCGTCATTGGCGGCCTTCATCGCTTCATAGTTGAAGGTGTAACCCTTGCCCTTCTGGTCCCGCGAGGCCCAGATCAGCGTTTCATGGGCGTTCTGGAAGCGACGGCCGCGGAAATTCGGCATCGGATTCGTCTTGCGCCAGATGATGTCGTTCAGGAGCCAAAAGCCCAGGTCCTGCAACTGCGAGCCGACGCGGAAAATATTGTGGTAGGAACCGATGACCCAGATGGTGCCATTCGGCTTCAAGACGCGGCGGCAAGCCATAAGCCAGGCGCGTGTGAACGCGTCATAGGCCTGGAAGCTTTCGAACTGGTCCCAATGATCGTCAACCGCACTCACCATCGACTGGTCGGGACGATGCAGATCGCCGCCAAGCTGGAGGTTATATGGCGGATCGGCGAAAATCACGTCCACGGAATGATCCGGCAGGCGTTCCAGAGCAGCGACGCAATCACCTTTGATGATGGAGTCAAGCCAGGCGGTACGCGGAGCCTCGATGGGCAACTCATGCGCAAGACGTACAAGAGACATGGGATACTCGATTACCTGTGGACGCAAAAACTTGTCCTTATGGTTACCGGGCAGGGTAAATATGCAGTTAACGCCAAGTGATTGAAATCGTAAATCTTTTCTTAAACGAGAGGGAAAGTCCGCAGTTCCGGGCTTTTCACGCACTATTGCCCCGAACATTTTGCCGTCTGTCATCTTAACGCCGCGATCGCTGTGCAATGCTGTTTTCGACCGCTTGCCCTTGATAAGGCTTGGTTATTCCTTTTTGCCTATAATCGGCAGCCAACTTCTGAATTTGCGTGGCGGGCATGCCAGCCGCCCGCTTGCCCGGTGTTTTTATGATGAATATCGCTGAACTGCGGCATAACCGGTATTTGCGGGTTTTATTCGTACCCTTCCGCATGCGTGCGCTGGTTCGCGGCAGCGAAATAGGCCTCGTCATCGCCGGTGCCGCGATCGGTATCATTTCAGGGCTGATGGTTGCAGCCATAGGCAGTATTTCGCAATGGATGCACCAGGCGATCTTCGCGCTTGAGCCCGGCGAAAAACTCAGTTCGGCTGCATCGCTGCAACCGAGCGCCTATATTGCACCGCTCGCCGGCGGCATCCTGATGGGGATCGTGATCTGGGTTCTTGCCCGATGGCGCAAGCGCCCCATCGTGGACCCGATCGAAGCAAATGCGCTCCATGGGGGGCGTCTGTCGCTCACGGACAGCTTTATCCTTGTCGGGCAGAACCTGATTGCCAACGGCTTCGGTGCATCAGTCGGACTGGAAGCAGCCTATACGCAGCTTGCGAGCGGTTTCGCCTCCCGCATCGGTCGGGCGCTCAAGCTTCGCCGCGCGGATCTGCGGACTTTGGTCGGCTGCGGCGCTGCGGCTGCCATCGCCAGCGCCTTCAATGCACCTTTGACCGGGGCATTTTACGCCTTCGAACTTATCATCGGCGTCTATTCGATTGCCACGCTGACGCCGGTCGTCGTGGCGGCGATCATCGGCGCTCTGGTGACGCAGGCAATCGGCGGCGCGCCCTTCATCATCGATATCGGCCAGATCGACGACATCACGCCACGTGATTACGTTCCCGCTCTTGTGCTCGGCTTCTTCTCGGCAGGCATTGCCATCCTCATCATGCGCGGCGTGACCTTTGTGGAAAAAGTCGCCCGGCGCAGCGTGGTGCCCAATGTGATGGCCCCGGCAATCGGCGGCGCCATCGTTGGAATGATCGCCTTCCTTTCACCGCAGGTTCTGGCCTCCGGCCACGGAGCACTCCACCTCGACCTGAATGCAAACATCACCATTCCCGCACTCCTGCTTCTGATCTTTGCCAAATCGCTCGCTTCTGCCGTCTCCATCGGATCCGGCTTTCGCGGTGGTCTGTTCTTCGCATCGCTGTTTCTCGGTGCGCTGACAGGCAAGCTGTTTGCTGCCGTGGCCGGCGCGGTATTGCCAGCCGGTCTGGCACTCGCACCCGAAGTCTATGCCGTCATCGGCATGAGCTCGCTTGCCGTCGCAGTCGTGGGCGGCCCTATGACCATGACCTTCCTGGCACTGGAGCTTACCGGCGATTTTCCGATTTCCATGCTCGTGCTCGGTGCTGTCGTCTCGTCCTCGCTGATGGTGCGAAAGACCTTCGGTTACTCCTTCGCCACGTGGCGCTTCCATCTGCGTGGAGAGGCCATCCGGTCCGCCCATGATATCGGATGGATACGGGACCTGACCGTCAACCGGATGATGCGCCATGACGTGCGGACCGTGCTGATCGATACCGATATCGAAACATTCCGCCACGATTTCCCGCTCGGATCGACCCAGCGGGTGATCGCGGTGGATGCCGAGGGACGATATGTCGGCATGATCCCGGTTCCGGAAGTTTACGCCGACAGCTTCGATACATCCGATGGCGAACACAGCATCCGCGAGCTTCTCAAATATCAGGATGAATTCCTGCTGCCTCAGATGAACGCCAAGGAAGCTGTCGTCCGCTTCGACCGGGCAGAAAGTGAAGCTCTGGCCGTGGTGAACAACGCACAGGAGCGCAAGGTGCTCGGCCTCCTCAGTGAAGCGCACACCTTGCGCCGCTATAGCGAAGAACTGGACCGGCGCCGTCGCGAAGTGTCCGGTGAGGTCTGAACCGGATGGAAATCGGCCCCTGGACCGAATGCGCCGCATGGATGCTTCACCCTCTCGCCGGAAAGGCTCCAATTTGACGGCTTCGCCGTAAAGGTGTAGCTCAACCTGGTGTTCCGGCTACTGCCGGTGCTCACTCCTCCCAATAAGAAGGCTATGATCATGGCGGCCCCGTCCCTCATCATTTTCGATTGCGATGGCGTTTTAGTAGATTCTGAAATCATCGCCGCGGAAGTCGAGTCCACACTTCTCACCGAAGCCGGGTATCAGATTGCCGCCGATGAGATGGCCGAACGTTTTGCCGGTCTGACGTGGCAGGATATTCTTCTGACCGTAGAGCGCGAGGCCGGGATTCCGCTTTCAGCGTCGCTTCTCGACAAGTCCGAAAAGATTCTGGACGAAAAGCTCAAGAATGAAGTTCAGGCCGTTGAAGATATCGTTGAAGTGGTATCGGCATTGAAGCTGCCGAAGTGCATCTGCTCCAATTCGACCAGTCATCGGCTGGAAAGCATGTTGCAGCGTGTCGGTCTTTACGAGCTGTTTGCGCCCAATATCTTTTCAGCCAAGGAAGTAGGCACCAAAAAGACCAAGCCCGCGCCAGACGTGTTTCTTTATGCAGCCAAGCAATTCGGTGTCGATCCGAAGGACGTCATCGTGATTGAAGACTCCGCGCATGGCATCCAGGGCGCACGCGCCGCTGGCATGCGTGTGATCGGCTTTACGGGCGGCGCTCACACCTATCCGGGACATGCCGACAAGCTGACCGATGCGGGAGCGGAAACCGTCATCCATCGCCACAAAGACCTGCCCAGTGTCATCGAAGCCTTGTCCGTCTGGACCGATGCCTGAATGAGATAGTCCGACGCCTGGCTTCCGTCAGGCGGCGGTTTGCTTGTTGCGCCCCTTGGGCGGGGCATTGAGAATTGCCAGAAGCTCTTCGGCTTCACTTTCAGAGAGGCCGATCAGCAAGCGGGTTCCCATGATGACGGGTTCGCCGGAGGACGTATCGAAGATCGCCCAGGTGTCCGTCGGTTCAAGAATGCGTTCATATTTCTGTTTCATGAGAACACACTAGCCGAAACCTGTTGCCATTCATTTCATGCAGGCGGTTGCATTTAATTAGAATTTTATCGGTCTGCCTTTATCCACAGCATCGGTTCAGTCAGGCTTTTTCCTGAAGAGCTTTGCCGCGCTTCCGTCTGGCTTTGCGCAAACCGCCCATCAGCAGCGCAGCCGCATCGCCCGCTGGCATAGGCTTGCCGTAAAACCAGCCTTGCGCAGTCATCGACGTGTTCATTTTGCGAAAATAATCGGCCTGCGCTTCCGTTTCGATACCTTCGACCACGATGCCAAGATCGTGCTGCCGCGCCATCGATATGATCTCAGGAACGATCGACACCATGTCCCCATCCGCACAGACGGTGCGCGTGAAGGCCTTATCTATCTTGATTGCATCGATATGCAGCTCGCCGAGATAGGAAAGGCTTGAATAGCCCGTTCCAAAATCGTCAATGTAGACCTTGTGTCCCTGTTCACGCAGCTGTCTGATGCCCTCCGACGCTTTCGAGAAATCCACCGCCGTTCGTTCGGTCAATTCGAGACCGATCTGACGAGGATCGACACCCGCGCCATCCAATTTCGCCTGGATATTTTTCTGAAATGCGGCCGCCTGAACATCGCTTGCAGTGATGTTGATATTGATCTGGATATTCCGGTTGAGGCGTAACAAATCCCCCATATCGTCCATAACCCGATCCACGACATAGGCGGTCACCCGTCCCGCCATGCCCTTTTCCTCCGCCTCGGCGATAAATACGTCAGGCGGAATCATGTCGCCGGTATGCAATTGCCAGCGAAGCAAGGCCTCAAAGCCGGTGAGTTCGGCGTTCTCTACATTGACCACCGGCTGATAGACCACCTCGAGCTGGCGGGCATTCAGCGCCTGGTTGAGCATGGAAGCCAAAGGGCGTTCGCGATTGTGGTAGGCGAACCAGCCAAGGCCAAGGGTCGCCCCCGCGAGCAGTCCCAGACTTGTCGCCATGAAGGATTTCCATCGGGCGGAATTGCTGGAATTGTCCAACTGCGCCTTGAGAGCGACGCAGATACCCACTTCGTCGTCGCAACGATATTCCTTGATTGCGTCGCTGAGCACCTCGTATTCGCCGCGGTGATTTTTGAAATCCGGGACTGGAAAATCACCTGCCTGATAATCATAGAGGCGCGCGAAGTGTTTGCGTTCGGCGTCGCGCATATAGACGGCAAAGCTGTATTTTGGGGTGTGCAGGAGGTCGAATGCAGCCGAACTCAAAATCACATTCGCCTCGCCCCTGCCTATCACGAAGCCCCGGCTGCCCGGCGTAATCAGCGATCTTTCGCCATACACATAGGTGCCGTCCCGCAAATTGATATCGGCAGGCGAACGCTTTGGCTGCTCGCTGATATCGCCGAGAAGCGTAGAGCAGGCGAGACGATCATCACGGAGCTGGCCTATGTCCTTGATATGATAGGCGGAAAAGACCAGTTTGCGCTGATAGGCAATATCTTGCAGAGAACACATTTCATAAGGCGAGAGATTGGCTGCTTCGATTGTTTCACGGGCAGAAACAGCCAGTCGATTTGCATGCGTAAGCAATGCGGACATGTAGATATTCATGTGCCGCTCTTCATCGACAATGCGAAATCTGTTTCCCATCCACTGGCCAAGAGCTGCACCGAGAAACAGCAACAGAAGCAAAATAAGCGGAACAGGCTTTAATAATTTACTGCGATCAAATCGCATATGACCCTCGCCCCTAAATAATCGTGGCGTAGCTGGTGAGTTATCACTTCTATCCGTCTAAGACGTGGCGATCCCTGACGTCAGAAAACCATAACATGAAACAAACATTGATATGAATACATGTGAAACTTTCATTAATGCTATATTAAAACTGAATACATCGCTATATCGGCAATAGTTAAGTGATTTCTAATTAAATCTGCGGGCTTTTGGCAGCAATATGAAAAAGCCTATAAATATCAGATTAAACGGTGCGCCAGAATACAAACCGGCGCACCGTTTTCAGTGCTTTACTTCGTGTTGTATGGACCCTCGTCGAAACCGACGAAAATCTGGATATTCTTCTGATCCGTCATCGGTACGGTGATCGCCTTGTCGTTGAACACAAACTGCGTCGCGGTATCCGCGTTCGCTACCGTAACCGCCTGCTTGTGCAGTTTGGAATAGATGACCTGATCGCCCTGACGGACGGCAACACGGATCGGCATGGTGATGGTGCCGTTCTTGTATTTCGGCCCGGGAACAACCTTGCCCGCCGCCGCGACGTCAATCGTCATGGTCCCGGCGCCATACTGGCAGGCACGGGTCGTATCGGTCAGCGCCGCCTGATAGATCACCCGTGCCGGATCCTTATCGCCGCCCTTTTCATATGTGCTGAAGAAGGCTGTGCCGTCGCGCAGCGTGACCGACGGACAGAAGGCGCGCAGCTCGGATTCCTTGACACGCTGATCACCGGAAGCAGCGGACGCGGTCATCGAGGAGCCTGAAGCTCCGTCGGCGGCCTTATCAGTGCCACTGGTCGTGCAGCCTGCGAGGGCTGCGAGCAAAACCGTTGCAAAGACTGGAAACAACGATGAACGATTCTGTGGTGCTGTTTGCATAAAGCGGGCTTCCCTGCACTGATCAACCTGTCTTCAACATCACGCATGCGTGTAGCTCGATGACGTTTTCCCGTTTTTTGCTCCGGAGAGCAACCCCCATCCCCGTCAACATGCTTTAAAACCTTGCGGCTTTTTTAGGGAGGCTCTATTGCATTACGCGGCTCAAAACCGCGCCGATCCGAAATGAAGGCCAAGAAATGAAATATGTAAGCACGCGTGGGGAAGCGCCGGTCCTGGGGTTCAGCGATGCATTGCTCGCCGGTCTAGCCCGGGATGGCGGTCTCTATCTGCCGCAGGATTATCCCCAGTTTTCGCCAGAACAAATCCGCGATCTGCGCGGAAAATCCTATGTGGATATTGCGCTGGCGGTGCTCACTCCCTTTGTCGACGGCGAAATCCCGCATTCGGATTTCCGTCGCATGGTGCATGAAGCCTATGGATCGTTCCGGCATGATGCGGTCTGCCCGCTGGTTCAGACCGGGGCCAATGAATTCGTGCTCGAACTTTTCCATGGCCCGACGCTCGCCTTCAAGGATGTCGCCATGCAGCTTCTGGCCCGCATGATGGACTATGTTCTGGCACAGCGCGGCGAACGGGCCACCATTGTCGGGGCCACATCCGGGGATACGGGCGGCGCGGCAATCGAGGCCTTTGGCGGACGCGACAATACGGACATCTTCATCCTGTTCCCGAACGGCCGCGTATCGCCGGTGCAGCAGCGCCAGATGACATCATCCGGTTTTTCCAACGTTCATGCCCTTTCCATCGAAGGCAATTTCGACGATTGCCAGAACCTTGTGAAAGGCATGTTCAACGACCTTCAGTTCCGTGATGCGCTGTCGCTTTCGGGTGTGAACTCGATCAACTGGGCGCGCATCATGCCCCAGGTTGTTTATTATTTTACGGCGGCGCTGAGCCTCGGCGCACCGGACCGCGCCGTATCCTTCACCGTGCCGACGGGCAATTTCGGCGATATTTTCGCGGGCTACGTCGCCAAGCGCATGGGATTGCCCATCGACCGGCTGATCATCGCCACCAACGACAATGACATTCTCTCGCGTACTCTCGAAACCGGTGCCTACGAAATGCGCGGTGTCGCACAGACCACCTCGCCGTCGATGGATATCCAGATTTCCTCGAATTTTGAGCGCCTGCTGTTTGAAGCGCACGAACGCGATGCTGCGGCTCTGCGTGGTCTGATGGCTGGGCTGAAACAGTCCGGTGGTTTTTCGATCTCTGAGAAACCGCTGTCGGCGATCCGCAGCGAGTTCTCCGCCGGGCGTTCGACTGTCGATGAAACTGCGGAGACAATCAAATCCGTGCTTGAAGCGGATGGCTATCTGCTCGACCCCCACTCGGCAATCGGTGTAAAGGTGGCTCGCGAAAACCAGTCCAGCGAAGCGCCGATGGTTGTTCTTGCAACAGCGCATCCGGCCAAATTCCCCGATGCCGTCAAGGCTGCCAGCGGCGTCGAACCGCAGCTCCCTGCATGGCTTTCGGACTTGATGCAACGAAAAGAAAGCTTCACAGTTCTTCACAACGACCTGAAAATCGTGGAAGAATACGTTCGCCGCCATTCGAGAGCTTAAAAAGACCGGCTCCGAGACGAGAACCAGAGCGGGAATGCAGGGAGCAGTTTGCTTATGGGTGTTGAAGTAACGCGTCTTTCCAACGGATTGACGATAGCCACCGATACGATGTCCCACGTGGAAAGCGTGGCGCTTGGAATCTGGGTCAAGGCCGGCGCACGAAACGAAGCTGCCGACAGGCATGGCATTGCTCATCTTCTTGAGCATATGGCGTTCAAGGGAACCGAGAACCGCACAGCCTGGCAAATTGCATCGGATATCGAAAATGTCGGCGGCGAGATCAACGCCGCCACCAGCGTCGAGACCACTTCCTATTATGCGCGCGTACTGCGCAATGACGTGCCGCTGGCCATCGACATTCTGTCCGATATCCTGACCGCCTCCAAATTCGATGAAGCAGAGCTGGAGCGCGAAAAGCAGGTCATCATGCAGGAGATCGGCGCGGCGCACGACACGCCCGACGATATCGTCTTCGACCGCTTCACCGAAACAGCCTATCGTCACCAGCCGATCGGGCGCGCCATTCTCGGCGAGCCTGAGACGGTCATGTCTTTCACCTCCGATGACCTTCGCCAATATATGGACGAACAGTACAGCGCCGACCGCATGGTGGTGACCGCTGCTGGTGGCGTCGATCATGATGCATTCGTCAGGGAAGTTGAAAAACGTCTTGGCGGTTTTCGCGCCCACAATACGGCGCCTACGCTCGACCTCGCTCATTATGTCGGCGGCGATTTCCGTGAAAATCGCGAGCTGATGGATGCTCAGGTTCTGATCGGTTTCGAGGGACGCGCTTACCACGTGCGTGATTTCTATGCGTCGCAGCTTCTTTCCATGGTTTTGGGCGGCGGCATGTCCTCACGCCTCTTCCAGGAAGTACGCGAGAAACGTGGGCTCTGCTATTCCGTCTATGCCTTCCATTGGGGCTTCTCGGATACAGGACTGTTCGGAATTCACGCTGCAACGGGCCGCGACGAACTGGTCGAACTCGTCCCGGTTCTGATCGATGAACTGCACAAGGCCGCCGACTCCATCAGCCTGGAAGAAGTGGACCGCGCCCGCGCGCAATATCGTGCAAGTCTTCTCATGTCGCAGGAAAGTGCTGCAAGCCGTGCCGGACAGGTCGCGCGCCAATTCCTGCTCTATGGCCGTCCCGTCGAAAACAGCGAACTGATGGACCGTCTCTCGCTGATTACACCTCAAAGGCTGACCGATCTGGCCGGACGGTTGTTCCTCGACAGCAAGCCCACCATCGCCGGCGTTGGTCCAGTTGGACGGCTGATGAGCTTCGATGGGTTGTCGGATGCACTGTCGACCAGCGCACATGCGAGGAAAATCGCTGTTTAAGGGAATATGTGGGTAGGGGAATAGGGGAGTATGTGACATTGAGCATTTTGTTTTTCCTACTCCCTTATTCCCCTACCCCCTTACTCCCCTAACCCGTCATGATCGGCCTGCCCTTCCGTAGAAGCAATCCGACCGTCCTGCGTGGACAGCGCATTTATCTGCGCGAGCCGATGATGAGCGATTTCGCCAGTTGGGCCAGCCTGCGGGAACAAAGCCGTGCCTTTCTCACGCCGTGGGAGCCGACCTGGCCGGACGACGACCTGACAAAGAGCGCTTTTCGCCATCGCATGCGTCGCTTTCAGGATGAAATAGCCGCCGGAACCGGCTATCCATTTTTTGTCTTTCGCAATGGTGACAACACGCTCGTCGGCGGCATAACGCTCGGAAATATCCGGCGCGGTGTCGGGCAGAACGGCATGATCGGCTATTGGAGCGGCGCGCCCCATGCTGGCAAAGGCTACATGACCGAAGCCCTGTCGCTGGTTATCCCCTTCGCATTCGACCAACTCCGGTTGCACCGGATTGAAGCAGCCTGTATCCCTCATAATGTGCGCTCGATACGGCTTCTCGAAAAAGCCGGATTTGAGAGAGAAGGACTGTTGCGTTCCTATCTCAAGATAAATGGCTTCTGGCAGGATCACCTGCTTTTTGCCCTTATAGAAAGCGACAAACGTATGACGGATAGCCGCATGATCAATGGCAAGGTTGGACGCTCGTGACGGGTTTTGCGGATAAGTGGCTTTTTGCCGGTGTGCGGTTTCTCGTACTCATGGTTGTTCTGGCCGTTTCGGTCATCCAGGCATCGGCCATCGAACCGATCAAGATTTCCAAGGAAGATACCGCCCTCGACCTTTCCCGCGCTGTCGAACTTCTGCGTAACAAGGGCGAAAGCGTGCAGGTATCGACGGCCCCGGGTCCTGACGGCATCGTCCGCCGCATCGAAGTGCAAGCCGATCAAAACAGCAAGGCGTCCGGCGACTGGGCCGCTTTTTCGATCGCAAATCCAACCGACGAACAGATCGACCGCCTGATTGTTGCTCCTCATTTCCGTCTTGTCGGCTCCGGCGTCATCTGGCCCGACCTTGGTTCTCCGCGCATTGCATCCATCACGCCGAGCGAAGGCTTTGCGCTCGACCGCCAGCCAAGTGCCGATGCGGACGTTTTCCGCATCACGCTCAATCCGGGCAGCGTCATCACCTTCGTAGCAGAACTGTCCTCGCACAATCTGCCCCAGCTTTATCTCTGGGAGCCGGAAGCCTACAAGGACGCGGTTAATTCCTACACGCTCTACCGCGGTATCCTGCTTGGCATTTCAGGCCTGCTGGCTCTGTTCCTGACCATCCTTTTCGTCGTCAAGGGCACTTCCCTGTTCCCGGCCACCGCCGCGCTTGCATGGGCCGTTCTGGCCTATATCTGCGTCGATTTCGGCTTCTGGAACAAGCTGATGGAGATAACGCCGGGCAATGAGCAGATCTGGCGTGCGGGCACCGAAGTGGCGCTTGCCGCCTCGCTCGTAATTTTCCTGTTCACCTACCTCAATCTCAACCGCTGGCACGACCATTTCAGCTATGGCGCCGTGACCTGGGTATTGGGCCTTCTGGCCCTTGCGGGGGTTGCCGTTTTCGATCCGCCAGTGGCCTCCGGTATTGCGCGCATCTCGCTGGCGCTGACCGTTCTGTCCGGCGTCGCTATCATCGGTTATCTCGCGGTCAAGGGATATGATCGCGCCGTCATGCTGATACCGGCCTGGCTTCTCACCCTGATATGGTTGCTGGGTGCCTGGATGACGGTTTCGGGGAGGCTCGATAATGATATCGTCCAGCCTGCGCTCGGCGGCGGTCTTGTCCTGATCGTTCTTCTGATCGGCTTTACCGTCATGCAGCATGCCTTTGCTGGCGGAGCACTGCAGCAGGGCCTTCTGTCGGATATGGAGCGGCAGGCTCTCGCCGTCATTGGTGCGGGAGACATCGTGTGGGATTGGGACGTGCCGCGCGACCGCGTGGTGACCACGCCGGACATCGCCAATTATCTTGGCAATACGGCCAACAGCCTGCAAGGCCCGGTGCGCAACTGGCTTCCCGCCATGCACGCCGACGACCGCGACCGCTTCCGCTCCACGCTTGATGCCATTCTGGAAAACCGGCGCGGACGCATTGGCCAGATTTTTCGCCTGCGTGCCAATGATGGCCATTACCACTGGTATGCACTCCGTGCGCGCCCGGTCATCGGTTCGGATGGCGAAGTGGTGCGTTGCGTTGGAACACTCGTCAATGTGACGGAGCAGAAAAAAGCGGAAGAACGCCTGTTGCACGATGCCGTGCACGACAATCTGACCGGCCTCCCGAACCGGGAATTGTTCCTCGATCGTCTCAGCAACGTCATGAACATGGCACGCGGGGAAAGCAACCTGCATCCGACCGTCTTCATCATCGACATAGACCGTTTCAAGCAGGTCAATGACAGCCTGGGCATGTCGGCGGGGGACACGATCCTTCTGACGATTTCGCGCCGCCTCGCCCGTCTCATTAAACCACAGGATACGCTCTCGCGCCTCTCGTCGGACCAGTTCGGCCTGCTGCTTGCCTCTGAAAGCGACCCGGGGCGCATCGCATCCTTCGCCGAAGCTCTGCGTCAAGCCGTGCGCGCGCCGATTGCCTATGCAAAGCGCGAAATCGTTCTGACCTCATCCGTGGGCCTGATCACCTGGACGAAAACGGCGACAACTGCGGAAGACTTCGTGAAGGACGCCGAGCTTGCCATGTATCAGGCAAAGCGTTTCGGCGGTGACCGCATCGAGCCATTCCGTCCGGCATTCAGAGCCATCGGCAGCGACAAGCTGCAGCTTGAATCCGATCTGCGACGCGCACTTGAACGCAACGAAATCAGCCTTGTCTACCAGCCCATTGTGAAGCTTGACGAGGGCACGATTGCCGGTTTTGAAGCGCTCATGCGTTGGGAGCATCCACGTCGCGGCGCGATTTCGCCATCGGAATTCATTCCGATTGCGGAAAACTCCGGCCTGATCATCCAGCTTGGCCTGTTTGCGATGCAACGGGCCGCGGAAGATCTGTTTGCATGGCAGGAGCAATTCCCGAAGCTCGACCTTTTCGTTTCGGTCAACCTGTCCTCGACGCAACTCATCCGCCAGGACCTCATCAATGATGTCCGCTCGGTGCTTTCCCGCATCCATCTCAATCCGGGCAGCCTCAAGCTTGAACTGACGGAATCCGTCCTCATGGAAAATCCGGAACAGTCCACCCATGTCCTGGCTCGCCTGAAGGCGATGGGCATCGGCTTGTCGCTCGATGATTTTGGAACCGGTTATTCCTCACTCGCCTATCTGACGCGCTTCCCGTTCGATATCATCAAGATCGACCGGTCCTTCGTGAAAGGCGACCAGCCGCAAAAAGCCACGCTGCTGCGCTCGATTGTGAGCATGGCGCACGATCTCGGCCTCGCCGTGGTAACGGAAGGCGTGGAGAGCGAAAGCGACGCGCTTCAGCTTCGCCAGATGGGTTGCGAATATGTGCAGAGCTTCATGTTCGGCCAGCCCACCAGCCGCGACGAGGCAACTCGCATGATCCGCGAACAGTTGGATGCCGCGGCGGCTTGATCAGGGCAGTAGGGCAGTAGGGCAGTAGGGCAGTAGGGCAGTAGGGCAGAGAAGGATATGTGCGTTGCGGTCGTCCGCAAGCCAAACATACTCCCCTACTCCCTTATTCCCCTATTCCCTTAACATACTGCCTTACTGCCCTATTGCCTTACTGCCTTATTCCATCAAGCATGTCCCGCGTCGGAAACCAGCCGCGCCATATCGATACCCATATGGAGCATCAGACGCGAATATTTGCCCTCGATATCGCTGTCGAACAGCATGTCGAGCGGCGCATCACAGGTTAGCCAGCCGTTCTCGGCAAGCTCCACTTCGATCTGGCCCGGCGCCCAACCAGAATATCCAAGGGCCATCAGGGCTCGCGACGGCCCACTGCCCCCGTAAATGGCACGCAGAATATCGACCGTTGCAGTGAGGCAGACATCCTCTGAAACCGGCATGGTGGAATCGACCATGTAATCGTCCGAATGCAGCACGAATCCGCGTGTGCGGTCGACGGGTCCACCATTGCGCACCATCATATGCTGCGCACGATCCGGAAGGATAATCAGTTCGTCGTCATCGATGACCCCGATCTGGCGCAGGAGGTCAGGGAATTCGACCGGCTGAAGCTGATTGATGATGAAGCCCATCGCGCCTTCATCAGAATGCGCGCAGATATAGACCACCGACCGTGCAAAACGCTCGTCGCTCATTCCAGGCATGGCAAGCAGGAATTGCCCGTTTAGAAAACCCTGCTCCTTGTTCGACGTCTTGAGAATGGTCATGATTATGAAGGTAGCAAGACTGCGCAAAATAACAATGGCCATTTATTTCGAGCCCGGAATTCG
The DNA here is from genome assembly GCF_052246815.1 of Brucella sp. RRSP16. Taxonomy (NCBI): domain Bacteria; kingdom Pseudomonadati; phylum Pseudomonadota; class Alphaproteobacteria; order Hyphomicrobiales; family Brucellaceae; genus Brucella; species Brucella sp. RRSP16. The sequence goes on from NZ_JBQQAM010000002.1 coordinate 61,347, forward strand.
AAGCGGAACCAGCTCGATTTTCAGGTGGCAGGCCGTAGAAGCAGTTAACGTGCCCGGCGATCCGATAATATTGGGCTTGAAGCAACCATCTTTTCATTCCATCTTTCAACGATGAACATCCGGACTTTTACCTTCGCCCCCCTTTTGCTGGCCTTGCTGACATTGCCAGCACTGGCCTCGACCTCCGAGTGGACCGAGACGCCCGGCGGGCGCGTGCGTGTCATTATTGAAGACAAGGCTTCTGACAATGCGCCCATCGGGGAACGGCGCGGCGCCTTGCAGATCGAGTTGCAGCCCGGCTGGAAAACCTACTGGCGCAATCCCGGCGATGCGGGCGTTCCACCTCAGATTAACATCGACGGAAACGCAAAAGCGCAGATCGATTTCCCTGCGCCGGTCCGGTTTGAGGGAGACGATGCAGGTGGCATCGGATATAAACAGCCTGTTTCGCTGCCGATAGTCTTTCACCTGAAATCGGCCGACAAGCGGCTGAAGGGCCATGTTTTTCTCGGAGTGTGCGAGAAAATCTGCGTCCCCGTGCAGGCCACCTTCGACTTTCCCCTTGATAGTGACCAACAACAGCCCTCGCCTCAGGCGATAGCGGCCCGCACGATCATCGAGACCGCATTCGACCGGCTCCCAAGCCCGGCAAGCTCGGCATTCGGCATAAGCGGCGTGAAGCGCGACGGCGAGAAGGCCGTCTTCGATCTGGCCGTTCCCGATCCCACCGCTCCATCGGAGCTGTTCGTTGCCAGCGACACGGTCAGGCTTTCCGAAACCGTCGCGGTCGAAAAGGGCCGCTTTACCGCAAAGGTACAGGGCAAGGCGGACAATGCCATCATCGACTATACCCTTGTGCAGAATGGTAAGGCCGTTTCTGGACAGGTGACACTGGATTAGCCTCCGTGCTGTTTTTGAATTTGTCCGGCGACCTGTTATCGGTTTAACTATGCCGTCCGCGCTTCGCGGAGCGATTAAATTTGACAATAGGCATTGGCACAGACGGCCCCTGCCCCGAGGAGAGATTAAATGACTATCAAAGTTGGCGACAAGCTGCCCGCAGCGACTTTCAAGGTAAAGACCGCAGACGGCGTCAAGGAAATGACGACCGATGAAGTCTTCAAGGGCAAAAAAGTCGTTCTCTTTGCGGTACCGGGCGCCTTTACGCCGACGTGCAGCCTCAACCATCTGCCGGGCTATCTCGATAACCGCGACGCAATCCTCGCCAAGGGCGTCGATCAGATCGCTGTTGTTGCGGTGAACGATGCCTTCGTCATGGGAGCATGGGCGCAGAGCACGGGCGGCGAAGGCAAGATACTCTATCTGGCCGATGGTTCTGCCACCTTCACCAAGGCCGCGGGACTTGAGCTCGACGCGACCGCTGGCGGCCTCGGTATCCGCTCCAAGCGTTATTCGGCAATCGTGGAAGATGGTGTGGTCAAGGCCCTCAACATCGAGGAACAGGCTGGACAGGCCGTGACGTCGGCTGCGTCAGCCATTCTCGAACAGCTTTAGTCTGGAGCATATCCTCCCAGAGCGGAAAACGGCTTTTGGGAGACATGCTTGAAAGCAGAATGACAGGACATCGGCTCGAAAATCTGAATTGATTTGAGCCGGTGTCTTACCCGATAGATAATAACGGCCCTTTGCATACAATATTCTTATTATTTTAATTCTTATATATATTTCAATGGATTAATCATGACTGCATCTCGCCATGCATTAATTGCATCTGCATTCCTTGCAAATATGTCCCCTGCATTTGCCGCAGACGTTCCTGACGATATCTCAATACGGCGTGAGACTATCGACTCCATATGTTCGATCCTGCGGACCGAGTTTTTCGATCCAGAAATGGCTGGACTCGACTGGGACAAGATGTGTCAAGAAGCCCATGTCAAAGCAGGACGTGTCAAAGACGACGAACAATTTCGGTCGATTGCAGCGAGCCTTCCGGCAGCGTTAAAAACGTCCCACACCGCCTATTATGCGCCGAAAGACCCGGATTTCGCTATCCTCTATTCGGTGTATGGCAAGCTTGATCGTTTCAAAGAGGTGAACGCACGACACGGCGGACCACCGCTCCTGCGCGGAGCAGGCATTTTTGCAAAGAACGTGGATGGCCGCGTATTCATCGAAAATATTCTTGACGGAAGCCCGGCAGAAAAAGCCGGCCTCAAGGAGGGCGACGAGCTTGTAGAGCCGAGCCAGGCAGTATTTGCCGCCCGCTGGCCAGACAACAAAACAGAAGCCGAAGCGAAGACTGCAATCGTACGCTTTCGCCGGACGCCTGGCGGGCCCATCGAAAGCCGAACAGTAGATCTGCTCAGCGGTGACGCCCTGCAGACGTTGAGCACTGCCACGGAAAAGAGTGTGCGGGTTATTGAACGCGGCGGCGTCAAGATCGGCTATTTACGTGGCTGGACCATGCTGACCCGCGCGGAAACCGGCGGTCCGGCGGAAGTTTTGAGGTCCGCTTTGAATGGCGAATTCGCGGATGCCAGCGCAGTGGTTTTCGATGCGCGAGGCCGCATTGGCGGCGGCGGGGTCGATATTCTGGAAGCCTATTTCGGGCCGCGTATGGTGTTTGGTTCCAAAGGGCGAAAAGATCAGCAGTGGAATGATGGTCCAGTCATGCCGGCTGGCAAGCCGCTTATCATTATTATTGACCAGCATACACGAAGCGCAGCCGAAATCATGGCTTATGTCGCCAAACGCGATAAACTGGCATTGCTTGTGGGCAGCCGGACAGCGGGGGCTGTGGCTGGCGGATCGCTCTTTCCGCTCCCGGATGGCGGCGGTCTCTATGTGGCGGTTCAGGCACTCCGTATGGACGGGCATGTTTTGGAAGGACAAGGCGTCGTGCCGGATGTCATCGTCGAGCGTTCCTTACCCTACGCCGGTGGAGCCGACCAGCAGTTGGAGCGTGCTCTTGAGGAAGCCGCGAAAAAAGCCAGAGAAAGATGACGGGATCGAGCCATCGTGTTTTTCGTAGTAGAAAGGCGGCAACGCCGCCTTATTCTGCAAATTCACTGCACTTTCAGCGATTTACGTCCGCCATATTTGAATGGCTCCATGCCGGCTCGGGCAAGCTCATCAGCGCGTTCATTTTCCGGATGCCCGGCGTGGCCCTTGATCCAATGCCAGTTGACCTTGTGCGGCTTTCGCGCTTCATCGAGCGCCTGCCATAGTTCGGCATTCTTGACCGGCTTCTTGGCGGCGGTCTTCCAACCATTGCGCTTCCAACCCTCGATCCAGCCGGAAATACCGTCGCGCACATAGACAGAGTCCGTATAGAGATCGACTTCGCACGGTTCTTTCAGCGCCGAAAGCGCCGAGATGGCTGCCATCAACTCCATGCGGTTGTTGGTCGTGTCGGCTTCGCCGCCCTTCAGTTCCTTGACATTGCCGTTCCAGCGCAGGATTGCGCCCCAGCCGCCGGGGCCGGGATTGCCCGAGCAGGCACCATCCGTAAAAGCCTCGATCCGCTTCACGCCGCTGCCCCTTGCGGCTCCAGGCCGTATTCAGCAGCGGTTTCGATCTGTCGGTGGAAGCGCATCTTGCGCACATATTCCATCGGGTCCTTCTTGACCACGAAACTGCCTTCCGGGACATTTAGCCAGTCATAAAGGCGGGTGAGCATGAAGCGGATAGCCGCCCCGCGCGCCAGAACCGGAAGCGCATCGGCTTCCGCCACGGATAGCGGGCGAACAGAATTATAGCCGCGCAGAAGCGCTGCGCCCTTGGTGCGATTGAAGGAAAAATCCTTCTCAAAGCACCAGGCATTCAGGCAGACGGCTACGTCGTAAGCCAGAATATCAGTGCAGGCGAAATAGAAATCGATGAAACCGGAAAGCCTGTCGCCGAGGAAGAAGACATTATCCGGAAAGAGATCGGCATGGATCACGCCTTGCGGCAGATCCGCTGGCCAGTTCTTCTCCAGAAAATCCAGATCAGCTTCCGCCTCGCGGACAAGACCCGGTTCCACCCTATCGGCGCGTTCACGCGAGAGATTCCACAACGGCCGCCAGTCGGAAAGCGTCAGGCCATTGCGGCGACGCAGCGAGAAATCAGCGCCAGCCAGATGCATATGGGCCAGTCCTTCGCCAACAGCTTCGCAATGCTCCACCGTTGGGCGGCGCATCCACATGCCTTCGAGAAAAGTAACGATTGCAGCAGGCCGTCCGGCAAGCTCGCCGATTGTCGTGCCGTCGCGACGAACCACCGGCTGCGGGCATTCAAGCCCACGGCTGGCCAGATGCTGCATCAGGCCGAGAAAAAACGGCAGGTCTTCCCGATTGGTGCGCTTTTCATAAAGCGTCAGGATGAACGAGCCCGAAGTCGTGTGCAGAAGATAGTTGGAGTTCTCCACCCCTTCCGCGATGCCTTTGTAAGATGTCAGTGTGCCGATATCATACTGCTGCAGGAAGACGCCAAGCTCGATTTCATTGATATCCGTATAGACGGCCATGCCGCTTATTTCCCTTGTATGATCTTGGGCATTAATTTTGGAATGCCTACCACCCGGTGTTCTCCGTTGACGAATGCCATGTCCTGCACCGTCAGTTCCACATCGCGAATTTCGCGATTCACAAGGAAGTTCTCGGTTTCAACCGTGGTTTCGGCCAGTTCGATCTTCACATTGAAGCGGGTCTTGAAGGCATCGATGATCTCATCGACGATGATTTCAGGCGCTGAAGCCCCCGCCGACAGGCCCACCACCGATATATCGCCGATGCGGTCCCATTCGATATCGGCCGCACGCTGAACGAGCATCGACATGCGCGCGCCGGCCTTCTCCGCCACTTCGACAAGACGCTTGGAATTGGAAGAGTTCGGCGCCCCGACGATCAGAAACAGATCGCAGCCCGGGGCGGCGGATCGCACCGCATCCTGCCGGTTGGTCGTGGCATAACAGATCGATTCCGCTGCCGGAGCCGAAAGGTTTGGAAAACGCGCCTGCAATTCTTCGATAATGCCAGCCGTGTCGTCGACTGAAAGCGTCGTCTGGGTCACGAATCCGAGATTGTTCTCGTCATCGAAATGGCAGTTGCGCGCATCCTCCACCGTTTCGATCAGCGTTACCGCGCCATCGGGCAACTGCCCCATGGTTCCGATCACTTCCGGATGACCGGAGTGACCAATCAGGATCACATGGCGGCCAAGGCGCTGATGGCGCATGGCCTGCTTGTGCACCTTGGAAACCAGGGGACAGGTTGCATCGAGATAAAAGAGGTTCTTTGCTTCTGCATCCGCTGGCACGGACTTCGGCACACCATGGGCGGAAAAGACCACCGGCTGGTCGCGGTGTTCTGTGGGAATTTCGTCCAGTTCTTCGACAAAAATCGCGCCGCGAGACTGCAAGCCCTCGACCACATAGCGGTTATGTACGATTTCATGGCGAACATAGACCGGCGCACCATATTTCTTCAGCGCCAGCACAACGATCTGGATTGCCCGGTCAACCCCGGCGCAAAAGCCGCGGGGGCCGCAAAGGCGGATTTCCAGTGGTGGTCGCTGATCGGTCATGAAGTATGCTCGCTAGTTCGGCGTGGCTTAACATCTAAGGTCTGTTGAGGTTCGGTCTATGAGGAGTCGAAAATGGTGTGGTTTGAGAACCGGGCGGAATGTACCTGAAGGTACATGAGCACCGGAAGCGAAAACCGCGCCATTTGCAGGCCGTCAGAGACCGATATCAACAGACCTTCACGGAGGTGGGCCGCAACGCGGCCATTGTCAACCCCTACTGGTCTTTCGATAACGCCACAGCCACGTCCCGACAACCCCTATCAAGGCCAGAGCAAGACCGTACCATGTCGCGGCATATTGCAGATGGTTGTTGGGAAAATCGATGATCGTCACACCGCCGACCGGCAATCCCCCCGGATTGGGCTTGCTGTCGGCGTCGATGAAGAAGGGCACGACCTCATCCAGATTTGGCAGGTCGGCACTTTCCGCCATGGCCGTCCAATCCTTCCAGTAGAAAATATTCTTGGACGGATCATTATCGGGGAGAAAGAAGCCCGGCTTCGCCGACAAGGGATCGCGCGCCAGCCCGGTAACATTCACCGGGCCGTCAATCTGTCCTTCAATGCGCGTTGAAGGGTCTTTCTTCTCATATGGAACGAAGCCGCGATTAATCAGCACAAAACGTCCGTCTTCCAGCATCAGCGGCGTGTAGACATTATAGCCTGCGGCCCCCTCATGGGTGGCCAGAAAATGCCGCTCGCCCTGATGCATGAAAGTGCCGGAGACCGTTACCGGACGATATTCGACAGAACCTTCCTGCTTGTAGACCTTTTCCATCTCCGACAAGGGCAGTGGTGGCTCGTGAATGCGCTGCTCGGTTGATGCAATCAGCGCTTCCTTCCACTGCAAACGCTCTACCTGCCATGTGCCGAGCGCCAGCAAAATGACGAGCGCTACGGCAGAGGCGATCACAATACCCCAGGGAAAGCGGCGTGACTGCTGTAGTTTGGTCATTTACTGTCATCCTGCCGGCTGTCTATGCGGCCGGGAGCTGCCTTGTTGCGGTATTGCATATTGATAAGAATGCCCTTTGCCCACCGCATGGCCACGAGGCTGAGAATGATCGCAAGCGGCACCCACAGGATGAAATGCACCCAGAGCGGCGGTCCAAAGTTGACTTCCATCCATAGCGCAAGACCGACAACGATGAAACCGATGATGAGGATGACGAACGCCGCCGGACCGTCGCCGGAATCGGCAAAAGAATAGTCCAACCCGCAAGCCGAGCAGCGCGGAGCGACTTTCAGGAAACCATCGAACAGCTTCCCCTCGCCGCAACGCGGGCAGCGGCCAGCGACGCCGCTCTTGATGGGATCGACCGTGGGATAAGTATTCTGGTCCGGCATCCGATTTCCCCTTGCATCATTCAATAAACAAAAGGCGGCCATGTTGCCAAGGCCGCCTCCAAAACTGCTGATCCTACGGATTAGCCGCCGTGCATCGGCGCGCCCCAGCCACCCCATACGTAGATGGCAAAGAACAGGAACAGCCAGACCACGTCAACGAAGTGCCAGTACCAGGCAGCGGCTTCGAAACCGAAATGCTGCTTCGGCGTGAAGTCACCGCCAATGGCACGCACGAGGCAGACCAAAAGGAAGATCGTGCCGATGAGAACGTGAAAACCGTGGAAACCGGTCGCCATGAAGAAGGTCGCGCCGTAGATCGAGTCCTTGAACGCAAACGGAGCGTGAATGTACTCATAGGCCTGCACGAAGGAGAACAGGACACCGAGAGCAACCGTGATCGCCAGACCGGTGATCATGCCCTTGCGGTCATTGTGCAGCAGAGCATGGTGTGCCCATGTCAGCGTCGTGCCCGACAGCAGCAGGATAACGGTGTTGTAAAGCGGCAGATGCAGGGGATCGAGAACCTCGATGCCCTTCGGAGGCCAGACACCGCCGGTGAAGGTAGCGCGTGCTACCTGATGCGCTTCGTTCGGAAACAGGCTCGCATCGAAGAACGCCCAAAACCAGGCAACGAAGAACATGACTTCCGAAGCGATGAACATGATCATGCCGTAGCGCAGATGCAGCGATACGACACGGGTATGGTGCCCCTCATGTCCTTCCTTGATCGTATCCGACCACCAGCCGTACATGCAGTAGAGCACAATCGCGAGGCCGATGAAGAAAATCCATGGCGTCACCACGTTGAGGCCAAAGAACGGCAACTCACCGGCATTGATGTAACGCATCCAGGCAATACCGCCTACGGCAAGCACGAATGCACCCACGGAGCTCAGGAACGGCCAAGGGCTGGGCGCGATGATATGATAGTCGTGATTTTTCTGATGGACGTCAGCCATGTCTCTCCCCGTAAATCCCCTTAGGGGCTCCTCTCTCGTACCTTCATGCTTAAACCCCGGAAGGGGTTCCAAGCAAGTCTGTCTGTGACAAGCGGTATCTCGTATCAGAATAAAACCGCTTCATTCTTTTGTCTTTGCGGCATTATGCGCCGCGAGAGCGTTTCTCTTCATGAGTCGGTCGAAACGCTCGATATATTTCGTTCTTCTCTTCTTGTCCGAAAACCGTTTCACAATTTTCGGAATGCGCACCAGCGTCAGCTTCCGTTGCTTGAAGTTTCGGCCTTGGCATTTGCCACCGGCTTCGGCTTTTCGATCGGAAAGAATGTATAGGATAGCGTGATCGTCTTCACGTCCTTCAGATCGGGATCATTGACGATCTCAGGATCGACAAAGAACACAACCGGCATTTCCATGTCTTCGCCCGGCTTCAGAGTCGTGTCCGTGAAACAGAAGCATTCGACCTTGTTGAAATACGCTCCCGCCCGACCCGGCGCGACATTGAAGCTCGCGCGGCCATAGGTCGGCTCATCGAACAGGTTGCGCGCTTCATACTTGATCATCGTCGTTTCGCCGATGCGAACCGTGACCTCGCGCTGCACGGGCTTGAAATCCCATGGTAGCCCATTGGCTGTGTTGGCATCGAAACGCACCTTGATCGTCTTGTCGAGAATGGTATCGGAATATTGTTCCACGCGCTGCGTCGTGCCGCCATAGCCTGTCACCTGACAGAAAATGCGGTACAGCGGCACGGAGGCATAGGCTGCACCGATCATGCAGACAAAGAAAGACAGGCAAGCAAAAGCAATCGTCGCGTTTGAACGCTGTTGCTTCCTCAACTTTTGATCCTTCTCGTGCAGATCAGGCATATTCCCCTCCAATTTTCCTCCCGGAACAGCCTGTCAGAGAGGCCGTACCAGAATATTGGCTCCCAGTTTCGCAATCGTGCCGACATAGACAAGCAGCACGAACAGCGCCAGAGCGATTGCCAAGCCCCAAGAGCGATTGCGCTGGGCTTTCTTCTGCTGTTCCGTTGGAACGATCAGTTCCAATTCGCTGTCCAACGGCTTCTGTACGGCCTTATCCATTAGAGCACTCCAAAAGCAGCCAGCGCCTTGACGGCAAGTGTTTCAACAAGCAGCACCGCAAACAGTCCGGACAGGTAAAGCAGCGAGAAGCGAAACAGCTTGCGGGCGGCCGCCAGCATTGCAGGCTGCGATCCGGCAGCCCACAGGCGCCATGCATAATAAAGGAAAGCCAGTCCGAGCAGCGTGGAAACCGCGCCATAGACAGGGCCTGCAAAGCCGAGCACCCAAGGCAGGACGCCGACCGGAGCCATAATGATGGAATAGAACAGCGCCTGACGACGGGTTGAAAGCTCGCCCTTTACGTTCGGCATCATCGGAATACGCGCCGCTTCATAATCAGTGGCCGAGAACAGGGACAGCGCCCAGAAATGCGGCGGCGTCCACAGAAAGATAATCATGAACAGGACGACGCTGTCCCAGGTGATTTCTCCGGTCGCAGCGGCCCAGCCGATCATCGGAGGAAATGCGCCAGCAGCACCGCCGATAACGATGTTCTGCGGCGTCGAGCGCTTCAACCACATCGTATAGATGACGGCATAGAAGAAGATCGTGAACGCCAGCAACGCGCCCGCCAGCCAGTTGACCATGAGGCCGAGTGTGATGACGGAGAATGCGGAAAGCGTCAGCCCGAACGCCAGAACCTGATTGGGCGCTATAACGCCTGCAGGAATGGGGCGGTTACGCGTACGCTTCATCACCGCATCGATATCCGCGTCGTACCACATGTTCAGCGCACCGGATGCACCCGCACCAACCGCGATGCACAAGATGCTGATGGCGGCAAGGACAGGATTCATATGTCCCGGCGCGACCACAAGACCGACCAGCCCGGTGAAGACCACAAGGGACATCACGCGGGGCTTCAAAAGAACAAGGTAATCGCGCGCGGTCGCCTCTGAGAGAGCGAATGCGTCATCGGTACCTGCGTTTTTTTCCACCAGAGACATTTTAACTTCAAAAACCTCGAGTTCACCGGTCTGAACCCGCGCCCCTACAGCGCAGACCGCACCATCATAACAATGTCCTCCCGGAAACCATTCTGTTCCCGCCGGAAATGCCTTGTTTGATGGCCGATTTCTTCGGCTACCGGCGACGGGCGGAACAGAATGCCGCCCGCCCATAGCACATTTTGTAAAGAAGGGCGAAGTCTTTTCCCGACTCCGCCCCATCGCACGATTACTTGATGCGCGGCAACTGTTCCCACTGGTGGAACGGAGGCGGCGACGACAGCTGCCATTCCAGCGTGGTTGCGCCCTCGCCCCATGGGTTTGCACCGGCTTCACGCTTCTTCGCGAATGCCTCGAAGACATTGTAGAGGAAGATCAGGACGGCGAAGCCCGAAATATAGGAACCGTAGGACGACACCATGTTCCAGCCTGCATAGGCATCCGGATAGTCGATATAACGGCGCGGCATGCCGGCAAGACCAAGGAAGTGCTGCGGGAAGAAGACCAGGTTCACACCAACGAAGGTGACCCAGAAATGCAGCTTCGCCGTGAACTCATTGTACATGTAGCCGCTCATCTTCGGGAACCAGTAGTACCAGCCCGCGAAGATCGCAAACACCGCACCCAGAGACAGCACGTAATGGAAGTGAGCCACGACGTAGTAGGTGTCATGCAGCGCGCGGTCGAGACCGGCATTGGCGAGCTGAACGCCCGTCACACCACCGACCGTGAACAGGAAGATGAAGCCGATCGCCCATAGCATCGGTGCGCGGAAGGTGATCGAGCCACCCCACATCGTCGCGATCCAGGAGAAGATCTTGATACCTGTCGGAACCGCGATGACCATCGTGGCGAACACGAAGTAACGCTGCGTGTCGAGTGAAAGGCCGACCGTATACATGTGGTGCGCCCAGACGACGAAGCCGACGACACCGATGGCGACCATGGCGTAGGCCATGCCGAGGTAACCGAAGATCGGCTTGCGCGAGAAGGTCGACACGATGTGGCTGACGATGCCGAAGCCCGGCAGGATCAGAATGTACACTTCCGGATGCCCGAAGAACCAGAACAGGTGCTGGTAGAGGATCGGATCACCGCCACCATCCGGCGTGAAGAAGGTCGTTCCGAAGTTGCGGTCGGTCAGCAGCATGGTGATGCCGCCTGCCAAAACCGGCAGCGAAAGCAGAAGCAGGAACGCCGTCACCAGCACGGCCCAGGCAAAGAGCGGCATCTTGTGCAGCGTCATGCCCGGCGCGCGCATGTTGAGGATCGTGGTGATGAAGTTGATCGCTCCGAGAATGGACGATGCGCCAGAGATGTGGATTGCCAGGATGGCGAAGTCCACAGCCGGTCCGGGCTGACCCGAAGTCGACAGAGGCGGATACAGCGTCCAGCCGCCGCCAGGCCCCCAGCCGCCTGCCGGACCCGGCATAAACAGCGAGATGAGCAGCAGCAGCAGCGCAGGCGGCAGCAGCCAGAACGAAATGTTGTTCATGCGCGGGAAAGCCATGTCCGGCGCGCCGATCATCAGCGGCACCATCCAGTTGGCGAAACCGCCGATCAGCGCAGGCATGACCATGAAGAAAATCATGACCAGGGCATGTGCCGAAGTGAACACGTTGAACATATGCTTGCCGGCATCGAGAGCCGCATCGCCCTCAACACCGTAAACCATCTGTGCCAGACCGTGGAAGATCTGGATGCCCGGCTCCTGGAGTTCGGCGCGCATCGCGATGGACAGCGCGCCGCCGATGATACCGGCGATGATTGCAAAAATCAGGTACAGGGTACCGATGTCTTTATGATTGGTCGAGTATACCCAACGAACCCAGCCGTGAGGCTTGTGGTCGTCGTGGGCACCATGCTCGTGAGCTGCTGTGCCAGCCATGGAATTCGCTCCCGTTTTTCAACAGTCTTGGCGTTCGGGATCAGAGACCCGCCGCAGCCACCTTATCGTTTGCGCCACCTTCGACAGCGGCCTGAAGCGCCTTGTTGGCGCCATTCAGATCCGATCCCGCAGCGGCGATCCAGGTCTGATACTGCTCCTTGGAGACAACGCGCACGGCGATTGGCATGAAGCCGTGATCCTTGCCGCAAAGCTCCGAGCACTGACCGTAGTAAAGGCCTTCCCTGTCCGCCTTGAACCAGGCTTCGTTGATACGGCCCGGGACAGCGTCCATCTTCACGCCGAAGGCCGGGATCGTCCAAGAATGGATGACGTCGGCAGCAGTTACGAGAAGACGAACCGTTTCGCCAACCGGAACCACGACCTCGTTGTCGACGGCGAGAAGACGCGGATAGCGGGACTTGTCTTCCTTGCCGGCAGCGGCGCGATCACCATCCTTCAGAAGGAGGGAATCAAAGCTCACCGGATTATCGACCTGATACTCGTAACCCCAGTACCACTGGTATCCTGTGGCCTTCACCGTCAGCGTCGGATCTTCCGGCGAATATTGCGCCGTCAGAAGCTGGAAAGACGGGACCGCGAGGAACAGAAGAATGATCACGGGCCCGATGGTCCAGATCACTTCAATAGCGGTATTATGGCTGGTTTTGGACGGCTCGGGGTTTGCGCTTGCGCGAAAGCGAAGCACGACCCAAACCAGCAAAAACAGAACCAGCAGGGTAATCGGAATAATGAACCAGAGCGTATAACGCTCAAACCAATGAATCTGTTCGGCAATCCCAGTCGCTGCGTCCTGAAATCTCCATTCCCAGGGACGGGGCTGATCCGCAAAAGCGGCACCAGTCGTCCACAGCACTGCAAGAGCGCCGCCGAAGGCGCCCTTCGTTGTGGCAACAATCTTATCCACCAGAACTCTCTCCCTTTTCGCCCTTTCGAGCTGGACGCCGGACGCTAAAGACGGCCGCATCCCCCGTCGGCGTTCAAACCACACCTTAGCGCACACCGCAAGGAAGGCGAATATGTTCCTGTGCGGCATTTTTGCGCGCAGCCGCGCGAAGAATTGCGAATGTCCCGGATTATTCGGCCTGGCGGAGTTATTCCAGCCCACCACGAAAACTTTGGAAAACCGCACGAAACCCTTAATGAAGCCATGATTTGACAAGACGCTTCCTTTAACGTGCCGCGTGACAATCGATGCAACAGACGGTATCACCGTTGCTATGATGGCCAGGACAGAGAAACGCCGGTCGCGGCGCTTTTCATGGCCAATGCAGCGCGTTAACGTCCCGGTGATTCGATCTGGAGATTTCATGACTTTTCGCATGCTTGCCCGCCGCACGATCAGCCAGCGCCTCGCAACACTAGCAACGGGCGCCAGCATGGCGCTTGCCATTGCTACGCTTCCTTCGCTTGCCCAGCAGGCACCGGCGCAGTTACAAACCCCACAGGAGGCACCGGCTGCGCAGTCGCAGGCGGCTCCGTCCAGCCCGCAGCAAAGCGGCAAGCTCAAGTCGCAGCACGGTGCATGGTCCGTTCTCTGTGACACGCCCGCTGGCGCAAAGACGGAACAGTGTGCGCTGATCCAGAACGTGGTCGCTGCAAAGCGTCCGGAACTCGGCCTTTCGGTTGTCGTTCTCAAGACGGCTGACAACAAGGCCCGCATTCTTCGTGTTCTGGCGCCGCTTGGTGTCCTGCTTCCCAATGGCCTTGGCCTCAATGTCGACGGCAAGGACATCGGTCGCGCCTATTTCGTCCGCTGCTTCGAAGACGGCTGCTACGCCGAGGTGATCCTTGAGGATGATCTTCTCAAGACGTTGCGCTCCGGCAAGGCTGCGACCTTCATCGTCTTCCAGACACCGGAAGAAGGGGTTGGCATTCCCGTCGATCTGAAGGGCTTCGGCGAAGGCTTCGACGCCCTGCCCTGATCACAACTGCGATGACCGGTTGTTCTCAACCGATTTAAGGCTTACATCCTGCAGCAAACACATGCTGCAGGATTTATTTTTATGAAAAGCCTGATCGACAGTTTCGACGCCAGCCGCGATGATATCGAGCGTCTTGTCGCCCAAAGCCTGAAAGGCAGCGACGATGGCGAACTCTTCGTTGAATATCGCGAGGCGGAGGCTCTCGTTTTCGACAATGGCCGCCTCAAGACCGGCTCCTTCAATCAGGATCAGGGATTCGGGTTGCGATCGGTCGCCGGTGAAGCCATCGGCTATGCCCATGCGGGTGATCTGTCTATGGCCGCCTTGCGACGCGCTTCCGATGCGGTTTCCGCAACCCTCAAGGGCTACGGCGGGAGTTATTCCGCGGCGCCTGCTGGCACCAACCATCATCTTTACACGGACGAAAATCCGATCGGTTCCCCGACCTTCGACACCAAAGTGCAACTGTTGCAGCAGATTGACGCCTATCTGCGCGCCAAGGACCCGAAGGTGAGACAGGTTTCCGTTTCGCTTGCAGGATCGTGGCAGCAGGTCGAAATATTGCGTGCCGACGGTCATTTCGTGCGCGATATAAGGCCCATGGTCCGGTTGAGCGTCTCGGTGGTGGCAGGCAATGGCGACCGCCAGGAATCAGGCTCTCATACGGTTGGCGGACGCAAGGGATTTGGCGAATTCGTCGCGACTGAAAGCTGGCAGCATGCCGCCGATGAGGCATTGCGGCAGGCGCTCGTCAACCTGGAGGCCATCCCCGCCCCGGCAGGCACATTCGACATCGTTCTGGCAAACGGGTGGCCGGGCGTGATGCTGCATGAAGCGGTTGGTCATGGGCTGGAAGGCGACTTCAATCGCAAGAAGACCTCCGCTTTTGCCGGTCTCCTCGGCCAGCAGGTTGCATCGAAAGGCGTGACGGTGGTCGACGACGGCACGATCGTCGAGCGTCGCGGCTCTCTCACCATCGACGATGAAGGCACGCCGACCAATCGCACCGTGCTGATCGAGGACGGCAAACTCGTCAACTACATGCAGGACCGCCAGAATGCGCGCCTGATGGGCATGGAAGCAACCGGCAATGGGCGCCGAGAATCCTATGCTCATGCACCCATGCCACGCATGACCAACACCTACATGCTTTCAGGCGACAAGACGCCTGAGGAGATCATCGCCTCCATGAAGAAAGGCATCTACGCCGTTTCCTTCGGTGGCGGCCAGGTGGATATCACATCCGGCAAATTCGTGTTCGGCTGCACGGAAGCCTACATGATTGAGGACGGCAAGGTCGGCGCACCAATCAAGGGTGCGATGCTGATCGGCAACGGCCCAGATGCCATGCAGCGTATTTCGATGATCGGCAACGATATGAAACTCGATACCGGCAGCGGCAATTGCGGGAAAGGTGGCCAATGGGTTCCCGTCGGCGTCGGCCAGCCGCATTTGCGCATGGATCAGGTAACGGTGGGCGGCACGGCTGTATAGCCATGCCCTCACGCCGTGCGAGCGCAGATATTTATTAGCTTCATCTTGCTTGCGGATAAGGGCGGTAAAGTGCAGGTTACGGATACGGCTGCATGGCGACTTTCAATGCCGCGCCGATCTGGAGAGAGAAATGCCTCAATCGCCCTACGACTGGACGGGCAAGCGAACGGAGAAGCGTGACCGGCAGAGACGGGTCCTGGTCGTGACAGCCATCGCCATGGGAGCGCTCATCCTCGTCCTTGGCATGGTGGATGGCCTATTGATCCTGCTAGGCTGATATGCTGCCCGTCGACATAATTGATTGCACAGGAATAGAAAGCGCTGACGAACTCTGGCGACGTTATCTTTCCGCCGTTCCTGCGGAAAATCCTGAAGCCTTCGGCTACACACTGGACTCGTTCTGGGACGCAGTGCAATGGCAAGGTCCCGGCTGGCCCGCAGAGTGCGAACTCGTTTTCCAGAATGTCGATGCGCTCGCCAAGTTGAAAACACGCGGCAGCCAACCGTTCCTCGAAGCGTTCATCCGCCTCGCAAACGAAACGGACAAAATAGCCATAAGGCTTTCGTAAAACCGGTTTTCGTCTTAGACGCCTGGCTCTTCTTCCAGCAAACCGGTTACGAAATCGAACAGGCCCGGGCGGCGGTCGCGGCGAAGACGTTCGGCCTCGATGATCGACTTGATCGCGGCGAAGGAGCGGTCGAGGTCTTCATTGATGACGATGTAATCGTACTTCACCCATTTCTGGATCTCGAAGCGGGCATTCTGCAAGCGTGTCTCGATGACATCCGCCGTGTCTTCGGCGCGGCGGTTCAGGCGCTGCTGCAGTTCGCGCATGGTCGGCGGCAGGATGAAGATAGAGACCACATCTGCAGGCATCTTTGCCTGCAACTGGTCTGCGCCCTGCCAGTCGATATCGAAGAGCATGTCCTGACCGTCGGCCAGCGCAATCTCGGCAGTTTCACGGAGCGTGCCGTAGAAATTGCCGTGAACTTCGGCCCATTCGATCAGTTCGTCATTGTCCCGCAGACGCTCGAATTCGCGTATGGTCTTGAAATGGTAGTGGACCCCCTCGATCTCGCTCGGGCGGCGCTGGCGCGTCGTCACACTGATCGACAAGGAGAGGTTCATCTTCTTGTCTTCCAGCAAAAGCCGGGCGATGGTCGACTTTCCCGCCCCGGAGGGCGATGAGATCACCACCATCAAGCCTCTGCGTGCGACGCCATTTTCAACCGAAGAGATGGCCATGATACCTGTTACTCCAGATTTTGTACTTGTTCGCGAAACTGGTCCACGACTGCCTTCAGTTCCAGACCGATGGCTGTGATCGACGCCGCGTTCGATTTGGAACACAGTGTATTTGCTTCACGATTAAATTCCTGTGAAAGAAAATCGAGCTTGCGCCCGATGGGGCCGCCGTCAGCAAGAAGTTTGCGGGCGGACGCCACATGCGTTTCCAGCCGGTCAAGTTCTTCCTGAATATCGGCCTTGGTCGCCAGAAACGCCGCTTCCTGATAGAGCCGCGCTTCATCGAGTTCACGCGCGGCATCCAATAGCAGAGCCACCTGCCCCGCGAGACGGGCCTTGATCGCATCGGTACTGCGCGAGGGGTCACGGCGGGCACCCTCGGTCAGTCGTTCAATAGTATCGACATGCGCGGACAGAATGGTGAAAAGAGCCTTGCCTTCCTGTTTGCGGGCGTCGGCAATTGCCTTGAGCGCCTCTTCAAAGCTCGAGACGATGGCCGCTTCCAGCACGCCGCGTTCATCTTCGTTGTCAGCCACCTGTACTTGGTCGATGATGCCACGCAGCGAGAGAATGCCGTCAACACTCGCAGGCGCGAGACCGTGCCTGGCCTGCAAATCCGCACCAAGCTTGAGGACCTCGGCGAGCATCGCCTGGTTGATGGTGAAACCGGCCTGAGCCTCACTGCGTTCTACGCTGAGGCTTGCCTGAAAATTCCCGCGTGAAAAATGGCGTGCCAGCATCGAGCGGACTGGGTGTTCCGCCGCTTCCAGACCTTGCGGCAGACGCAGCCGGAGGTCGAGTCCCTTGCCGTTGACGGAACGCACCTCCCAGACAATGCGCACGTCTCCGCCGTCCACGGTGTGCTGCACGGCGTGGCGTGCAAATCCGGTCATGCTTTGGAGCGCCATGCGTTCCATCCCCTCAACTCATGTCCGCAGAGGTGCGGACTTACTCAAAAACCGAACCGAAGCCGGCATCTGCCGCCGGCTTCGGTTAAAACAAACTCACCAGACGCCCTCTATTGTCCCGCGCTCTGATCTGGAACGTTGCCGCTATTCCTCTGCTGTTCCACGGAGCGCCACTTGCGAACATTGGCGTTGTGCTCCTGCAACGTCTTTGAGAACACGTGGCCACCCGTTCCGTCGGCGACGAAATAGAGGTCTTCCGTATCCAGCGGGTTGGCAACAGCTTCCAGTGCCGCCTTGCCCGGATTGGCAATGGGCGTCGGCGGCAGACCGTTGATCACATAGGTGTTGTAAGGCGTCGGCTTTTCGATGTCCGACTTGAAGATCGGGCGATCAGACGGCTTGCCGGCCCCACCGAACAGACCATAGATGATGGTCGGATCGGACTGGATGCGCATGCCCTTCTTCAGGCGGTTGACGAAGACCGAGGCCACATGCGGGCGCTCGGACGCGATCCCGGTTTCCTTTTCCACGATGGAAGCCAGCGTCACGAATTCGTTCTTGTCCTTGACCGGCAGGTCGGGATTACGCTTTGCCCAGGCTTCGTCCACGAGCTTCTTCTGGGAAGCGATCATACGGTCGATGATTTCCGAACGCGTCGTGCCGCGGGTGAAATTCAGCGTATCGGTGAAGAGCGAGCCTTCCGGCGGCATGTCCTTCGGCATGTCACCGACAAGAATCGGATCAACCGAAATACGGTCGAAAATCTGCTTCACCGTCAGACCTTCCGGGATGGTCAGCGGGTACATGATGGACTTGCCGCTGATGAGAATATTCATCACATCGCGCATCGTCGCACCGGCAGGGATGGCGTATTCGCCCGCCTTCAGATCATTTTCGTGTCCGAGCGTGCGCATACCATAGCGGAAGATGCGCGCATCGCTGACGATTTCACGGTTTTCCAGACTATTGGAGACTTCGGCAATGCCAGCACCGCGCTTGACAAGAAATGTGGTCTCTGAAGCAAGCGGACCTGGAGCATCGAACTGCATCTTGCCGAAATAGAACAAGGCGGACGCGCCGAGCAGAACCAGCACGACGAGCGACAGCATAAAGTTCATGAACACCACGATCTGGCTGCGCGCATGGCGTGAACGCTTGCGCGGCGGCGGCGTTCCCGGCTCGGGGCGCAGAGCTTCAGACGCAGATTTCGGCACGAACGGCTTTGAAGTCGCGTTCGTTTCCTGCGTCGCGCCCGTGGACTGCTCGTCCGCGGGCGGTGTTCCGGATGGTGCCTCTGAATTCACTCAATCACCTCGGTCCAGAGCCCTGAATAGTTCAACCAAACTATACGAAAAGCTCCGTTTATCTATTTTGGCGCAGCTTCCGACATTTTCGTCGAATGGCCGCCCAGAACGGCTATGCACTTAATTTCGTCAGAGCGGATAAAACTCTTCGGAGTTGCGACCACACTAACCGCTGTTCACGATTTTAAACATCGCATCCGGTTATATTTTGGCAAAAACGCGGAGAAATCCCCGCGTTTTTTGATTCCGAGATTTATTTCAGCAATACCGATCAGGAATATCGGCGCAGGATCAGCGAAGCATTGGTTCCGCCAAACCCGAAGGAGTTCGACAGCGCCACATCGATCTTGCGTTCACGGGCCTTGTGTGGAACCAGATCGATCTTCGTGGAGACCGCAGGATTGTCCAGATTGAGCGTCGCAGGCGCGATGTTATCGCGGATGGCAAGCGTCGAGAAAATCGCCTCGGCAGCACCAGCAGCACCCAGCAGGTGCCCGATGGATGACTTGGTCGAGGACATCGAAACTTTCGACGCGGCGTCGCCAACCACGCGCTCGACAGCGCCCAGTTCGATGGTATCGGCCATGGTCGAAGTGCCATGCGCATTGATGTAGTCGATCTGGTCCGGCGTGATTCCGGCGCGCTTGATGGCCATTTCCATGCAGCGCTGCGCACCCTCGCCGTTCTCGCTTGGAGCGGTGATGTGGTAAGCATCGCCGGAAAGACCATAACCGATGACTTCGGCATAGATCTTCGCACCGCGCGCCAAGGCGTGTTCAAGCTCCTCGAGAACCACAACGCCCGCACCTTCACCCATGACAAAGCCGTCGCGGTCTTCATCATAAGGACGCGATGCCGCGGTCGGGTCATCGTTGCGCTTCGTGGAGAGCGCCTTGCAGGCAGCGAAGCCTGCAAGCGAGATGCGGCTTACCGGGGATTCCGTACCGCCAGCAACCATCACATCCGCATCGCCGAAAGCGATCAGGCGGGCAGCGTCGCCAATGGCGTGCGCGCCGGTCGAGCAGGCGGTGACGACCGCGTGGTTCGGGCCGCGCAGCTTGTGCTTGATGGAAACGTGGCCGGAAGCCAGGTTGATCAGACGGCCGGGAATAAAGAATGGCGAGATGCGTCGCGGCCCCTTGTCGCGCAGCGTATAGCCCGCTTCGACGATGCCTTCGATGCCGCCGATGCCGGAACCGATAAGAACGCCGGTACGAACCTGGTCTTCGTCGCTTTCGGGGTGCCAGCCGGCATCGTCCAGCGCCTGATCGGCAGCGCCGACGGCATAAACGATGAAAGAATCAACCTTCCGCTGTTCCTTCGGCTCCATATGGAGGTCGGCATTGAAGGTGCCATTGGTGCCATCGCCAACCGGAACGCGGCAGGCAATCTGGCAGGCCAGATCATCAACTTCAAATTCCGTGATGCGGCGAGCACCGCTTTCACCGGCAATAAGACGCTTCCAGGTCTCTTCGACACCGCTGGCAAGCGGCGACACCAGACCAAGACCGGTGATGACGACACGCCTCATATCCACCCCTTAAAATTCTGTTATGTCACAAGCACCGCGCCCCGCAGGCTTTAACCGGCAGAACATATGTCCGGGCCTGACTGAAAGGGATGGTGCTCCAATTGTTAAAACCGGAGCCTGCCTATCGAACGCGTTCTCGACCAGCGTTCGGGCAGATTCACAACAGGCCTCGAACGGACCTTTGTGCATGTGCGTTTCGACCGTGAATACGAAAGAAACAGCCAAAGACAAGCAGGGCCGGGATTCGCGAGAACCCCAGCCCAATGCCCAAGTTCAGATTAGGCAGAAGCCTTGTCGATGAACTTCACAGCGTCGCCGACCGTGAGGATCGTTTCGGCAGCGTCGTCAGGAATTTCAACGCCGAATTCTTCTTCGAAAGCCATGACCAGCTCGACCGTGTCGAGGCTGTCTGCGCCGAGGTCATCGATGAAGCTTGCGCCTTCCGTGACCTTGTCGGCATCTACGCCCAGATGTTCAACAACGATTTTCTTGACGCGCTCTGCGGTATCGCTCATGTCGGAACCTCGACCTGTGTGTTTGTTGCTCTGCCTTGGTTAGCGGCATGCAGGATTGTAATCAAGTTATAAGATGTCTGCCAAGTTTCGAGCGAAGCCGCCCGGACAGTCATCCTGTGGATATTCCTTTCGGAACAGGATCGCAGCGCTTCTACTCAGAATGCCGCAATTCTCGATGGGCGCATTACCATGCTTCTTGAGCAAGGCAAAGCGCCTTTTCCTTCTTCGCCCCCCGTATTAAGGCATTTTATACCATAATCGAGGGGAGAAGGAGGGTTAGATCATGGCCATGCCACCATTGACGTGCAGGGTCTGGCCCGTCACATAAGCTGCCTCATCGCTTGCCAGATAGACAACGGCAGCAGCAATATCGCCCCCAACGCCCATGCGCTTCATGGGGATATTGCTCATGATCGCATCCTTCTGCTTTTCGTTCAGCTTGTCGGTCATGGCCGATTCGATGAAGCCCGGAGCGATGCAGTTCACTGTAACATTGCGGCTTGCGATTTCCTGCGCCAGCGACTTGGAGAAGCCGATCAGTCCTGCCTTCGATGCACAGTAATTCGCCTGACCGGGGTTACCGGTGACGCCGACGATGGAGGTGATGTTGATAATGCGGCCATTGCGGCGACGCATCATGGGATGGGTCAGTTCGCGCGTCAGGTTGAAGACGGACGTCAGGTTGACGTTCAACACGGCATCCCAGTCCTCATCGCTCATGCGAACGAAGAGCCCGTCGCGGGTAATCCCGGCATTGTTGACGAGAATGTCGACGCCGCCCATCTCTTCTTCGGCCTTCTGGCCGAGGGCCTTTACAGCTTCGCGGTCAGACAGATTGGCCGGAAAGATGAAGGTGCGGTCGCCAAGTTCAGCGGCAAGCTCTTTCAGCTTTTCCTCACGCGTGCCGTGCAGGCCGACGATTGCGCCCTGCGCATGAAGTGCGCGGGCAATCGCTTCACCGAGGCCGCCGGTTGCGCCGGTTACCAGAGCCTTGCGGCCAGTCAGATCAAACATGCGAAGTCCCTTTTAAGCGTTGAGGGCGGCGAGCGCCGCTTCGATTTCTTCGGCCGAACCGACAGCCACGCCAGCCACATCCTTCGAGATGCGGCGCGCCAGACCGGTCAGAACCTTGCCCGAACCTACTTCATAAAGCGTGGTTACGCCATTGGCCGCAAACCATTCGACAGTTTCACGCCAGCGCACCTGACCCGTAACCTGCTCGACGAGTAGATCGGCAATCTCGTTGGCATCGGTGACGGGCGCTGCGCGCACATTGGCGATAAGCGGAACGATTGGATTGTGCTTTTCGACCGAAGCGAGCGCTTCGCGCATGGCGTCAGCGGCAGGCCCCATCAAAGTCGAATGGAAGGGTGCGGACACCGGCAGCATGATGGCGCGCTTGGCACCTTTTTCGGACGCCAACCCGGCAGCCAGTTCGACCGCAGCCTTGGAGCCCGAAATAACGAGCTGACCGCCGCCATTGTCATTGGCGATCTGGACCGAACCGGAAGCCCTGGCTTCCGTGCAGACAGCTTCCACGTCGCCATGTTCCAGACCGATGATGGCCGCCATGGCGCCTTCGCCGACGGGAACGGCTTTCTGCATCGCGTTGCCTCGGATGCGCAGGAGACGTGCCGTATCGGCAAGGGAGAACGTTCCTGCCGCGCAAAGCGCGGAATATTCGCCAAGCGAATGCCCGGCGACGTAGGAAACCTTTTCCTTCAGGGAAAAGCCGCGCGCTTCCATGACCCGCAGCACGGCCATTGAGACCGCCATCAGCGCAGGCTGGGCATTCGCGGTCAGCGTCAGTACGTCTTCCGGTCCCTCGAACATGGTAGCGGAAAGCTTTTCGCCCAGTGCCGCGTCCACTTCCTCGAAAACAGCACGCGCTTCTGCAAACTGCTCTGCCAGAGCCTTGCCCATGCCTACAGCCTGGCTGCCCTGCCCGGGAAAAGTGAATGCTACCGCCATGAAAGCCTCTTTCATCTTTGCCATTGGAGCGCGTTTCGACCTGACTGTATCAGGCCGGCGCTCCAATTTTTACTTTAACGCGCATCTTATCCGAAAACCGTTTCACACTTTTCGGGATGCGCTCTAATTGCGCAATTTGGCGCGATGTGCCCCAGCGCGGGCAGCAAAGTCAAGTATTTCCCGGTTTTTGTGCCGTTTGCGCCTTGCAAAGCCGGGGAAAAACACGTAATAGCCGCCCGTTCATTGCTCGGTACCAGCTGGGGGCTGAACGGAGGGCCGGTCAAACAGTGCAATTAATTGCGCTATTGTCCGTGGAAGTCATAAGCGCTTCTGCCTCCCGTGTCTCCGCTCTCGACCGTCTCAAGTTGCGCGTCCTTTCTTCTCCGGTTTGCCGGATCAAGAGAAGTCGCAGAGGCTTAGCCGCTGGTGTCAGCATGTTGTAACAGAAGAAAGGCAAAGCCAATGGCTCTTTATGAACATGTGCTTCTTGCCCGCCAGGACATTTCCCAGCAGCAGGTCGACGCTCTCGTCGAACAGTATAAGGGCGTCCTCGAAGCTAATGGCGGCAAGGTCGGTAAGGTCGAAAGCTGGGGTCTGCGTCCCCTCACCTACCGCATCAAGAAGAATCGCAAGGCGTATTACACGCTCGTGAACATCGACGCTCCGGCTGCAGCCGTTGCCGAAATGGAACGCCAGATGCGCATCAACGAAGACGTTCTTCGTTTCCTCACTGTTCGCGTTGACGAACATGAAGAAGGCCAGTCGGCCATGCTCACCCGCCGTGACGACCGTCGCGAACGCGATGGTGATGATCGCCCGCGCCGCCGTGAAGGTGGTTTCGACCGTGGCGATCGCGGTGATCGCGGTCCGCGTCGCCCGCGCGACAACGAAGCTGGTGAAGGAGCATAATCATGGTTGATATCAATCAGATCCCGACCCGTCGTCCTTTCCATCGCCGTCGCAAGACGTGCCCGTTCTCCGGCGCAAACGCACCGAAGATCGACTACAAGGACATCAAGCTTCTGCAGCGTTACATTTCCGAACGCGGCAAGATCGTTCCTTCCCGTATTACGGCCGTCAGCCAGAAGAAGCAGCGTGAACTCGCCAAGGCGATCAAGCGCGCCCGTTTCCTCGGCCTGCTGCCTTACGTCGTGAAGTAAGAACACGAATTCGGGAGGTGGTTCGCCTCCTCCCGTTTCCTCCGTTGCGATGGGCGTAGCGGATGTACCAAAAACCCGAGTTGGGGCAGAGTCCTCTAACTGCACGAACCGGCCAGACCGGAGCAGGACAGCGAAACTGATGAAATTCAATGGAACCATTATCGGTATCGGCATATTGGCGGGGCTTGCCTCGGCCTTGATGTCGTCCGGCGTCATCATGCAAGGTGGCGCGATGGCCGCCGCCATGGCCATGGTTCTCTATTTCCTGACACCGCTTCCCATCTTCGTCGTTGCCCTTGGCTGGGGGTCGAGCGCCGGTATCGTTGCCGCCGCCACAGCCACGGTTGCCGTCGGCGTAGTCGCTGTTCCGATCGCTGCACTCCTGATGGCCTTGACAAGCTTCGTTCCTGCGGCGACGGGAGCATATCTTTCCGGCCTCGCACGGCCAGCGGAAGAACTCGGCGGACCGAAGGATATTCTGGTCTGGTATCCGCTGTCGGACATCATTTTCCGCCTTGCCCTGATGGTAGCGCTCAGCTTCATCGTCATCGGCGCCATTCTTGGGTTCGGCCCGGACATGGCGCGCGAACTCGCTAGCACCCTCATCGACCGGGTTGCCGAAGCGGATCCCCAGTTCACGGCCAGCGAAGACATTCGGGACAATTTGACTGCGCTCCTGATGGTCGCCCTGCCTGCAATCCAGCCGGCAACCTGCCTCGCTATTCTCGTTGGCAATCTTTATCTGGCGCAGCGCCTGATCTCGATGTCGGGTCGCCTGCGCCGTCCGCGTGACGACTGGCCCGCGACGCTGCGCATGCCGCGCCCGGCTTTGCTTGTCTTCGCGGTCGCTCTTGCGGTTGCATTTCTTCCCGGCGGCGCCGGATTGATTGCGACCGTCATCGCCGGTGCTCTCAGCGCAGGCTTCATGATGTCAGGTCTTGCCATCATGCATTTTCGCACACGCGGCAAGGTCTGGCGCCCGGTGGCGCTGTGGCTTGCCTACTTTGCGATCATACTTTTCGCATTCCTGCTTTTCATCTTCATGGTTCTCGGACTTTTCGACACTTCGCGCGGCGCGCCGGTTTCGAAAATGCCTGGCGCCGACAGTCAGTAAACCCGATCAGAAACTCGAAAGGAAACTCCAATGGAAGTCATTCTTCTGGAACGCATTGGCCGCCTCGGCCAGATGGGCGAAACCGTCAAGGTCAAGGACGGCTATGCCCGTAACTTCCTGCTCCCGCAGGGCAAGGCTCTTCGTGCCAACGAAGCCAACAAAAAGAAGTTCGAAGGCCAGCGCGCCCAGCTCGAAGCCCAGAACCTGGAACGCAAGAACGAAGCCAGCGCCGTTGCTGAAAAGCTCAATGGCGAGAGCTTCATCGTCGTGCGTTCGGCTGGTGAAACCGGCCAGCTCTACGGTTCCGTTTCGACCCGTGACATTGCCGAAATCATTTCGGCCAACGGCTTCACCCTGCACCGCAACCAGGTTGAACTGAACCACCCGATCAAGACGATCGGCCTGCACGAAGTCTCGATTTCGCTGCATCCGGAAGTTCAGGTTCAGGTAACCGTCAACATCGCCCGTTCGACTGAAGAAGCCGAACGTCAGGCAAAGGGTGAAGACCTGACCTCGATCGAAGCCATCTACGGCATCGAAGAACAGCCTCTGTCGGAAGAAGTTTTCGACGACGAAGACGAAGCTGAAGATCAGGCTTAATTAGCCACCTATTATCCGTGGGAATGCCCGGCCAAGCGTCGCTCATTCCCATCGTGGTAAACTTTATATGATCATGCCCGGCGGCCTTCGCCGGGCATTTTCTCTTTTCAGATCGGTAAAACTCCCTATTCTGTTCATTAGTGTTGGATTGCAGAGGGTGCCGACGGAAACGTCTGCGTTGCTTGGGCTTTCCCAAGGCCGATTGACCGACTGGGATATTGCCTGAAATCTGATGACAGAGCGGCTCTGATACCTTGCACCGCCGCCTGCCATGCAAACGCATGGACGTGCACTCGCTTCAATCCTGGAGAGGAGATGGGGCCGATGTATGGAATGTTGCGTACTGTTCTTTCGCATATGATTAAAACCGGTGACCTGACGGTCACCGATTCGGAGGGGTCGCGATTTCAGTATGGCGACAAGACCGGCACGCCGGTTCATGTTCAGTTCAAGACCAAGCACGCCGAGCGCGCCGTTGCACTGGACCCGGAACTGAAGCTTGCCGAATGTTTCATGGATGGCGAGATCGATTTCCTGGAAGGCGATATCTATACGCTGCTTCAAGTGGTGTTCGAAAACACCGGGCCGACGGCAGCGACCGAGCCATGGATGAAAGCCGCCG
The DNA here is from genome assembly GCF_052246815.1 of Brucella sp. RRSP16. NCBI lineage: Bacteria > Pseudomonadati > Pseudomonadota > Alphaproteobacteria > Hyphomicrobiales > Brucellaceae > Brucella > Brucella sp. RRSP16. The sequence goes on from NZ_JBQQAM010000002.1 coordinate 87,509, forward strand.
GAAAACTGCGCGTGCTCTTCCGCCGCTTCCAGCAGATGAACACGATTTCCCGTTCGTCGAGCAATATCAAAAGTCACTACGATCTCTCGGGCGAGCTTTACGACCTGTTTCTCGATCCCGACAAGCAGTATTCCTGCGCCTATTTCGATCCGCCCAACGCCACGCTTGCCGAGGCGCAGCTCGCCAAGAAACGCCACATCGCCGCCAAGATGCTGGTAAAGGAGGGCGACAAGGTTCTCGATATCGGCTGCGGCTGGGGCGGCATGGGGCTTTATCTGGCTCGCCACCTCAAGGCCAATGTCAAAGGCGTAACCTTGTCCGAAGAGCAGCACGCCATCGCCAATCAGCGCGCAAGGGATGAGGGGCTGGCCGACAGGGCGAAATTCGAGCTGACCGATTATCGCAACATCGACGACAAGTTTGACAGGCTTGTTTCGGTGGGCATGTTCGAACATGTCGGCGTGGGGCATTTCGCTGAATATTTCCAGCATGTCGCGCGACTGATGAAGCCGGATGGTGTTTTTCTGCTGCACGCCATCGGACGCGCCGATGGGCCGGGTGCGACCAATCCATTCATCCGCAAATATATCTTCCCCGGCGGTTATATTCCGGCACTTTCGGAAGTTCTGCCGCATATCGAGAAAGCTGGACTTTATGTCACCGACATAGAAATCCTGCGGCTGCATTACGCCGAAACACTGAAAGCATGGCGAGAGGCGTTCATGGCCAATCGCGAGAAGGCCAAGGCGCTTTATGACGAGCGCTTCTGCCGGATGTGGGAATTCTATCTGGCCGCATCGGAAAGCGCGTTCCGCTGGCAGAACATGATGGTGTTCCACATCCAGATCGCCCACAAGCAGGAATCCGTTCCGCTGACCCGCAACTATATCGAGGCCGAAGAAAAACGCCTTAAACGTCTCGACAGTGCTCCCAAGGGAGCCAATAGCGAGGTGCGGGCGGTCAAGAAAAGCATGAACGCCTGAAACCATTCCCGCCAATCGGAGAGTCGGTCCGCGTCAACAGCGGACTGACAAAACCGAGATCGAAACTGTGGATCAGTGTGAATCATGGTATAGCTTGTCTCCTCCAGCTGGAATCACCCGAAGCTTCGTTGCGTTTGGCATTGTTTGAGGGCTAGCTGGTTGCATCAGGGACAGGATTTGGAATCATGGCGGAAGCGGCGGTACGCAAACTCGACGACGCGCGGGAGCAGAAAGACGCGCTCTATCGCGAAGCACCCCACAATATTGAAGCGGAACAGGCGCTGCTCGGCGCCATTCTGATCAATAATGATGCGTTTTACCGGGTATCGGACTTCCTGAAGCCTACCCATTTCTTCGAGCCGCTGCATCGTCGCATCTATGAGATCACCACCGATCTCATCCGCGTTGGCAAGATGGCCAATCCGGTGACGATGAAGACCTTCCTGCCCACCGAAGGCAAGGTGGGCGATCTCACCATATTCCAGTATGTGACGCGCCTCGCCACCGAAGCCGTCACCATCATCAATGCCGAAGACTATGGCCGTGCCATTTACGATCTGGCGACGCGCCGCGCACTGATCGGCATCGGCGAGGACATGGTGAACGTGGCCTATGACGCGCCGGTCGACATGGCGCCGCAGGAACAGATCGAAGATGCCGAGCGACGCCTGTTCGAGCTGGCGGAGACGGGACGGTATGACGGTGGCTTCCTGCCCTTCAAGGACGCGGTGACGACTGCCGTGGACATGGCCAACGCCGCTTTCATGCGCGATGGCCATCTTTCCGGCGTTTCGACCGGCATTCATTCGCTTGACGCCAAGATGGGCGGCTTGCAGCCCTCGGACTTGATCATCCTCGCTGGTCGTCCGGGCATGGGCAAGACCTCGCTTGCCACCAATATCGCCTTCAACATCGCCAACGCCTATGAAGGCGAACAGCAGGCCGACGGCTCGATGAAGGCCGTCAATGGCGGTGTCGTTGGGTTCTTCTCGCTCGAAATGTCGGCGGAACAGCTCGCAACCCGTATCATTTCCGAGCAGACGGAGGTTTCCTCCTCGAAAATCCGCCGCGGTGACATCACCGAAACCGATTTCGAAAAGCTGGTCGCGTGCTCGCAGGTGATGCAGAAAATCCCGCTCTATATCGACCAGACCGGCGGTATCTCGATCGCCCAGCTTGCAGCACGCGCGCGCCGCCTGAAGCGCCAGCGCGGCCTCGACGTTCTCGTCATCGACTATGTGCAGCTGATGACCGGTTCATCGAAGGCTTCCGCACAGAACCGCGTACAGGAAATCACGGAAATCACCACCGGCCTCAAGGCGCTTGGCAAGGAACTCAACGTGCCCATCATCGCGCTCTCACAGCTCTCCCGTCAGGTGGAAAGCCGCGACGACAAGCGCCCACAGCTCTCCGACCTTCGTGAATCGGGCTCTATCGAGCAAGACGCCGACGTGGTGCTCTTCGTGTTCCGTGAGGAATATTACGTCAAGAACCTCGAGCCGCGTGACGAGTTCGATCCGAAATACGAGGAATGGAAGCAGCATTTCGAAAAGGTGCGCGGCACCGCCGACGTGATTATCGCCAAGCAGCGTCATGGTCCGACCGGCACCGTCAAACTCGCCTTCCAGTCTGAATTCACGCGATTTGCAGATCTGGCCGAGGGTTCTTATCTGCCGGAGCAGTATGAATAAGTTTTCCCAAGTCAAAGGGCGCGTCTGATGGCCAAGGCGCGCGTTCAATTCATCTGCCAGAACTGTGGCACGGTCCATTCGCGCTGGGCGGGCAAGTGCGACTCCTGCGGCGAGTGGAACACGCTTGTCGAGGAAGGCACCAATAGCGGCATCGGCTCCGGACCCGGCGCCATGTTGTCCAAGCGCAAGGGACGCGCCGTGGCGCTGACCTCGCTCTCCGGCGACATAGAAGACGCGCCACGCATCATTTCCGGCATCAGCGAGCTTGACCGCGTGACAGGCGGCGGTTTCGTGCGCGGTTCCGCTCTTCTCATCGGCGGCGATCCGGGCATCGGCAAATCCACCTTGCTGACGCAGGCAGCAGCAGCCCTTTCCAATCGCGGCCATCGCATCGTTTATGTTTCGGGCGAAGAAGCCGTCGCGCAGATCCGGTTGCGCGCGCAGCGTCTGGGTGTGGCATCGTCAGCGGTGGAGCTTGCCGCCGAAACCAATGTCGAAGACATTATCGCCACCATTTCAGACACCAAACGGCCCGATCTCGTCATCATCGATTCGATCCAGACGCTGTGGACCGACATGGCGGATTCCGCACCGGGAACCGTGACGCAGGTGCGTTCCTCCGCGCAGGCGCTGATCCGCTATGCCAAGCAGACGGGCGCCGCCGTGGTGCTTGTGGGCCATGTTACCAAGGAAGGCCAGATCGCCGGGCCTCGTGTGGTAGAACATATGGTCGATGGCGTTCTCTATTTCGAAGGCGAAGGCGGGCATCACTACCGCATTCTGCGCACGGTAAAGAACCGTTTCGGTCCGACCGACGAGATCGGCGTCTTCGAGATGTCCGACGGGGGCCTGCGCGAAGTGTCCAACCCGTCCGAACTCTTCCTTGGTGAGCGCAATGCGAAGGCTCCGGGTGCGGCGGTCTTCGCCGGCATGGAAGGCACGCGTCCGGTCCTGGTGGAAATACAGGCGCTTGTTGCCCCCTCCTCGCTCGGCACCCCCCGCCGTGCGGTCGTCGGCTGGGATGGCGGACGGCTTGCCATGATCCTCGCCGTTCTCGAATCGCATTGCGGCGTTCGTTTCGGCCAGCACGATGTCTACCTGAATGTTGCGGGCGGCTATCGTATCAGCGAGCCTGCTGCGGATATAGCTGTGGCTGCTGCACTTGTTTCATCCATGGCCGGTATTGCCCTTCCGCCAGATTGTGTTTATTTCGGCGAAATCAGCCTTTCCGGTGCTGTTCGTGCGGTAACGCATGCGGTACAGAGGCTCAAGGAAGCGGAAAAACTCGGCTTCCGGCAGGCAGAAGTGCCCGGTGGCAGTGGCGAACTCTGGAAAGATCGCAGCTTCCGCCTCATGGAAACTTCCGCCTTGCCCGATCTTGTTGCGCGCATCGCGGCTTCAGGCTCCGGAAAGAAGCAATAAATCTGGAGTTTTATGACTGGAAGAATCTGTCAACCTTCCGGTGATAAACTTCAGCATCTTTGACTGCCCTGCGCATGGATCATTTTGCGCATAATAACTGAGGACAGGCCAGAATGCCGATAACCATGCTTGATGGAATTCTGCTCGGGATAACGCTGGTTTCAGCCATTCTGGCGATGGTGCGCGGTTTTTCCCGCGAGGTGCTGTCGCTGGTGTCATGGGCTGCGGCTGCCGCTGCAGCTTATCTATTCTACCAACCAGTTCTGCCTTTCGTACAACCGTATATCAACAACGAAACCATCGCGAAGATTGCAGCCGCTGGCGCGGTTTTCCTCGTGGTGTTGATTGTCGTGTCATTGATTACGATGAAGATCGCCGATTTCATCATCGATAGCCGTATCGGTGCACTCGACCGCACGCTTGGTTTTCTGTTTGGCGGCGTGCGCGGGGTGCTTCTCGTTGTCGTCGCCATGCTATTCTTCAACTGGCTCGTCCCGACAAACCAGCCAGCTTGGGTAACGAATGCGAAATCAAAGCCGATGCTCGATTCGTTCGGCCAACAATTGATCGACCTTCTGCCAGCAAATCCCGACCAGATGATTGACAGATTCAAGCCTCAACAGACTGCTCCCGCTTCTGGCGAGCAGGAAGAAGCGCCGGTTCCGGACGATACGCCTGCACAGCAATAAGCCGTTCCGAGATATGGAGAAGCCGCCAGTCCGCTGGCGGCTTTTTCAATTCCGGAAATAACCATGGTCAATGCAAAACAGCCATATCGACGCTCAGACATTGTCATTTTGCATCCGCGATCATATTTCAGGCGGGAATTTGCGAGATTATTCGTGAGCATCATGCGATACTGATGTTCATGAGATCATATCGACGCATCGATGAACTCTTCGCTTTTAACAAAAAGCCATCTTGTGATAGAGAGGCGCCTGAAGTCTTTACGCATGTCGTAAATCGGAAACCGGTTTTCCCTTTTCCGGAACATGCTTTAGTTGCCTCTGCAATCGAAAGGCCTTGCGGCAATGACCAGCCATTCTTCTGAAAATGCCTCCTTCATGCTGGATGAAGATACACTGCATGAAGAGTGCGGCGTATTTGGCATTCTTGGCCACGAGGACGCTGCCGCGCTGACGGCGCTGGGCCTGCATGCCCTCCAGCATCGCGGGCAGGAAGCCGCCGGCATTGTTTCCTATCACAACCGCCGTTTTCATTCCGAACGCCACATGGGCCTCGTCGGCGATCATTTCACCGACGCTGCAACGCTGAACCGCCTGCCGGGCGACCGCGCCATCGGCCATGTGCGCTATTCCACCACCGGCGAGACGATCCTGCGCAACGTGCAGCCATTGTTCGCGGAACTGGAAGTCGGCGGCATCGCCATTGCCCACAACGGCAACTTCACCAACGGCATTACGCTGCGCAAGCAGTTGATCGCTTCGGGCGCGATCTTCCAGGCGACTTCCGACACCGAAGTCGTGCTGCATATGATTGCCCGCTCGCGCCACTCATCCTCCTCCGACCGTTTCGTCGATGCCATCCGGCAGGTCGAAGGCGGTTATGCCATGCTGGCGCTGACCCGCACAAAACTGATCGCCGCGCGCGATCCCATCGGCATCCGTCCGCTTGTCATGGGCGAGCTTGATGGCAAGCCTATCTTCTGCTCGGAAACCTGCGCCCTCGATATCATCGGTGCGAAATATATTCGCGATGTCGAAAATGGCGAAGTCATCATCTGCGAGATCCAGAAGGACGGCTCCATAACCACGGAATCCATCAAGCCTGAGAACCCGCAGCCGGAACGGCTCTGCCTGTTTGAATATGTCTATTTCGCCCGCCCCGACTCCGTCGTCGGCGGTCGCAGCGTCTATGTCGCGCGCAAGAACATGGGCATGGAGCTTGCCAAGGAAGCCGGTATCGAAGCCGACGTGATCGTGCCGGTGCCCGATGGCGGCACGCCTGCCGCTCTTGGTTTCGCGCAGGCCAGCGGCATTCCGTTCGAATATGGAATTATCCGCAACCATTATGTGGGCCGCACCTTCATCGAGCCGACGCAGCAAATTCGTGCGCTTGGCGTCAAGCTGAAGCACTCCGCCAATCGCGCCATGATCGAAGGCAAGCGCGTCGTGCTGGTGGATGATTCCATCGTGCGCGGCACCACTTCCGTCAAGATCGTGCAGATGATCCGCGATGCAGGCGCCAAGGAAGTGCATATCCGCGTGGCAAGTCCAATGATTTACCATCCGGATTTCTACGGTATCGACACCCCCCATGCCGACAAGCTGCTGGCAAACCAGCATAAGGACCTCGAATCCATGTGTCGATATATCGGCGCGGATTCCCTTGCGTTCCTTTCCATCGACGGGCTGTACAAGGCTGTCGGCGGCAAACCACGTGATCCGAAGGCTCCTGCCTTTACGGATCACTACTTCACGGGTGAATATCCGACCCGTCTCCTCGATCAGGAAGGCGAGAGCAACGTCCATACGCTGTCTCTTCTCGCCAGCAACGGCTGATCGCAAAATCCTTCCACTCAGGCGGCTCAAAAGGCCGCCTGTTTCTTGTGTTTGAATGACATATGGGGACTAGATGAGTATCGACCTTACGGGCCGCATCGCACTGGTAACAGGCGCATCGCGCGGTATTGGCTATTTTCTTTCGCTCGAACTGGCAAAACGCGGCGCGCATGTCATCGCGGTCGCACGCACGGTCGGCGGACTGGAAGAGCTGGACGACGATATCCGTAAACTCGGAGGCAGCGCCACGCTGGTGCCTCTCGACATTACCGACATGGAAGCCATCGATCGCCTCGGCGGCTCCATTCATGAGCGCTGGGGCAAGCTCGACGTCATGGTTGCCAATGCGGGCGTGTTGGGCACGATTTCCCCGATCGGGCACGTCGAAGCCAAGACCTTCGAGAAGGTCATGAACGTCAATGTCACCAGCGTCTGGCGCCTCATCCGTTCCACCGATCCGCTTCTGCGTGCTTCGGATGCGGGACGGGCCATTCTGCTTTCATCCGGCGTGGCGCACACCTGCCGGGCCTTCTGGGGGCCTTACGCTGCCTCGAAAGCTGCCGTCGAAGTCATGGCGCGCAGTTGGGCCGAAGAAACGAAGCAGATGAAGCTCAAGGTTAACTCCGTCAATCCGGGAGCGACCCGCACGGCAATGCGTGCGCAGGCCATGCCGGGCGAAGATCCGGAAACATTGCCGACCCCGCAGTCGGTGGCAGAGAAGATCGTCAAGCTCGCCGATCCTGCCCTGGATGTCACCGGCAAGCTTTTCGATGTGCGCCAGGATCGCTTCCTGGACTACCATCTGCCGAGCTGATTTCTTTTTCCGGCCTTGCTTCCCTGCAAGGCCGGTTCTATTTAGTTTATTGACGTACCGCGTCACGATCCGATTGAATCTGATCGGTGAACCTCTTTGACGTCCACCTTGCCCGAAAACCGTCTCACACTTTTCGGGACACGCGGCAGCTACCCGACGGCTCCTTTTTCAGCGGCCTATTTTCCCACTTTCAGACCCTTCGTCACGCGCGGACCGTCTTCGCGCGCATTCACTTTGCTATTGGAGGACTTATGATTAAAGATCACCAGCGTTTCATCATCATCAGCGGCGGTCCGGGATCAGGCAAAAGCACGTTGATCGATGCGCTCGAAAAGGGCGGTTTTTCCCGCACCGTGGAAGCGGGACGCGCCATTATCCAGGATCAGGTCGCTATCGGCGGCAGCGCCCTCCCGTGGAGTGATCGCGCACTCTTTGCAGAGTTGATGCTTTGTTGGGAAATGCGCTCTCACGCCATGGCAGAACAACAGGCTGGTACCGTTTTCTTCGACCGCGGCGTTCCCGATGTGATCGGCTATCTTACGCTGTGCGACCTGCCCGTCCCACAGCATATGGAAGAGGCCGCCCGCCGGATCAGATATAACAGTACCGTGTTCCTGGCACCGCCATGGGCCGAAATCTTCGGCCAGGATGCGGAACGCAAACAGGATTTCGATGAAGCCGTGCGTACGTTCGATGCAATGGACAAAACCTACAGGCGGCTCGGATATGAGATCGCGCTCCTGCCGAAATCACCGGTCGAGGAGCGCGTTCGTTTCATCAGACGGGTGTTGCCATCAGTTTTCCTCTGACGATGCGACCTCTTCGTCGCTGGCCGCCTCCGCAGCCTTTCTGTCAGCAGCTTCACGCCTGTTCCACGCTGCCAGACTGAACGGAAGGAAAGCGAGATAGGCGAGCGCCGTTATGCTCAATGTCTGCCAGGTGAAGCTCATCAGGAACGCGACGTAAACAACGACGAACAGGATCAGCGGCATGACGATATCCCGTCGGACAAGGCTGCCGGCCGATTTGCCGTTATAAACCGGCAGGCGGCTTACCAGCAGAAACGCAATGGCCACGGTATAGACCGCCACACCGAAAGCGAGCGCCCGCGTCGGGGTGAGGCCGAGAAAACCGAGATAGACCGGCAGCAGGACGAGCATCGCACCTGCAGGTGCGGGCACGCCTATGAAATAATTGCTTTGCCAGGCCGGGCGGTTCGGATCTTCAAGCATGACATTGAAACGTGCCAGCCGCAGGCAGCAGGCAATGGCATAGAGAAGCGCCGCGATCCAGCCGAAGGAACGCGCCTGATCAAGCATGAAGGCATAGAGCACCAGAGCAGGCGCTACGCCGAAATTGACGATGTCGGCGAGCGAATCCATCTGGGCACCGAACTTGGACGATCCCTTCATCATGCGGGCCACACGCCCGTCGATGCCGTCAAGAAAGGCTGCTACGAGCACCATCACGACGGCAAGTTCGAAACGGTTTTCAAAGGCCAGACGAATACCGGTCAGACCGGCACAGATGGCGAGGACCGTGATGACATTGGGAACGACGATACGCAGGGGTATCTGCGACAGCTTCGGGCCGCGCGATGAATCCACGCGGCCGTTGGGCTCAAAAGGCGGAAAAGGCGCTTCCATCGGCTTAAGCGATCCGCACCACTGGCTCACCGCGTCCGCTGCCATAATCGGCCAGCACGGTTTCACCGGCGACTGCCGTCTGGCCCACCGCGACACAAACGGTCGCATCTGCCGGCAGATAGACATCGACGCGCGATCCGAAGCGGATCAGGCCGAACCGTTCGCCAACGGACAGATCGTCATCCTCGTTCGACCAGCAAACAATGCGCCGGGCAACGAGGCCAGCGATCTGGACAACACCGATCTTGCCATGCGGGCTTTCGATCAGCACGCTATTGCGTTCGTTATCCGTGCTAGCCTTGTCCAGTTCCGCATTGAGGAATTTGCCCGGACGATGCACGACCTTTTCGATCTTGCCGCGAACGGGGGAACGGTTGATGTGTACCGAGAACACATTCATGAAAATCGACACGCGCATACGCGGCTCGGCGCCAAGGTCCAGCTCGGCTGGCGGCACTGCCGGGCCGACAAAGGAAACCTTGCCATCGGCGGGACTGATGACCAGATCATCGTCCATTGGCGTCACGCGCTCGGGATCACGATAGAAATAGATGCACCAGACGGTCAGCACCATGCCGATCCAGAACAGCGGGTCCCAGAGCCAGCCCAGAATGAGCGAAACCACGAAAAAGCCCGCGATAAACGGATAGCCTTCCCGATGGATCGGCACGAAAGTATTGCGGATAGTGTCAGTAAGGCTCATCGCTCTTCCTTTGAGTTTGGCCGTTATTTACCTCATCCTATCCGGAATCAAAATCCATTTCGCAAATTATTCACGGCTGTTAGGGCACGTGATCGCGCCCTAATATACCAAGCCGCCCCGCGAACCGACTATTCCGCCGCCGGGACACCGCGCGTAACGACGCCCAGTTCGTCGCTTTGCCGCACCTGGCGCAGACGTTCTTCCGCCTCATCGGCCTCGCGCTGGCGAGCCCACATGGAAGCATAAAGCCCCTTGTGCTTGAGCAGCATGCGATGCGTGCCTCTTTCGGCGATCAGGCCATCCTTCAGGACGATGATTTCATCTGCGCCGATAACGGTCGACAGGCGATGCGCGATGACAAGCGTTGTGCGCCCCCGGCTGACAATGTCGAGCGCGGACTGGATTTCCTGTTCGGTTGCCGTATCGAGTGCGGAAGTCGCCTCATCGAGGATGAGGATGGGCGGAGCCTTCAGGATCGTGCGGGCAATGGCGACACGCTGTTTCTCACCGCCCGAAAGCTTGAGGCCGCGTTCACCGACCATCGACTTATAGCCCTCCGGCAAATGCTTGATGAAGCTGGAAATCTGCGCGAGCTCTGCCGCCTTCTCCACCTCTTCATTCGTTGCATCGGGGCGGCCATAGCGGATGTTATAGGCTATCGTATCGTTGAACAGAACGGTATCCTGCGGCACCATGCCGATGGCCTTTCGCAGGCTTTCCTGCGCGACATCACGGACATCCTGCCCGTCGATGGAAACCGTTCCGGACTGCACATCGTAGAAGCGGAACAGAAGCCGCGAGATCGTGGATTTGCCCGCACCCGACGGCCCAACAATCGCGACCGTCTTTCCTGCCGGAACTTCAAAACTGATCCCCTTGAGGATCGGCCGGTTCGCATCATAGGCGAAATGCACGTCTTCAAAACGGATCGCGCCCTTGTCGATCTTCAATGCTGGCGCACCGGGTTTGTCGACGACTTCCTGCTTCACATCGAGAAGGTCGAACATCTGCTCGATATCGGTCAGGCCCTGACGGATTTCACGATAGATAAAGCCGATGAAGTTGAGCGGAATGGACAGTTGCATCAGCATGGCATTGATGAAAACGAAGTCGCCAATGGACTGCGTTCCGGCACGGACTTCCAGAGCGGACATGACCATGACAATTGCCATGCCGACACCGAAGATCACGGCCTGACCGAAGTTCAGCCAGCCAAGCGATGTCCAGGTCTGGGTAGCAGCCTTTTCATAACGCGCCATCGAAGCATCGAAGCGCTTGGCTTCCATGTTCTCGTTGCCGAAATATTTGACTGTTTCGAAATTGAGAAGCGAGTCGATCGCCTTGGTGTTGGCCTCCGTATCGGAATCGTTCATTTCCCGGCGGATGCTGATGCGCCAGTCGCTCGCCTTGATCGTAAACCAGGTATAGAGCCAGACCGTTGCGGCAACGACGAGCAGATAGGAAATGCCGTAGGCGAAGGCGAAAATAACCGCCGTCAGCGCAAATTCCAGAATGGTGGGCAGCGTGTTGAGGATGGTGAAGCGGACAATCGTTTCGATCCCCTTGGTGCCGCGCTCGATGACGCGCGAAAGCCCGCCCGTGCGTCTTTCCAGATGGAAACGCAGAGACAGCTGGTGCATGTGCACGAAGGTCTTGTAAGCCAGCTGGCGCACCGCATACTGGCCGACGCTCGCAAACAAGGCGTCGCGAAGCTGGTTGAGACCGGCCTGTATGATCTTGGCGCCGTTATAAGCCAGCACCAGCATCACCGCACCGACCAGAAACAGCGGAATATAATCCGGCGGGTTCAACTGGCCGGTCAAGGCATTCGTCACCCATTTGAAGAAATAGGGAACGAGGATGAGCACGATCTTGGAAATCACCAGATAGAACGTGGCCCAGACGACGCGCATGCGCAGATCCGGCCTGTCGGACGGCCACATATAGGGCCAGAGATTTCGCAATGTCTTGAACGTCTCGCCGGAATCGGCGGAAACCGTTTTGGGGGAACTCATGGTGCGTTCTTTCAAGTCGGTGGGCTCAAGCGATTTCGTACGAGATGAACTCCGTCATCGCTTTATCTGTTTGTTTGACACATCTTTTCCGAAAACCGGCTCCCGCTTCTCGGGATAGGTTCTAGCCGCAGCATGCGCCTTTGAACGAAGCAAAATGCGTGCGGACAGCGTTCATTTGCTGCCAGTTGACGCTGTAACGCGACGACTGGCGCTCAGGCCGATAATCGATAAGACCGGCCTGCACGAGAACCTTGAGGTGCTGGGAGACCGTCGATTGAGCAAGGTCGAGCTTGCCGACAATATCCTTGCAGCAGCAGGCATCCTCCATCATCAACTGCCGGATAATGCGAATACGGACAGGATGGCCGAGCGCCGCGCAAATGCGCGCCGCGGCTTCATCGTCAATCCCGATCTGCGCGAGATCGGAAACAGCCTCAGCTGAATTCTTGTCGAGAATTATCTTCATCGTATATCGACGATATACGATTATGCTCCAGAGTTCAAGTTTTCGAGGCGTTCTTTCTCCAAAAGCACGGCAATATGAAAACACACTATCGTGACCATCGGCCCCGCCGAAACCGCTCTGAAAGCCATGGTCAGTTGGCGTGATCTTCCAACTGGCGCTTCACCTCATCCTCACCCAAAGGTTCCTTCGGCATATTGAAGACCTGCCCAGGCCAGATCAGGTCCGGATTGCGGATCTGGTCGCGATTGGCGAGATAGATAGTGGTGTATCGCGTACCTTTACCATAGGTGCGCTTGGATATCGTCCAGAGATTATCTCCGCGCCGGATAATGACGGAGCCTTCCACTTTCTGCAGGGGAGCCGCAGCTTCACCATGCACTTCCGAAGGCGTGGTCGTCTGGCCTTCCGTATCGGAAGCAACTGCGGAGATATTCTCGCCAGCTTCGCGGCGGAACGGAACTCGTGCCGTCGCCAGAACGCGGTTGGCGTTGTCGAGCAGGTCGGCGCGAATGATATAGTCACCCACACTGAGCGGCTGTTTGCTCTGCACAAGGAAACGGCCATCCGGCGAAATGAGGCTTGCGCCAAGCAATGTATCGTTGGCGTGGACGATGACGCGATTGCCGCCATTGGCCTTGCCTGCCACGAAAACCGACTGACCTTCGATCTCCACCGCCTCGATTGCAATCGGCAAAGCCTGCGCGGGCTTGGCTGCCGGCTTGTCGGCCTTGGCGGCAGCTTCGGGAGCGGCTTCCGTATCCTGCGGCTTCGGCGCCGTTTCCGGCTTCGTAATCAGACGGCTCGCCTGCCCCGGCTCCTCGACCAGCGCCAGCACCTGCCCCGACCTGGTTTCAGGCACCGATACGATGGCAGTCTGCGCGGAGGTGGCAACATTGTTGTCTGCGCCGGTGGAACGCAGGACCAACTGATGGTCTCCCGCCTTCAAGGGTTCATCCAGAACGATGGCGAAATCGCCATTGGGTCCCACCTTGGCCTTACCCACGACAGTCGCGCCTGCCACGACCTCGACATCGGCATTGGGAAGCGCCTTGCCTGCGATCACCACCGAACCATCTGGCTCGACCCGCAGGAGATCGAAAATCGGGGTGTTGTTCTGCTGTTGTGGGGAAGCGGCATCTGCCTGCGCGGAAGGTTCTTGGGTCGGCGTGGCCTGAGGCTTCGCATCGCCTGTCGCGGCCTCGCTCGCGGGCTTCGTCGCCGCGGATGCCTGCGCTTCTGGTGCTTTTGTCTCGGACGGCGCCGCCTGGGGCTGGGCTGGTGCATTGTTCGACGCTGGCGCGCCGACATCGGACTGCGGTGCCTCAACGCGAGATCGTGTCGCATTCCAATAAAGGCCGAGCCCGACGACGATCGCGACGAACCCGATACCCAGCAATCCTAAACTGTTCTTTTGCATTTCGTTTCGAAACCCACGCCAGAGACTATAATGACGGGTTTATAGCTTTTGGCTTCCCCCCACAAGAAATCTGCACCGAAACAGCAAAAGGTACGAGGCTTTTTATTAGCAGGGTTATTGTTCTACACAGTTTGTCGGCTTCGACTGGTCCGGATCGTCCATAAGGTTATAAAGATCGGCCGTTTCGCCCTTGGTCCACCAGATGTAAACGCCGCCGGCATATTTGGCTCCAGAGCCGGAGATGACATTGGAGGTGATGACGGTTTCGTCTTCCAGCTCCAGTTCCGCAAGCGAAATATCACCGGCGTTGTAGTAGGTTACCGAGACATTTTTCTCGCCGCATTTGTAGAGAACGGAGTTGGTCGTCACTTCGGTGTCGTCCGGCAGCTTGATATTGATTTCGCCCGCCGTTGTGGATGACGCTGCAAAGGTGAGCCCGAGAAACACAACCCAGTTCTTCATATCCAATCCACTTCCCGATCTGAAACACATACCGATTGAGATATAACAATCTCCACAAATGTCCAACCGCGACCCCACCAATCTTCTCCGCAAAATGTTACCGCAGGCGCTTGACGCTGAAAGACCAAAAGAGCACAAGAAATCATGTCTGAGATTCGATCCATCTGTGTTTATTGCGGCTCGTCTACGGGCCTGAATCCCATCTATCGCGAAGCGGGCGTTACGCTTGGCCGGTCCATTGCCGAACACGGCCTGCGCCTTGTTTATGGCGGCGGCACGCGCGGCATCATGGGCGCGGTTGCGCAAGGCGTGATGGAAGCGGGAGGCGAAGTTACCGGCATCATCCCCACCTTCCTCCTCGACAAGGAAGCAAGCCTTGAAAAGGCCGAACAGCTGACCGAACTTATCGTCGTCGGCGACATGCACGAGCGCAAGCATCTCATGTTCCAGAAATCGGATGCGTTCGTCACGCTGCCCGGCGGCATCGGCACGGTTGAAGAAATCGTGGAAATGATGACCTGGGCGCAGCTTGGCAAGCATCGCAAGCCGATGGTTTTCGCAAACATCAACAATTTCTGGCGGCCGATGCTCTCACTGCTGGAGCATATGACGGCGGAAGGCTTTCTGCACACCGCGCATCAGGTGAAACCGCTGGTCATCGACAAGGCGGAAGACATCGTTCCCGCCATCATCGCCGCCAATGGCAAGGCATATGAAGGCGACCAGAAGATCATCGAAAAGATGTGATCGCGGCGGCTTTCACCAGAACATATGAGCATACGGCAGGGGCGGAGCGATCCGCCCTTAATCTTATCCGGGTGAGGTTGATGAAGACCATCGGTCTGATAGGCGGAATGAGCTGGGAAAGCTCGCAGGAATATTATCGGATCATCAATCAGGAAATCCGCGCACGGCTTGGCGGAACGCATTCCGCCAAGAGCCTGATGTGGTCCATGGATTTTGGTGAAATCGAGCGCCTCCAGCATGAAGGCCGATGGGATGAGCTGACCACGCTCATGATCGAGGCCGCGCAGAACCTTGAACGGGGCGGCGCTGACTTCATCCTGATCTGCACCAACACCATGCACAAGATGGCTGACGACATCGAAAACGCCACATCGATCCCCCTTGTGCATATCGCCGACCCAACGGCGGAAAAGATCAAGGCTGCGGGCCTCTCAAAAGTCGGGCTCCTCGGCACCGCCTTCACGATGGAACAGGATTTCTATAAGGGCCGTCTTGCGGCCAAACATGGGCTTGAGGTTCTGACGCCCGACGACGCCGACCGCAAGACCGTGCACGACATCATCTATCAGGAGCTGGTGGTTGGCGAAGTGCGCGATGCGTCACGCGAAAAATACCGCGCTGTCATCAATCGTCTGGTTGAGCGCGGGGCGGAAGCCATCATTCTCGGCTGCACCGAAATCATGCTGCTCATCGGCCAGCAGGACAGCCCCGTGCCGGTATTCGACACGACACGATTGCATGCCGAAGCGGCGGTTGATGCCGCCCTTTCCTCAAAATCCTGAGAAAACCCTGGAGATTTTACCCGGCAGGAAAACCATTCTTTCCGGAATTTCAATGCCATTCGCTTGCTTCCCGTTGAGCGCCGTGCAAATATTCAACCATATGGTTGACTATCTTTCGCAATGCAGTATATTCAACCTCACGGGTGAATAATGAACGATGATGCTTTGTCGCATATTCTCAAGGCCGTGGGGGACGTTACCCGACGGCACATCTTGACGCTTCTCGTACAGGAGGGCGCGTCAAGGGTGACTGCGCTCGCCGCTCATTTCGACATGTCGCTCAACTCGGTCTCCAAACACATCAAGGTGCTGGAGGAGGCAGGGCTGGTCACCCGCAAGACTTTAGGACGCGAGCATTTCATTGCCGCCGAGCTGGAGCCCGTGCGGGAAGTGGAGGCATGGTTTGCGGAACTGAAGTCTGTCTGGGAACTGCGCCTCACGGCGCTGGAAGATGTACTCGTTTCTAAGGAACATGAAAATGAGTGAGCTCGAACTGACAGTCAATCGCAGGATTGCGGCCCCACGGGAGAAGGTATTCAACGCATGGCTGTCGCCTGAAACGCTGGCGAAATTCATGCGTGCATCAAGTGACAGCACCGGACCTTCCGATGTCAGCACGGATGCGGTGAAAGGCGGTCGCTTTTCCATCGTCATGCACATGGTCGATCGCGACGTGCCCCATTCGGGCACTTATCTGGAAATCGACCCACATTCACGCCTGGCGTTCACGTGGAATTCGCCCCACTCGCTGGACGACAGCGTGGTGACGATAGACCTCAAGGAAGTAGATCCAAATACCACCGACATTACGCTGAAACAGGTCAAGTTCCGCAGCCCTGAAGCCCGCGACGGCCATATCAAAGGCTGGACCACCATTCTGACGAATTTCGACGGACTGGCCAACTGATCCTGCCGACAGAAATGAAAATGCCGGGTGATCGCGCCCGGCATTTATCGATTTACTTCTTCACCAGCGTCGCCACCGCCTCGACATGGGGTGACCAGAGAAACTGGTCAATCGGCGTGACCCGCGTGACCCGATAGCCGCCCTTCACCAGAATGGCGAGGTCGCGGGCGAGCGTCACCGGATTGCACGAAACCGCGACAACCTTTTCCACCTTGGATTTTGCCAGCTCAAGCGCCTGTTCTTCCGCACCTGCACGCGGCGGATCGAAAACCACGGCGTTATAGGGCAGCAATTCCTTCGGCATCAAAGGGCGGCGGAACAGATCGCGGCGTTCGACCGAGACGGGCTTCAGCCCCTGCACATGGCGCACGCCGCGATCAAGGGCGGCAAGGGCCAGCGCGTCGTTCTCGACCGCATGAACCGCGCTCTTTTCTGCAATCCGCAGCGCAAATGTGCCGACGCCGCAGAACAGGTCAGCGACACGCTTGGACTTGCCGACGTGGTCCAGCACGAGTTGTACCATCGCCTCTTCGGCATCCTCCGTTGCCTGCAGGAAGCAACCGGGCGGCACCGGAACCGGCACCTTGCCGAAATGAATGAGCGGCTTTTTCGGCTCGACGATAATTTCACCCTCGTGCGAAAGACGCGCAAACCCCTTTTTCATGACAAGCGCGGTCAAGGCGCGGCGCTGGCTGTCATCCAGCACACCGCAGCCACTCGCCGCGAGATCGAGGCCGGACGCCGTCAGGGTCGCCGCCAGCTTGAACGGCTTGGAACCGGGTGCAATCAACGCTCCCACTTCCCGCAGATCATCAAGCCGCGCAATGATTTCGGGAACAGTTACAGCGCATTCGACTATATCGATGATTTCATGGCTCAAGTGGCGATTGAAGCCAAGCAGCACACCCTTTTCCGTCTTGCGTGCCGCAAAAACAGCGCGGCGCCGTGTGCGCGGCTGACAAGCCACCAGCGGGGCAACTTCCGTGTCGATCCCCCTGCCCTTCAGCGCGGAAACAACCAGTTCGCGCTTCCACAGGCGATAGGGCTCATCCTGCCAATGCTGCAAGGCGCAGCCGCCGCAATCCTCGAAATGCCGGCAGGCAGGCGCCTGACGCTCAGGCGATGTTTCAAGAAGCGCCATAACCGTCGCGCGGTTCTTGTCGCGCGCGACATTGGCCACTTCGCCCGGCAGCGTGAAAGGCACGTAAATCTGCCCGTCGGGAAGGTTGGCAACGCCATCGCCGCCCGCACCAACCGAGCGGATTGTAATTTGCCCAGTACTTGGCGTCGTCATTGGTCTTTCTTTCCTGCCAGGAGATATTCACGATTGCCGTCGCCGCCTTCAATGGGCGACGGGCAAAGGCCGAGCGCGCGCCACCCGGCTTGCGTCTCCAGCCACAATCTCAGTTCTTCTGCAATGCGTTCACCATCTTTCGGGTCGCGCAGAATGCCGCCCTTGCCGATGGCCTCGCGGCCCGCTTCAAATTGCGGCTTTACGAGAAGCGCGCAAATAGCACCTTTTTGCGCAAAGGCCAATGCCGCAGGCAAGGCGAGTTTCAGCGAGATGAAGCTCACATCCGAAACCACGCAATCAATTTCGCGCCCATCCAGGTCGGAAAATTCCAGCGCACGGGCGTTCAGCCCTTCCTTGTTGGTGACGCGAGGATCAGCGCGCAACGTCTCGTGCAGCTGGTCGTGGCCCACATCGATGGCGAGAACGTGGTTCGCGCCACGCTCCAGCAACACTTGTGTGAAACCGCCTGTCGAAGCACCAATGTCGAGTGCTGTGCGCCCTTTCACATCAAGGCCGAAATGGTCGAGCGCCGCAATAAGCTTCAGGGCAGCGCGGGAGACATAAGCGCTTGCTGGATCGTCAACGGCGATGTTTGCGTTACGCAAAACCGTCTGGCCGGGCTTGGTGACTGGCTTACCCTCCACCTTGACCGTGCCGCGCTGAATTGCATCACGCGCCCGCGAACGCGTTGCAAACAGCCCAAGTTCGACCAGCAGCTGATCGAGCCGCAGGTTCCTGTCGCCTGCTTCTCCGCTCATCGGTCAGGCGCGAAATGGCGCTGCGATGGCCTCGCGGCCAAGGGCTGCAAAAACCGCCTGCACGATCCCCGCCCGGTCGAGACCGGCCTCGGCATACATGGCGTCCGGCTTGCCGTGGTCCTGATAGCTGTCCGGCAAGGTCAGAGCCCGCACCTTGAGGCCACGATCAAGAAGGCCATCCATGGCGAGGAATTGCAGCACATGCGAGGCAAAGCCGCCGACAGCGCCCTCTTCCACCATCACCAACACTTCATGCTCTCGCGCCAGCCGGCGGATCAGGTCATGATCGAGCGGCTTGGCGAAGCGCGCATCGGCAACCGTGGTCGAAAGACCGGCGGCGCCCAGCTCATCGGCGGCAGCAAGGCATTCCTGCAAGCGCGTTCCAAAGGACAGCAGCGCGACCTTCGTGCCTTCACGCACGATGCGGCCCTTGCCGATTTCAAGCAGTTGCCCGCGTTCCGGCAGATCGACACCGACACCATCGCCACGCGGATAGCGGAAAGAGATCGGACCTTCGTTATATTCGGCCGCGGTGCGCACCATATGGCGCAGTTCGGCCTCATCCGATGCGGCCATCACCACGAAACCGGGCAGAGCGGCAAGGAAGCCCGTATCGAAGGAACCTGCATGGGTCGGGCCATCTGCCCCGACCAGTCCGGCGCGGTCGATGGGGAAGCGCACCGGCAGATTCTGGATCGAAACGTCATGGACCACCTGATCATAGCCGCGTTGCAGAAACGTCGAGTAAATGGCGCAGAATGGCTTGAAACCTTCGCTGGCAAGACCGGCGGCGAAAGTCACCGCATGTTGTTCGGCAATACCGACATCGAAGGTGCGTTGCGGAAACACCTCGCCAAAAAGATCAAGCCCGGTTCCCGATGGCATGGCGGCGGTGATCGCCACGATTTTGTCGTCGTGGCGGGCTTCTTCGATCAGGCTGGTGCCGAAAATCTTGGTATAGCTCGGCGCATTTGCAGGTGGTTTCGATTGCTGGCCGGTTATGACGTCGAACTTGTTGACGCCGTGATATTTGTCGGCGGCGGCTTCGGCTGGCGGATATCCCTTGCCCTTCTGCGTGACCACGTGGATCAGCACCGGGCCTTCCTGCGTATCACGCACGTTTTTCAGGATCGGCAGCAGATGATCCAGATTATGCCCGTCGATGGGGCCGACGTAATAGAAGCCCAGCTCTTCAAACAGCGTGCCGCCAGTAAAGAAGGCGCGCGCATATTCCTCCGACTTGCGGGCCTTGTCCTGCAAAAACTTCGGCAGCTTTTTGGCAACCTGCTTGGCGGCCTCGCGGACGCTGCGATAGGTCTTGCCGGAGACGAGACGCGCCAGATAGGCGCTCATGGCGCCGGTCGGCGGCGCTATCGACATGTCGTTATCGTTGAGGATGACAATAAGGCGCGCGTCGAGCGCACCGGCATTGTTCATCGCCTCATAGGCCATGCCAGCCGACATGGAACCGTCGCCAATGACCGCAATCACATTGCGCTTTTCGCCCGAAAGATCGGACGCGACCGCCATGCCAAGACCAGCCGAGATCGACGTTGATGAATGCGCCGCGCCAAAGGGATCATATTCGCTTTCGCTGCGCTTGGTGAAACCCGAAAGACCGCCGGTCTGACGCAATGTGCGGATGCGGTCGCGACGCCCGGTCAGTATCTTGTGCGGATAGGCCTGATGACCAACGTCCCAGATGATACGGTCATGCGGCGTGTCGAAGACATGATGCAACGCCACCGTCAGCTCCACCACACCCAGCCCCGCTCCCAGATGCCCGCCGGTAGTCGATACCACGTCGATCAGCTCCGCGCGCAATTCCTGCGCGAGTTGAGGCAGATCGGATTCCGGCAATGCGCGCAGGGCTTCCGGGATCGGTGCCTTGTCAAGCAACGGGGTCAGTGGTCGGGACATTAAAACAACCTGTTTCTGGTTCGGTTTTGTTGTCGGTATAGCAGCAACGCGGCAGGATCAAGCAGGCGGGACATCGTGTCCCAAGGCTCAACTCAATTCACTTCATTCAGGCAAAGGTATGAAATCCTGCTCATCACCGGGCACGATATCGAAACGCCCGCTGCGCCATTCTTCCTTGGCCTGTTCTATCCTCTCTCGCGAAGACGATACGAAATTCCACCATACATAGCGCTTCGAACCGAGTGTTGCACCGCCAAATAGCATTATATGCGCACCTTCCGGCCCGGCCTGCACGACAATATCGTCGCCGGGGCGGAATGCCAGCAGGCGGTCGGGCGGAAACACTTCGCCGCCAATGCCGACATTGCCCTCAAGCGTATAGATTGCGCGTTCTTCGGCGACAGGCGGAATCGGGAAACGCCCGTTTGGTTCTATCCGAATATCCGCATAAAGCGTATCGGCGTGCTGGATTACCGGCGACTTCAGCCCCAGCATGGCCCCCATGATCAGCCGCCCGGAGAAATCGCTGTCCTCCATAACCGGCAGATCGGGAGCGTTGGTGTGAAAAAACTCCGGGCTGATTTCTTCCAGCGCATCGGGCAGCGCAAGCCAGGTCTGGATGCCGGAAATCGACAACGGCCCGTTGCGTTCCTCTTCCGGCGAACGCTCGGAGTGCACAATGCCGCGACCGGCGGTCATCAGGTTCACGTCACCGGGGCGAATGACCATTTCGGTGCCAAGGCTGTCCCTGTGGCGGATATGACCGTCGAAAAGATAGGTCACCGTGGAAAGGCCGATATGCGGATGCGGGCGCACATCGAGTGCATCGCCATCGCGCAGAACAGCGGGCCCCATCCGGTCGAAGAAAATGAACGGCCCCACCAGACGGCGCCGCACTGTCGGCAATGCGCGCCGCACTTCCAGCCCACCGATATCGCTTGTACGCGGGATGACCAGCGTTTCGATGCTGTCTACCGAAGTCTTGTCACCAAGAACCGGGTCAGGACACGGAAAGAAACTCATGAAAACGCAACTCCAGCCATTAATTGTAGAGCTTATATAAGAGCGGAGTTCAGTTTGTCGAAAGCGCATTCAAAACAAAACCGCACCGACGAGCGGTGCGGTTCAGTTTCAATGCAAATTCCGTCAGCGTCCCTGCAGCAGCTTGGACAGCGCGCTGGCGTCGGGAACCTGCCCGTTCGTCGTCAGCTTGTCCACCAATCCCGGCAGAACCTGCGACAGCTGGTTCAGAAGTTCCTGCTGGTCGATGCCGGCATGCTCCGCGATTTCACTTAGCGTTTTCTGGCCGATTGCATCGCCAAGCTGCCCTGGCTCGATTGGATGGTTGGACCCCTGGCCGACCCAGGAATCCACCTTTTCGCCTAGGCCAGCCTGTTTCAGTTGATCGAGAAGACCGCCAAGCCCGCCACCCAGAGGCCCCGGCGCCGTAGGAGCCGCGGAAGCATTTCCTGCAGCCGCACCGCCGAGCAGGCCACCAAGCCCGCCAAGGATACCACCGAGCAAGCCGCCGCCTGCCTGCGACTGATCCGGCACAGGTTGCGCTGGAGCATCCGCCGTATCGTCGCTATGGCCCTTCAGCATCTTGCCGATCAGCAGGGCGCCGAGCGCAATCAGAACCGGCTTCGCGAGGCTTCCGCCGGGGATAGGCGAATTGCCCGAGTTGTCGTCATAACTTCCCATCACACGATACTCCCTGTTATCCGATGCCAATTGTGCATTCGGTAAGATAAAGGTAAATGGGTTTCCCATTTTGACAAGCATTATACCTTGCAAATTTTGCATCAGTGTGAAAATTTCCTAAGTGCGTGATGCAAAAGTGTATTTACGCATCGGGAGATATTAGATGTCTGTTATAAGCTGGATAATACTAGGCTTGATTGCCGGCTTCATCGGCAGCAAGATCGTCAATAAAAGCGGCCAGGGCCTGTTTCTGGATATTGCTCTCGGCATTGTCGGCGCCATCGTCGGCGGTGTGATCTCGTCTCAGCTTTTTGGACGTGGCGTCACCGGCGCATTCGATCCGATCAGCCTCGTCATTGCGATAATCGGCTCAATAATCGTGTTGTGGGTGTACCACGCAATTACCGGCAAGCGTTCCATCGGTTGATGTGATAGTTACAGATTTCAGGCTCCGGCTCGCCCGGAGCCTTTTTATCGTGTTTCGATCTGACCGGATCAGATCGGCGTTTGCCGAAAGACCTGCAAATCAATGAGCTTTCTGGAACCTTACATTGCCGCATACGGCGCGCTTGCTCTTTTCATAATCGTATATTTTGAATCCTTTGGCGCCCCCCTGCCCGGCGAGAGCGCGCTCATAGCAAGCTCATTGCTTGCCCTGCATGGAACTCTCAACATCGAAACCGTGCTGATTGCGGTATTTGTCGGCGCCGTGCTTGGCGACAGCACGGGATACCTGATCGGCCGCTTTGGCGGCCGACGACTGATCCTCAGATACGGACACCTCGTCAAACTCACGCCGGAACGGCTGGATCAGTTCGAGAAACTTTTCGAAAGCAAGGGAATCTATGTGGTGGCGACCGCGCGTTTCGTCGTGCTTCTGCGGCAGCTCAACGGCATTGTTGCAGGTTCCATGAAAATGGACCCGCTGCATTTTCTGGCGGCGAATATTATTGGTGCTGCTGGATGGACGCTGACCTGGGGCCTTGGCCCCTATCTGCTGAGCGGCGTTCTGGCGCCTTATGTCGCCCAGCTCAAGACCCTGTTCTGACCGGAATTATCCGGTCAGTTCAATTCAGGCCGCTCTATTCCGGGTCAAGCGGCTCGGTGCCAACCGGCTGGCCATCACGGCCAATACGGATTTTCTCCACCTTGTCCTCGGCGGATTTCAGAAGCGTGTCGCAATGTTTCTTCAGGGCCTCGCCGCGCTCATAGATGCGAATGGATTCCTCGAGCGGCACGTCGCCCCGCTCCAGATCGTCGACGATCTTCTCGAGCTGCTTCAGCGCATCCTCGAAGCTCATTACCGCAATGTCGGCGTTGGACGGTTCGGTTACCATGATTCATCCTTTCAACAGCCGCGTAATATGCGTAGACGCGGACTGCGACAAGCCCTCAAGATCATATCCACCCTCAAGCACACTCACTAGCCGGTGATCGCAGAACCTTTCTGCCCGCTCCATGAGTTTGCCTGTCGCCCAATCAAAATCCGCTTCGTCAAGATTGAGCTCGGCCAGCGGATCGCGAAAATGGGCATCGAAGCCCGCCGAAATAAGGATCAAATCTGGCCGGAAATTGTCCAGGGCAGGTAATACACGACTATTAAATGCCTCGCGAAATTCGCGGCTTCCGGTATCGGGAGACAGTGGCGCATTGAAGATATTGCCGACGCCGGTTTCATCCTTCGCCCCCGTGCCGGGATATAAGGGAAACTGATGCGTCGAACAGAACAGGACGCTTGGATCGTCCTTGAAAATATCCTGCGTCCCGTTGCCGTGATGCACATCCCAATCAACGATGGCGATGCGCTCGGCACCGTGGCGGCGCTGCGCATGGCGGGCCGCAATCGCAATATTGTTGAAAAGGCAAAAGCCCATAGCCGTGGAGCGCTCGGCATGATGCCCAGGCGGGCGGGCTGCAACGAAGACATTATTTGCAGCGCCGGAAAACACGTCATCGACCGCCGCCGTTGCCGCCCCGATAGCCGTCAGTGCAGCTTCCAGGCTTTTGGGACTGACATAGGTATCGCCGTCGAGCTTCACCACAGGTGCGGCAGCTTCCTCGTCCGAAGCGGGCTCCGGTATTCCGGCGCGAATGGCTTCCAGATGTTCTTCCGGATGCGCAAGCAGCACCGACGCCTCGTCGCCGCGCGCGCTTCCACCCGGTCGAGCCGGTAGAAATCCGGCCCTTCCAGCTCACTCATCAGCGCCCGAATTCGATCCGGGCGCTCGGGATGGCCGGGCGGGGTCAGATGTTCGAGATAGATAGGATGCCAGTAAAGCCGTGTTGTCATAGATTCACTATAGCATCTCACAGGCACATGACCATGACGGCCATGCGCCTGATCTGTCTTAAAAAGTCAGATGATTTCGGTGCGGGCGATGTGGATGCCGAAACCTTCAAGGCCGACATAATGGCGCTCGCGCGATGCCAGAAGCACAATCGACGTGATGCCGAGGTCTTTCAATATCTGTGCGCCAAGGCCGATCTGACGCCACTCTTCCTCGCGGGCAACCGCTTCGGCATGGCTTTCATGGTCGCTGGGAATCGCATCGCGGGCGCGGGTGTCATGGTGATCGGAACGCACCCCGACAGAGCCTTCGCGCAGATAAACCAGCACGCCGCGACCTTCCTTGCCCATCTTTTCCATGATGGCCTCGAGATTGCTGCCGCCCTTGCCGAACACATCGTTCAGCACGTCTTCGCGGTGAAGACGGACCGGCACTTCCTCGCCGTCACGAATGTCGCCGAACACGACAGCCACGTGCTGCATCGGTTCCCACGGCAATTCGTAAGTGTAGGCGTGGGCTGCACCCGCGCAAGTCTTTACCGGCGCATCGCCAACGCGCTTGACCAGCGTTTCCTTGCGCTGGCGATAGGCGATGAGATCGGCAACCGTAACCAGATGCAGCGCATGTTTTTCGGCAAAGGCCTTCACATCCGGGCCGCGCATGACGGAACCGTCATCGTTGACCAGTTCGCAGATCACGCCGATGGGCGGGAGATTTGCAAGCTTGCAGAGGTCGACGGCGGCTTCTGTATGGCCGGACCGCATCAGGACACCACCTTCGCGGGCGACCAGCGGGAAAATATGGCCGGGGCGCACGAAATCCGAAGCGCCGGCATTGGGATTGGCCAGATTGCGCACGGTCAGCGTGCGGTCTTCCGCCGAAATGCCGGTCGTGGTGCCATGGCGATAGTCGACCGTCACGGTGAACGCTGTCGTGTGGGCGGATTCGTTTTCAGCCACCATGGGCGCGAGGTTGAGGCGCTTGGCTTCCTCGCGGGTCATCGGCGTGCAGACGATGCCGGATGTGTGGCGGACGATGAAGGCCATCTTTTCGGGCGTACAATGCACGGCGGCGACAATCAGGTCGCCTTCATTCTCGCGCCCGTCATCATCCATCACCACCACGATCTCGCCGCGTTCGAAAGCGCGAAGCGCATCCACAACCTGCTTCTGATTATAGCTCATTTCGACCTCTATATGTCAGACAACCAACGGGCCCAATCGTCGGTCAGATATGGCCTGTAAGGCCGAATTCACTCAAACGCGGCCAGTCTGGCCCCAAATTAGTCAGACGCGGCCAGTCTGGCCCCAATTATTCAGACGCGGCCAGTCTGGCCGCGGTGGCGCAGATAATGGTCGGCAATCGCGCAAGCCACCATCGCCTCGCCGATCGGCACGGCGCGAATGCCCACGCATGGATCGTGACGGCCCTTTGTCATCACATCCACTTCCTTGCCATCCTTGTCGACAGAGCGGCGCGGGGTCAGGATCGATGAGGTCGGCTTGACCGCGAAACGCGCCACGACCGGCGCGCCTGTAGCAATCCCGCCAAGAATGCCGCCTGCATGATTGGACAGGAACAGCGGCTTGCCGTCATTGCCCATGCGCATTTCGTCCGCGTTTTCCTCGCCTGTGAGACGGGCCGCCTCGAAACCGTTGCCGATTTCCACACCCTTCACGGCGTTGATCGACATCAGCAGGCTTGCGATATCCTGATCGAGCTTGCCATAGATGGGCGCGCCGATGCCCGCCGGCACGCCTTCGGCGACGATTTCGATGACTGCGCCAACGGACGATCCGTTCTTGCGAATGCCGTCGAGATAGTCGGCGAAAATCTCCACCGAACCTGCATCCGGCGAAAAGAATGGATTGTTATCCACTTCGGCCCAGTTCCAGCGGCGGCGGTCGATGCCATGCACGCCCATTGCAACCAGTGCGCCCTTCACCTCGAGCCCCGGCACGATCTTGCGCGCAATCGCACCGGCTGCAACACGAGCCGCCGTTTCACGCGCCGATGAACGTCCGCCTCCGCGATAGTCGCGAATGCCGTATTTGACGTCATAGGTGTAATCGGCGTGGCCCGGCCGGTACTGGCGGGCGATCTCGCCATAGTCTTTCGAGCGCTGATCGGTGTTCTCGATCATCATCGAGATGGGCGTGCCGGTCGTCGTCATGGTCACGCCGTCGTCGCCCAGAAGGACTCCGGAAAGCACGCGCACCTGATCGGGTTCGCGGCGCTGCGTCGTATACTTGGACTGGCCGGGCTTGCGCTTGTCGAGATAGGCTTGGATTTCCGCTTCCGTGAACGTGATGCCGGGGGGGCAGCCGTCAACAACGCAACCGAGCGCCAGACCGTGGCTTTCGCCCCAGGTGGTTACCCGGAACAGATGACCGAAACTATTGTGAGACATGCGCGACGCCTGAATAAATTGTCCTTGTCCGGAGCAGGCCAAGGAGAGAGCAGCTACTTTACGCGCCGGTTTTATTGGGCTTTTTGACGGCGGTCAAATCAAGCTCCCCGGTGACGCAAAATTTCCTTCCGGAGATCGATATCCGGCATTTTTTTTGACACATTCCGCACGCTACATTGTGGGATAGACGGTGCGGCGCGCCAGAACTATCAAAGCGCATTGCGCTTTAAACCCATTATCCTGCATGTCGTTATCGGAAAACCGGTTTCCACTTTTCCGCGACGTGCTCAAATTGCGACAATCGTGTCGAATCGGTCAGGCGACAACCCAACCCGAGGCACAACCAAAGGAACGGAAAGTCATGCATTATCTGGTCGGATTAATTCTCATCGTTGCTTCGCTGTTCTCGACGGTGGCGATGGCGGACGATGCCGAAGGCAAGATCACCGGTATCAACAAGGACAGCGAAACCATAACGCTGGATGACGGCCAGACATACAAGCTGCCTGGCGAGTTCGATTACAGCGCGATCAACAAGGGCATGAAGGTCCTCATCATCTATGATGTGGTCGACAGCACGCGCTTCATCACCGACATTCAGGAAGCGCCGTAAGCCCGAAACCGTCCCCTTTAGAAAAATGAGCGGCTCATAAGCCGCTCTTTTCTTTTGGGCTGGAACCAGCCGCTTCTGACAACACGCGCCCATTCGGCACGACGGTTGTTCTCCGCCATCTGGACCATCCGTACCGTATCGTAGGGAACATTGCGCAGGGTTATCTGCCAGCCAGAGCCGGTCTGCTCGATGACAGCATAGGACGCATTGGGGTTCCCAGTCTGGACAATATGTGGAACCGGGTGATCGTCGTCGTAACCGGGACAACCCACGCTTCCCGGATTGACCAGCATTCGCCCGTCCCCAAGACGAACAACCCGCGGCGTGTGCGTATGGCCGCAAAGGATGATAGAGGCCGCTATGTTATCGGCCTCTGCCTCAATATCCTCTCGGCTCCGCAGAACGACATCGCCATTGGCGGTAACGTTCTCCATCCAGTAGGTGGTATCGCTCGATGGGGTTCCGTGGCAGATGAATATGCGTCCATCGGCCAGAGAGCGCGATGCAGGCATTGCGCGCAGCCATTCGATGTGCCGGTCATCAAGCTGTTCGCGTGCTACCCGATCCGAGGGGCCCATCTCCGCGAGCGACTTTTCCACAAGCCAGCGATCGTGATTGCCGCGAATGCAGATCATTTCTCGCGCCATCAGCATATCTGCTGTCTCACGCGCGGCTAAGGGACCGCTCAGATGATCGCCGAGATTGATGATCGTCTCGATTTGCAAAGCATCGATATCGGCCTGCACCGCAGCCAGCGCATCGCTGTTACCGTGAATATCCGATATGACCGCGAAACGTTCGAAGGGCATGAAACGCCTCCATCGCTGGCAAAATTCTGTTCGCGCACTATAGACTGATTTGCGGGATCAAACCCACTCGAGGTTGCCGTTTTCGAACTTCAGTATCTTGTCCTGTGGGATGGATAGATTTGCCGCAGCGTGGCCATCCATGTCGCCGTAAAGGTAAAACAGCGTGCGGATGCAGCCGCCATGCGTCACGCAGACGGTTGGCCACTCCACCGCCTCCACCCATCGCCCGATACGCCGCGAGAGACCCATATAGCTTTCAGCGGTTGCGCCGGGTGGCACAAAATTCCACTTGTCGCGGGCGCGCGCCTCCAGAAGATCTTCACGCTCCTTGGCAATGTCCTCCATCATGAAGCCCTGCCAGTCGCCGAAATTGACTTCCATCAGTTGAGGGTCGGTGCGGTAATCATAAGGGTCGAGCCCCATGCGCAACCGGATGCGTTCCATCGTCTCGCGGGTGCGACGCAGAGGACTTGCCACGAAGTCGAAGCCCGCGCCGTCGCCGATCAGCGACTTCAGCATATCGCCATTGCGATCCGCCTGTGTGCGGCCATGCGCGTTGATATCGATGTCGAGCTGTCCCTGAATGCGCTGCGAAACATTCCAGTCTGTCTCGCCGTGACGTGAAAAGTAGATGATTTCCCGAGCCACAGCTCCACCCCAATATGCCGTCAGTCAATGTCTGGATAGCTTTCCCGCACCGGGAAAGAAAAAGAAAAATCCCGAGAAGCGGTCAACATTTCGGGATTTCGTATTCGCTGCTTCAGTCTTTCACGACCGAAATGTCCGGAGCGTCAACCGCCTTCATGCCGATGACATGATAGCCGCTGTCCGCGTGGTGGACTTCGCCCGTCACCGAACGTGACAGGTCGGAAAGGAAATAAAGGCCGACATCGCCCACTTCCTCGATGGTGACGGTACGGCGCAGCGGCGCGTTGTACTCGTTCCACTTGAGGATATAACGGAAGTCGCCGATGCCTGAAGCGGCAAGCGTCTTGATCGGACCGGCCGAAATCGCATTGACGCGAATGTTCTGCGGTCCGAGATCAACCGCCAGATACTTGACGCTTGCTTCGAGAGCAGCCTTGGCCACGCCCATGACGTTATAGTTCGGCATGACCTTTTCGGCGCCGTAATAGGTCAGCGTCAGGATCGAACCGCCATCGGCCATCAGTTTTTCCGCCCGGCGCGAAATCGCCGTCAGGGAATAGACCGAAATCAGCATCGTATTGGTAAAATTGGCTTCCGACGTATCGACATAGCGGCCCGTCAGCTCATCCTTGTCGGAAAAGCCGATGGCGTGCACGACGAAGTCGAGCTTGCCCCACTTCTTTTCAAGCGTCTCGAAAACAGCGTCGATGCTGGCAGCATCCGCCACATCGCAATGTCCGGCAACGAATGCGCCAAGCTCTTCAGCCAGAGGCTCGACACGCTTCTTCAATGCATCGCCCTGATAGGTGAATGCGAGCTCTGCGCCTGCATCACGAGCGGCCTTCGCAATACCCCATGCGATGGAGCGGTTGTTGGCGACGCCCAGAATCAATCCACGCTTGCCCTGCAACAAACCTGACTGTGCGGTCATTAGGGGTCCTCATTGAAAACAATTAACTAGTTGCCCTATCGCACAGCCTCGGCTCTCCTTCAAGCAATTGCAGTGAAAAAGCCGGGCATTGTCACTTTACTGCCGCAAAGAGACAACACCCGGCTTCAAACGATTGAAGACCTGTTCAGGCTTGTTTGCGTTTTTGCAGGAATTCTTCGAGTTCCCTGTCGCCACCTTCCGGCAGCATGATCCGCACATGCACGTAAAGATCGCCACGTCCGGCTGCTTTGAGCGGAAGGCCCTTTTCCTTCAGGCGCAGAACGCGGTCCGAACTCGACCATGCCGGTATTTTCACCGCAATCCGGCCGTCGAGGGTCTCCACTTCCTGCTTGCCGCCAAGAACGGCATCGGAAAGCTCGACCGGGAGATCCACGTGCACGTCACGCCCCTCCAGGCGAAACCGGGGATGCACCTTGAAGTGAATCGTTACCAGCGCATCGCCAGCCGTTCCGCCCACCAATGCCTCGCCCTGCCCTTTCAGGCGAATGGTCTGACCGTCCTCGACATATTTCGGCAGCTTGATCTTGAGATGCTTGCCGTTCGGGAAAACCGCCTCGACCTTTTCAGCACCGGCGGCCTGTTCCAGCGTGATATCGATGGATGCCGAAAGATCGGCTCCCTTCGCGGGGCCGCGCTGCCGTGCGCCGCCTGCGCGGGCACCGCCACCGAAAGCTCCGCCGAAAAGATCGTTCAGGATATCTTCTGCACCACCGAAGCCGCCGCCCTGCTGAAAGCCGCCGGGACCGGAGCGAAATTCAAAATGGCTGTTGCCGCCGCCCTGCCGGAAGCCGGCGAACGGGTCGCCATGGGCGCCGCCGAAGCCCTGCCCGCCTGTAAAGCCCTGGAAAGCGGGCTTGCCCTCGGCATCGATCTCGCCGCGGTCGAATTGCCCGCGCTTGTCCTTGTCGCCCAGAATTTCGTAGGCCTGATTCAGTTCTGCAAAACGCTCCTGCGCCTTCGGATCATCCTTGTTCTGATCCGGGTGGTGCTTTTTGGCCAGTTTGCGAAAAGCCGATTTTATTTCTTCGGGCTTCGCCGTTTTGGCGACGCCCAGCACGCTATAGGGATCGCGCATATAGTTCCTCTTTCAGGAAATAATTGTGAGATAAACAAGATTCGTTGCCCACAATATGCGCATCTGACCGGCAAAGTTCCAGTCAGGGCAGGCTTTTCTTTTCAGATCGGCGCGAAAGAAGTTACCGTCCATTGACCGCCGCGCTCCATGCAGGTTTCACCGCGATAAATAGAAACACCGTCAAAAGCTTCACGCGATGTTTCGAACTCGCGGCAGAGCTGATTGTTCTTGTTGTTCTCGGCAATCGTGGTGATGGTGCCCTGGCTGCCCGTATCGGGATTGGCCCACGGAACGGGCTTCTTTCCCCATTGCGTGAAGTTGAGCGCGGAAACGACGTTCTTTATGGCGGATTGATCGGAAAGCTTGCCGGTATCGGTCTCGACCGGCTGCGATTGCTTCACGGATCCGGTGATCGTGGAAGAATCAGGAACAGCCTTTTCGATGCTCACCCCACCCATGGCGCAACCGGCAAGCGAGAAGAGGCATAGGCCGATCGCAGCCTCGCGCAGCACCTTGGCGCCACGGCACGGACTCCAGAAATTTACTTTATGGCGAAGCGTATCGACGGCCAACGCTATTCCCTTGTTCTACACGCTAAAGATGCAGGGATTATGGGTGAACTTGAGTTAACAAGCGGTGTGCCGGAAAGGTAAACAAATCGGAATCGGAGCACAACGCCCAACTCCATACTTTATGCGGCCGGCAAATGATGCCCCCAATTCTCTGCGTCCTTCAGGCCAGCTATCGCTCATCCAACAGCCAGCGACCTTCCGGAGAAAGAAGAACGCGGTGCGTTCACCGTCGTTGTACGGGTAGCATAACCGTTCCGGCCTCCCTGCTTTACCTTGTAGAGCGCAAGATCGGCCCGCGCAAAAACGTCAAGGTCACTCCTCTCATCACGCGGTTCTTCGCTCGCAATGCCGATGCTGACCGTCAAGATGAGTTTCCGCCCGTTGAAAACAAGCGGCGTATGGTTGACTGCGCCGACGATTTCACGGGCGATTTCCGTCGCCTCATGCTCATGCATCCCGGGCAGCAGAATCGAGAACTCATCGCCTCCAAAGCGCGCCAGCACACCGCGGCGATTGAGGATGTCGACCCCGACATCGGCGAAATGCACAAGCGCCTGATCGCCCAGCGCATGGCCATATGTGTCGTTCCAATGCTTGAAATTGTCGATATCGATCAGCATGACGGTATAGGCGACCCCGTCTTCACTGAATGCGAATTCGGCTCTCGCCAGCCTTTTCAT
Organism: Brucella sp. RRSP16; assembly: GCF_052246815.1. Classification (NCBI taxonomy): domain Bacteria; kingdom Pseudomonadati; phylum Pseudomonadota; class Alphaproteobacteria; order Hyphomicrobiales; family Brucellaceae; genus Brucella; species Brucella sp. RRSP16. The sequence goes on from NZ_JBQQAM010000002.1 coordinate 119,806, forward strand.
GAAATGGCGGCGGTTCGGGAGCCCGGTGAGTTCGTCGGTCTCCGCGACCTTTGCCATATCGCCGTGCAGACGATTCATCGCCATGACGATGAAACCGAAGTTCCAGATCATGCCGCTATAGATCACGCAGACCAGCGCATAACTTTCGATGGAAAAATAAAGCGACTGGTCGAACTCTCCCGCCCATGCGGCGATGTTCAGCGACGTCTCGATGGCATGCCCGATGATACCCAGCAAAAAGGCGATGATGGCGATCCGGCCGCCGAGACCGAGGCTCTTTTGCCGCGCCAGATAGAATACCGTCATCGCCATGGGCACCGACTGGCCCACCGCATAGGCGATGTTCCGCCCCTGCCAGCTCGCATGAAACGCGGCCATGACGGCGAAACTTGCGAGCGATATTCCCACCGCCATCCGCCAGCCGCCTTTCTGGCCGTAGAAGTAGCGGGCGCCGATAAAGGCCAGGCAGAAGCCATAGATGATGATGGTGTTGCCGATAACGGCGGGCCAGAACGCACCTTCATTGCCTTGCAGCGAAAGAACAAAGCCTCCAACCAGCAGGAGCGTCGTCGAAAGCAGCCAGAGCCTGGCCGGTCTGAATTTGCGGTAAGAGAAGGCGATGGCGGTCCAGATGATGCAGACCGTCAGCGAATTTAAGAAAATTACGATGTAAAGCGTCAGGAAATCGAGTTTTGGCATAGCCCGACCTTGAACGGGCGCCCTACTAGAAGTTCCCCCTCAAGTAAAGCGCCCCTGCGACGACGCATCCCGGCAAGGCCATGGACAAAGAGGCGGTTATCGAAGAAGCTCCGTCCCGACCCGCACCATTGGGGTGTCTCCGGCGGGGATTCTCTTGCAGGATGATCCGCGCATTTCCGACAGGCTGTTGAAAATCCAAAATGACAAACGCAAGCGACGACTTCACCGAATCCTCCCAGCCGTTCAAGCTCTTTGCCGACTGGCTGGCCGACGCCAAACAAAGCGAACCGAACGATCCCAATGCGGTGGCGCTGGCGACGGTTGACCCGGATGGCCTGCCCAATGTGCGCATGGTGCTGCTGAAGGATTTTGACGAGCAGGGTTTCGTCTTCTACACCAATTATGAAAGCACCAAGGGCAAGGAAATCCTGTCGGCGGAAAAAGCCGCCATGTGCTTCCATTGGAAGACGTTGCGCCGTCAGGTGCGCGTGCGTGGGCCGGTGGAGAAAGTCAGCGACGCCGAAGCCGATGCCTATTACGCCTCGCGCCCGCGCGGCAGCCGCATCGGCGCATGGGCATCCAAGCAGTCACGTCCGCTGGAAAGCCGTTTCGCGCTGGAAAAGGCGGTTGCGGAATATACGGCGAAATATGCCATCGGCGATATTCCTCGCCCCTCCTACTGGTCGGGTTTCCGTATCCGCCCCGTCTCGATTGAATTCTGGCATGACCGTGCCTTCCGCCTGCATGACCGCGTGCTTTTCACACGGCCCTCGCCGGAGGGCGACTGGAACAAGGATCGACTCTATCCGTAACCTGATAACAAGAAGGCCACTGAAAACAGTGGCCTTTCTTGTTATACCAGCGGCTTGACCGCCACCCAGAGGCTTCCGAGAACAAGCCCCAGGAAAATCAGCCAGCCGACGATATTGTTGGACTTGAACAGTTTCAGGCATTGGTCGGGATTGTCGATATCGAGCACGATGATCTGGCGATAGAGATGCACGCCCGCAGCAAGCAATCCGGCAAGAGCTGGCATCGGCACCTGCGCTACGGCGAAAGCCGCCGCAAAGAAGCCGATCGCACCACCATAGAGCACCATCAGCGCCGTCTTGGTATGCTTGCCAAAAAGACGCGCCGTGGAACGCACGCCCACCAGCGCGTCATCTTCCTTGTCCTGATGCGCGTAGATCGTGTCATAGCCGATCGTCCACAGGATGGCGCCGATATAGAGCAGCACCGGTGCAAGGCTCAGCGAGCCTTCGACCGCAGCCCAGCCCATGAGCGCGCCCCATGAGAAAGCAAGACCGAGCACGAATTGCGGCCAGTCGGTGATGCGCTTCATGAAGGGATAGGCAGCGACGATCAGAAGCGAGAAAATACCAAGCCCGATGGAAAACCAGTTGAACTGCATAACGACCACGAGGCCGACGAGCGCCTGCAAAACCAGAAACAGCTTGGCCTGACCGCGTGTTACCTGTCCCGAGGGCAGAGGACGCGAGCGAGTACGGTCCACCTTGTCATCAATATCCTGATCGACCAGATCGTTATAAGTGCAGCCGGAACCGCGCATCGCGATGGCGCCGACCAGAAACAGAAACAGATGCCAGAACGACGGCAACACGGCCCATGCACCATCGCCGGGCTTGGCGCCCGCCCCTGCCACGAGCGCAGCCGACCACCAGCAGGGCCAGAGAAGGAGCTGCCAGCCGATGGGACGGTCCCAGCGGGCAAGCTGCGCGTAGGGCCACAGCCAATGCGGCAGGACACGATATACCCAATGGCCGGAAGGAGCATCCTTCACCCGTCCGCGCGCATCGCGGGACTGGATGCCAGAATTGACCTGTGGGTTAGTTTGCGGATGCTGCATGGTCGTCTGCTTTCTCGAAACTGAACGACTCTACCCGCTTTTTCTGGAAAAATCGCGAGCCTGCCCTTGCCCGCGTGTGCGATGGGCAATAGAGAGCCGGGTAGTTAAGTGTTTACTTACCTCAAGCGCAGGGAGCAAGGCATGAAAGTTCTGTTGATCGGTTCCGGTGGACGCGAGCACGCCCTGGCATGGAAACTTGCCGCCTCTCCACTGCTCGAAAAGCTCTATTGCGCACCCGGCAATCCGGGCATTGCGACAGTTGCGGAACTGGTCGACATCAGCGCCGATGACCACAAGGCGCTGATCGCCTTCGCCAAGGACAAGAAGATCGATCTCGTCGTCGTCGGGCCGGAAGCGCCGCTCGTGGCTGGCCTTTCCGACGAAATGCGCAGTGAGGGTATCCGCGTGTTCGGCCCCTCCAAGGCTGCGGCACAGCTTGAGGGCTCGAAGGGCTTCACCAAGGATCTCTGCGCGCGCTTCGATATTCCAACAGGCGCCTATGGTCGCTTCAACAATGCGCCCAAGGCCAAGGCCTATATCCGCCAGCAGGGTGCGCCGATCGTTGTGAAGGCCGACGGGCTTGCCGCGGGCAAGGGCGTGGTTGTAGCAATGACGCTCGATGAAGCGCTCGACGCGGTGGACGCGTGCTTCGAGGGCGCATTCGGCTCCGCCGGTGCCGAAGTGGTGGTCGAGGAATTTCTGGACGGCGAAGAAGCAAGCTTCTTCTGCATCTGCGATGGCAAGACGGCATTGCCGCTTGGCTCGGCGCAGGATCACAAGCGCGTCGGCGACGGTGACACCGGTCCGAATACAGGCGGCATGGGTGCCTATGCACCTGCCCCGGTCATGACCCCGGAAATCGTTGAACGCACGATGCGTGAACTGATCGAACCGACCATGCGCGGCATGGCGGAAATCGGCGCGCCTTTCTCCGGCATCCTGTTCCTCGGCCTTATGATCGGCAAGGACGGCCCAAAGCTGATCGAGTACAATACCCGTTTCGGTGATCCGGAATGCCAGGTACTGATGATGCGCCTCAACAGCGACCTTCTCGCGCTCATCAATGCTGCCGTGGACGGCAAGCTGGATGAAGTTTCGCTCGACTGGAAGGATCAGCCAGCGCTGACGGTGGTGATGGCTGCGGAAGGCTATCCCTCCAATGTGAAGAAGGGCAGCGTCATCCGTGATCTCGACAAGCTCGAAGGCATCGATGGCGTCAAGGTTTTCCATGCTGGAACGGCGCAGAAGGACGGCAACATTATTGCCAATGGCGGGCGCGTGCTGAATGTCACGGCCATCGCCGACACGGTCGCAGAAGCGCAAGCACGCGCATATGAAGCCGTGAAGCGCATCGACTGGCCGGAGGGCTTCTACCGCTCCGATATCGGCTGGCGTGCCGTGGAGCGTGAGAAGCGGTCCTGACGTCACCGACAGCCTGCAATTGACGCGCAGTAATTCTTCTTTTTTAAGCGCCTTCGTCGTCGCGACGGAGGGCTGTTGCCCGTGAATGGCCATCTGCTGTCCCATCACGATGACGTGCATCGAAAACATTGACGTTTACGTAATAAGCCGATAGCTCTTATGTCGGATGGTCGTTTTGGCGCCTGCCGGAATGCGAACAGCGCCGATGCAGGAGGCTTCTGAGGAGAAGCTAGTGGTCTGATTCCAACATTTGCATCCCTCGGTTCAAGCGCCGAGCAAATGTTGGAATCAAAAGGACCACTAGTAACTTTATGTATCTAGTGGATTTTTCGAATTCGACGTTTGAGACAACCTGTGTGTCAGTCGGGATTCAAACGTCGAATTCAATCCACTGGTAAATCATATTTGGAGGAAAGATGTATCGCGCGCCGGTTTCTGAAATTTCCCATACGCTGATGAAGGTTGCAGGGCTGGAAAAAGCCCTCGATGACAACCGCTTCCCTGAATTTTCCGCCGATCTTGCCGCCGCCATTCTGGAGGAAGCCGGCAAGTTTGCCGCAGAGCGCGTCGAACCTCTGCGCATCACCGGCGACAAGCACGGCGCGACCGTCAAGGACGGTGTTGTCACGACCGCGCCGGGCTGGAAAGAGCTTTACCGCGACTGGATCGAAGGCGGCTGGAACTCGCTGACCGGCACGCCGGAATATGGCGGCCAGGGCCTGCCGATGACGATGTCGGTGGCTGTCAGCGAAATGTGGAACTCCGGCACGCTGGCCTTCGCCATCGCCCCGACGCTGACCATGGGCGCGGTCGAAGCGCTCGAAAAGCATGCCTCGAAGGAATTGAAGGACGTCTATCTCGAAAAGCTCATCAGCGGCGAGTGGATGGGCACGATGAACCTGACCGAGCCGCAGGCTGGTTCCGATCTCGGCGCACTTCGCACCCGTGCCGAACGCGCCGGCGATGGCACTTACCGCATTTTCGGCCAGAAGATTTTCATCACCTATGGCGAGCATGACCTGACCGACAATATCGTGCATCTGGTGCTGGCGCGCCTGCCCGATGCCCCGGCTGGAACCAAGGGCATTTCGCTTTTCCTCGTGCCGAAATTCCTCGTCAACGCAGACGGTTCGCTCGGACGCCGCAACGATCTGTTCTGCTCCGGCCTTGAGCACAAGATGGGCATCCATGCCTCCCCAACCTGCACCATGATCTATGGCGATGGTTTCGTTAAAGGTGAGGAACAGGGTGCCGTCGGCTATCTGATCGGCGAGGAAAATCGCGGACTGGCGTGCATGTTCACTATGATGAACAATGCCCGCCTTCTGGTTGGCATTCAGGGCGTCGGCGTTGCCGAAGCGGCTTACCAGCAGGCGCTCAGCTATGCCAAGGAGCGCAAACAGGGCCGCGCCATCGGTGCTGATCCGAAGCAAGGCATGAGCCCGATCATCGAGCATCCCGATGTGAGCCGCATGTTGCTCACCATGAAGGCGCTGACGCAGATTGCCCGCTCCATCACCTATTCCTGCGCCCATGCCATCGACATGAGCCATGCGACGGATGGCGCAGACCAGCAGTTCTGGTCAGACCGCGCCGGGCTGCTGACGCCGCTCGCCAAGAGTTTTGCCACCGATGCAGGTGTGGATGTCGCTTCGCTGGGCGTGCAAATTCATGGCGGCATGGGCTTCATCGAAGAGACGGGCGCAGCACAGTTGCTGCGCGATGCCCGCATCACGCCGATCTATGAAGGCACCAACGGCATACAGGCCATCGACCTTGTGGTGCGCAAGCTGCCGCTTGGGCAAGGTGAACATATCAAGGGCTTCCTTGAAGAATTGCAGGCAGATGCCGACAAGGCCAGCGCATCCAATCGCCCGGAACTGGGCGAAACCGGCGCACGTCTTTCCACGGCGATCGCCCAGGCCCGCGAAGCCACCGAATGGCTGCAAAAGACAGTAGCGGACGGCCAGCTTGAGGCAGCCCTTGCCGGGGCCACGCCTTACCAGCGCCTCTTGTCGCTCGTTTCAGGCGGTGCCTATCTGGCGCGCGCGGCGCTTGCCGGTGACGACAGCGGACGTGCGGTCCTGAGCCGCTTCTTCGCGGAAAACATGCTCGCCGAAGTTTCCTCCCTGAAGGATACCGTCATAACCGGCGCCGCCAGCCTTGCCGCCGCCAAATCTGCGCTGGAGGCGTAAGCATGAGCGAACATATCCTGATCGAGCGCACAGGCGCGATCCAGATCATCCGTCTCAACCGGGCCGACAAGAAGAACGCCATCACGCGCGCCATGTATGCGACCATGGCAAAAGCGCTCAAGGATGGCGACGCCGATGACGCGGTGCGTGTGCATGTGTTTCTTGGCGTGCCGGGTGCGTTCTCGTCCGGCAACGACATGCAGGATTTCATGGTTGCGGCATCGGGCGGCGACCTTGGCAACGAGGTTTTGGATTTTCTGAACGCTCTTGCCAGCGCGAAAAAGCCAATCGTTTCCGGCGTCGACGGACTTGCCATCGGCATCGGCACGACCATCCACCTGCATTGTGACCTGACATTTGCAACACCGCACGCCTTGTTCCGCACGCCATTCGTCGATCTCGGCCTTGTGCCGGAAGCTGCGTCCAGCCTGCTCGCCCCGCCGCTGATGGGACACCAGAAGGCTTTTGCGTTGTTGGCGCTTGGCCATGGTTTCACCGCGGAAGCCGCACAGGAAGCCGGTATCGTCTATCGGGTCGTAGCCGATGATGCGCTGGAAGCGGAAGTGATGAAGGCGGCGGAAGAAATAGCCGCCAAGCCTCCGCAGGCCATGCAGATTGCCCGCGCGCTGATACGCATGCCCGCCGAAAAAGTTTCCGAGCGCATCGCGCGGGAGGCCAGACATTTTGCCGAACGGCTTACCTCGGATGAGGCCCGCGAGGCTGTCATGGCATTTCTGAGCCGGAAAAAATAAACCCGGATGTTTCTTTTACGGGCGCATCTTTTCGGAATGCGCCCCAAGAACATCCGGGGGCTTTTTGGAGGTCAGCCAAAGTTATTAGCTTGCCGCATTTGCCTCACGCAAAACCGCTTCGCACTTTTGCTGGAAATGCTCTGGCTTGCCGCATTTGCCTCACGCAAAACCGCTTCACACTTTTGCTGGAAATGCTCTATTTCAGTTCCGCGCAATGATTTCCTTGCCCGAGATCACCAGACGGACGCCAAGCGTGCCCGTCTTGCGGCGAGCGAGAAAACGCGGGCGGCGACGGCGCGGCTCCTGTCCCTGGCGGCGCGCCTGCGGCTGGCCGGTGCGAACAGCGCCGGTGCTTTCATAAAGCGGGCGGGCAACACCGTCTTCCTCAACCAGCATCATCGGCAGATTGAAGCTTGCGGCCCATGCGCGCCAGTCGGCGGCAACGTCGGTCAGGTCATGCGCGACAAGCAGGGGAACGGAAAGCTGCGGATCTTCGTGCATCAGCTCCAGCGTCACCGTGATTTCGCCGAACTCATCTTCCACCGCGCGGGCGGCGACGCCCAGAAATGCGTTGGCAGGAAGCGCGATCGACATCGGCAGGCCGCTTGAAGGCAGAACCTGCCGGATCACCGCGCCGCGCTCGTTGATGGTGAAGGTAACGTCGCTGCTGCCGTCGCGGGTCGCATAGGTCACGACCTGCGGAAAATGAAACGGATCGAGCCGCAATTCCCGTCCTGCCCAATCGGGCTTCAGTCCCTTGCTCATCATTTTCGACGCCTCTGTCTCTCTGTCTCATGTCCGGTTTCCCGGTTGGGCTTTTGCCCTTGTTGAGACAGAGAATAGGCGCGGTTTATTACCGACGGGCTTAATGAGTTAAGTTAACTTTTCCTTGGCTTCGGCTTTGGTTATCAGAATGCAACCATGTGTAAGAATTCGGAAATTCTTCTGAATAAGCGTTTACTAAAAGAAACGGGCGGTAAACACCGCCCGTCTTGTTTCCGTAATAATGCGGACCTTACAGAACCTTGCCGGGGTTCATGATGCCTGCCGGATCGAAGGCCGCCTTGATGCGGCGCATGAGGTCGAGCGCGACATCCTGCTTGAAGAAGGCGAGTTCCTCACGCTTGAGCTGGCCGATGCCGTGTTCCGCCGAGATCGACCCCGTATAGCTCGCAACAATCGTGTGAATACGATGATTCAGCTCGTGCCAGCGCGCCAGGAAGGCTTCCTTGTCGGCACCCACCGGCTGCGAAACATTGTAGTGCAAATTGCCATCACCGATATGGCCGAAACAGACGATGCGCGCGCCGGGGATCATTTCCAGCGTCGCGGCATTGGCCTCTTGGATGAAGGCGGGGATGGAAGCGACCGGCACGGAAATATCGTGCTTGATCGAGCCGCCCTCCGGCTTCTGCGCCCAGGACATTTCCTCGCGCATCTTCCAGAAGGATTGCGCCTGCGCCACGCTTTCACCGATGGCGGCATCCTGAATGATGTCGTTCTCGAAAGCTTCGGTGAGGATCGTTTCCAGCGTCGCACGCGCATCCTCTTCCGAGCGGGAAGAAGAAATATCGATCAGCACATACCAGTCATGCGGGCTTTCAAGCGGATCGCGCACGCCATCGACGTGACGCACGGTAAACTCCACGCCGACGCGCGGCATCAGTTCAAAACCGGTCAGCGATGGGCCAGCGTGTTCGGTGGCAAGCTGGAACAGTCGCAGCACGTCTTCCGGACTGCGCAGGCCCGCATAAGCCACGCCCTTGCCCTTCGGCTGGGGGAAGATTTTCAAAACCGCCGCCGTGATGACGCCAAGCGTGCCTTCCGAGCCCACGAATAGGTCTTTCAGGTCGTAGCCGGTATTGTCCTTCTTGACGTAGCGGAGATCATTCAAAACCTCGCCGGTCGGCAGCACGACTTCGAGGCCGAGGCAAAGCTCGCGCATATTGCCGTAGGCAAGCACTGCCGTGCCGCCAGCATTGGAGCCAAGATTGCCGCCAATCTGGCACGAGCCTTCCGCACCCAAGGACAGCGGAAACAGGCGACCGGCTTTTTCCACGGCGTCCTGAAGGTTTTTCAGAATCACGCCCGCTTCCAGCGTTACCAGATTGCCAACCGTATCAAGATTGCGGATGCGGTTCATGCGGCCCAGCGAAAGAATGATGGCCGTGCCGCTTTCATCGGGCTGCTGCCCGCCGACGAGACCGGTATTGCCGCCCTGCGGCACCACCGGTGTCTTCGTTTCGCTGGCAAGCTTCATGATGGCTGCGACTTCTTCCGTCGAGCCCGGACGGAGAACAAGCGGCGTGCGGCCATGATAGAGATCGCGCTGCTCGATGAGATAAGCGGCGAGATCTTCCGGCGCGGTCAGCGCATTCTTTTCGCCCACGATGGCGGAGAAACGTTCGATCAGAGCGGTGTCCAGCATAGTCTGTCTCTTGAATTCAAGGGAGGATTAACGCGGGGCCGCCGCGCGTTTCAAACGGTCGTTGATGGCCTCGCCGAGACCGTCAAAAGGGATGGGTTCGACAGCGATGGTGGCGGCACCTGTCGCGTCCAGCCTGCGCATGAAATCGAACAGATTGGCCGCTGCCTCACGCAAATTGCCATTGGCGCTCAGGTTCAAGATCGTTGCCGCGCCTTCTGCACCAGCCACGCGCTGCGGGCCGAAGGCAAGCAGCGCCTCACCCGGCCGCACCGAACCAACATCGAGCCGCATCGCCGCGTCAGGCGCATAATGCGATGCCATCATGCCCGGTGCCTGAATTGCGGAAGTGTGGTCGGCACGCACCAGCTTTTCGCCAATCACAGCCTCGATTTCTTCCGCAGCCAGCCCGCCCGGACGCAGCAGATGCACCCTGTTGCCGTCAACCTTGACGATGGTGGATTCAACCCCGACGCCACAAGGGCCTGCATCAAGGATCAGGTCCAGCCTGTTGCCGAGATCGCCCGCGACTGCGCTCGCGCTCGTCGGGCTGATGCGGCCTGAGGTGTTGGCGCTTGGCGCAGCCACCGGGCTGTCGAGCCCCTCGATGATATCGCGCACGCGGCCAAGCGGCATACGGATGGCGAGGGTTTGCAGCCCTGCGGTCACGAGAGGATGAATTGGCCGACCCGTATCCTGCCGGTCTTTCAGGGGCAGCACGATGGTGAGCGGCCCCGGCCAGAACATTTCGGCAAGCTTGCGTGACAGAGCGTCGAAAGTGACATAGCGCTCGGCCATGGCAATGCCGCTTACATGGGCAATCAGCGGATTGAACTGCGGGCGTCCCTTGGCCGCGAAGATACCGGCCACGCCCTCGCCGTTGGACGCATCTGCGGCAAGGCCATAGACTGTCTCGGTCGGAATGGCGACGAGACCGCCGCGCCGCAGCACTTCCACTGCGCGCAGGACCGCCTCATCATCGAATTTGACTATATCGGACACTGGTTTTCCGCCTCTCGGGCGTCCCAAGTTAAGCCTGTTCTGCCTACACAAGCTGAGGCCCCTGCGCAAGCAAGCTCGGCCTCCGTCCGGGCACAATCACGGGAAGACGATCATGATTGCGCATGAAAAATTGCGTTTTGTTAGGTTTTTCAGGGCATGGTGCGTTTATTCATGCGTGAGGTGAATAATGTTATCGCGATTTATCGCTATTTCGCTAATGGCCATCGGACTGCCCGCAATTGCGTTCGCCAACGGAAGTGAAGGCGCGCCGTCGACTTATCAGGTCGGCTCCATCGACTATATCGGCTATGACAGGATCGGGGCCAACGGCCTGCCAGTCTGTGGTCCCTGCGCGGAAAAGCAGGCCGCCGAACTCGACGCACAGAAGGCAATCGAGGCACGCCGCAAGCGCGCCCGCGCCTATATGGCCCGCATGCAAGGCCAGCCCGTCCCGGATGATCTGCTAGAGCCCGCCGCCACGCCAGCGGAGGATTTCGACCCCGCCAAACCGGTGCGGGTGGTTGGCGACGCCTGGGCAGCGGCATCGGGCGAAACCGATCTGGGTTCCCTCGAACTCAGACCCAGCCTGAAATAGACAAAAATGGTGCCAGCCCCTCGTCCCTCATCCTGATGAGGCTCGCAGGGCCGTCTCGAAGGATCGAGCGACGAAGCGCAAAATCGAAGGGCGCGACAGACGCTGTGCGTTTCCCTCGAACCCTTCGAGACGCCTCCCTTCGACAAGCTCAGGGAGGCTCCTCAGGATGAGGGAAAATGGAGCCGCACGTGGCTGATTATCAGCCAGCGATTTTCGAGAAATCCGCCACCTTGCCGGTAGCCGCACGAATCTGGTCGAGCAATGCCAGACGATTGGCGCGGACATTTTCGTCCTCGTCGTTCACCAGCACCTTTTCAAAGAATGTATCGACAGGACCGCGTAGCTTGGCAAGCGCCAGCATCGCGCCGTTGAAATCTTCACGGGAAATGGCAGCTTCGGCATCCTTCGAAGCCAGAGTGACGGCTTCAAACAGTGCCTTTTCTTCCGCCTCACGCAACAAAGCCGGGTCAACGTGGTCGGCGACCTTCGTACCCTTCTTTTCCTCGGCAGCGAGAATGTTGGCGGCGCGCTTGGTGCCTGCCAGCAGGTTCTTGCCGTCTTCCTCGTTGATGAAGACGATCAGCGCTTCCAGACGGCGGGCGACCAGCAGCAGATTGTCGGCTTCCGGCGACAGCACCGCGTCGATGGCGTCGTAACGCGCGCCTTCTTCCTTCAGATGCACCTTGAAACGGTCGTGGAAGAAGGAGAGAAGATCGGCCAGCACTGGTTCGGAAGATGCTTCCGCCTCGGCACGAGCCTGCTTTTCATAGCTGGCCAAGGCATTGTCCACATCCTGCTCGCCGTCAACATCGCCGGAATTTTCCGCAGCAAGCCTGGCTTCAAATTCGCGCAGCTTGCGCTGCACCTGACCCTCTTTCAGCGCGGCAAAGGCAGAACGGAAAAGCGGTAGCAGCGGGAATTTCCATTCCTGCGACAGCAGGAGACGGATCACGCCCAGTGCTGCACGGCGAAGCGCGTAAGGGTCCTTCGAACCCGTCGGCTTTTCATCGATGGCCCAGAAGCCAACCAGCGTGTCGAGCTTGTCGGCAAGCGCGACGGCAACCGAAACCGGGTTCTTCGGCACCACATCAGACGGGCCTTGCGGCTTGTAATGTTCTTCAATGGCTGCGGCGACGGCGTCACTTTCGCCCTGAAGCAACGCATATTTGCGGCCCATCGCGCCCTGAAGCTCAGGGAACTCGCCGACAACTTCCGTCTGGAGGTCGGCCTTGGCGAGCACGGCTGCACGAGTGGCAAGCTTTGGATCGGCACCAACCAGCGGCGCGATCTGGGCAGCGAGTTCGCGAATGCGTTCGACGCGTTGCCCTTGCGTGCCAAGCTTGGCATGGAAGGTCACATTCAGTGCATCCAGACGCGCCATGCGCTGATCGAGCGGCTTCTTCAGGTCGAGATCGAACTTCTGTGCCGAAGCGGCCAGCTTGTCGAGGTCGGGCAAATCGTGCTGGTCGGTGTGCCAGAAATAGAGCGCATCCGACAGGCGCGCGCGCACCACCTTGCCGTTGCCATAGGCGATTTCCGTGCCGCCGTCGCGGGCTGCGATGTTCGACACCAGAATGAATTTGTTGGAAAGGGCTTCCGTTTCGCCCTGCTTGCGGGTGACGAAGCATTTCTGGTTGGCGCGGATGGTCAGGCGGATGACTTCCGGCGGGATGGCCAGAAATTCTTCCTCGAACTCGCCCATCAGCACGACCGGCCATTCGACGAGACCAGACACCTCTTCCAGAAGTCCCTCGTCCTCGACCAGCTCAAGGCCGGAAGCGAAGGCGAGATTATGCGCGTCTTGCGAAATGATTTCCTTGCGGCGTTCGGCGTCGAGAACCACGAAAGCCTTTTCGAGCTTTTCGACATAATCCTCAAAACGGCGCACCTTGATTGCCTGACCGTCGCTCAGGAAACGATGACCGTAGGTCACATTGCCCGACTTGATGCCGTCGACATCGAAATCGATGACCACGGTTTCCTCTGTTTCAGGGCCGAAAGTGCAGAGGATCGACTGCAGCGGACGCACCCAACGAAGCGAACCCGGCTTGGCAGAAGCCGCACCCCAGCGCATGGATTTCGGCCATGGGAAATTGCGGATCGTATGCGGCACCAGCTCGGCGACAATTTCTTCCGCAGCGCGGCCCGGCTTCGTCAGATGGGCGACGTAGAAATCGCCCTTCTTCGGGTCGGAATGCACGTGCGCCTGCGATACATCCGTCAGGCCTGCCTTGCGCAGAAAGCCCTGAATGGCCTGCTCGGGTGCTGTGACCGACGGGCCCTTGATGTCCTCGTGCACGTCCTTGGAACGCACGGTAAGGCCACGAATATCAAGCGCCAGACGGCGCGGCGTCCAGTAGGCGGTCGCCGCTTCGTAAGTTAAACCAGCTTCCACCAGACCATCGGTAATCATCTTTTTCAGATCACCGGCAGCCTTGCGCTGCATGCGGGCGGGAATTTCCTCGGAAAAGAGTTCGAGCAGTAGATCAGGCATCACAGAGCCTCATTCTTGTAATTAAAGCCGCCTGCATCGGTGAGCAGAAATGCCTCGCCGCACTGACGTGCGAGATTGCGCACGCGCAAGATGTAGCTCTGGCGCTCGGTAACCGAGATCACGCCGCGCGCATCCATCAGATTGAAGACATGGGATGCCTTGATGCACTGATCGTAGGCCGGGAAAACGCTCTTGTGCATTTTATGATTGGCGTCAGGTGCCGGAGCACCGGCTTTCAGAATGGCTTCGCATTCGCGCTCCGCATCGATAAAATGCTGATGCAAAGCCTCGGTATTGGCCATTTCGAAATTGTAGCGGGAATATTCCTGCTCGGCTTGCAGGAACACTTCGCCATAGGTGACCTTCTCGTCGCCTTCGAGACCATTGAAGTTGAGGTCGTAAACATTGTCCACGCCCTGCACATACATGGCGAGGCGTTCGAGACCGTAGGTCAGCTCACCGGAAACCGGCGAGCATTCAATGCCGCAGACCTGCTGAAAGTAAGTGAACTGCGACACTTCCATGCCGTCGCACCAGCATTCCCAGCCGAGGCCCCACGCCCCAAGCGTCGGGCTTTCCCAGTCGTCCTCCACGAAGCGCACGTCATGCAGCGTCGGGTCGAGACCGATCGCGCGCAACGAACCGAGATAAAGATCCTGAAGGTTCGGCGGCGACGGCTTGATGATCACCTGATACTGGTAATAGTGCTGGAGACGGTTGGGATTTTCACCATAGCGGCCGTCCTTTGGGCGGCGCGACGGCTGCACATAGGCAGCCCTCCACGGCTTCGGCCCCAGCGAGCGCAGCGTCGTTGCCGGGTGGAACGTACCCGCGCCCACTTCCATGTCGTATGGCTGCAGAATGGCGCAACCGTGTTCCGCCCAATAGTTATGGAGCGTCAGGATCAAACCCTGAAAGGAACGGGTGGGATGCATATGTGCTGGCAACGTACTGGACACGGGGTCGGGCCTCGTAATTGAAATGATGGCCCGGTCTAATTTGTCAGCACCGCAGGGTCAAGCATGACATTTGATCGCTGAAAGCGCCAGACCGGCAAACATTGCGGCACCGGGCCAGACCGGACATATGCAATCGCCCAAACATAATAACGTTCTTTATGATTAAAACGGAAATTAAATATACAAAATAACATACTAATAGTTGCTTATTTAAAGCGCACATGAATCTTGATAAACGGCACTTTCAATTTTGGAATCAACAGGTTTTCATGTGACTTGGAATAAGCCAGTAGTAGTAAAATCGAATAATTTATTATATAATATTGCATCTGCACGCAATGCAGAATGGTTTCTGCTTAAGCACTGGCCCTTGTTTGAGCCTTCGGATTTAGACGAGGTATTGTTGTCATGCCTTTTGAGCTGGCCGGAGAATGCCGCAGCAGAGCAGCGCGCCAGAGTAAAATTCATCCGGGCTTGCGCCAATGCCGGCATTCTGGCTGCTGGTGTTGCGAATGGTGGCGACGTCCCTCAACACATCATCGCCACGAAAATGAGACCCGCTGCAAGCGGTCAGCCCGACATCTGTCTCCCGCCTTCCGCTGTGAAACGCACGCCTAAGAACAGGAAGCGATTTCGATCAAGACGCGCCTCGCAACGAAGAGTGAAAGCGCTGTGCACCGCCGCCTATGCGAGGGCGCAGCAATTCTCAATCCGCAGCAGGCTTGTCTTCGGCAGGCTTTTCCGTCTTGGCCGATGATTGGCCCGCGACATCGGGCAGCCCCTTCTTGAGCTTTTCCTCGATCTTGACCAGTTCTTCGGGTTCGGGCTTGCCTGCAATTGCATGGTTCCACTGGAACGTCGCTTCCAGAAGCCGCCCGACGCGCCAGTAAGCGTCACCCATGTGATCATTGATCGTCGGATCTTCTGGGCGAAGCTTGACCGCCTTTTCCAGTTCGATCACCGCTTCCGGATAGCGTCCGAGCATGTAGTATGCCCAGCCGAGCGAGTCGACGATATAACCGTCCTGCGGTCGCAGTTCGACCGCCTTCTTGATCATGCCCAGCGCTTCATCGAGATTCTCGCCGCGGTCGACCCAGGAATAACCGAGATAATTCAGGACCTGCGGCTGGTCGGGATAAAGCTCAAGCGCCTTGCGGAAATTTGGCTCCGCCTTGTCCCATTCCTTCAAGCGTTCATAGGCAATGCCGCGCTGATAAAAGACCGGCCAGTCCTTGCGTTCCGGCGTCTTTATCTGTTGGACGGCAGCATCATAAATTTTCGCCGCGTCGGCGAAATTCTTGTCCTGCGCATAGACGCCGCCGAGCGCCAGATAGGTGCGCATGTCGGTCTTGTCGCGTTCCAGCAGGATCTTGAGCTGCTTGATGGCTTCCGCCGACTGGCTGTTTTCGGCCAGATTGAGCGCACGCTGCATCTCGGCATCGCGGCGGTAAGGCGATTTTTCCGGCACGCGGCCATAATATTCGATGGCCTTTTCCGGCTGGCGTAATTTCGCGGAAATATCGCCCAACTGATAAAGCGTCGCATCATTATCCGGGCGCAGCGGCAGCGACATCTGCAGATACAGCTTGGCGAACGCTTCCGCGCCGCTGCGGTTGATCGCGGTTCCAAGCGTATAAAGCGCCTCGGCGGCCCCTTCCTGCGCGGTCTTGATCAGGCGTCCGTATTTCTCGCCAGCCTCGATCTTTTCGCGCATTTCCGTGATCGTCATGCGACCGTTCAGAAGCTCCTCGGCATCTTTCAAAATCTTGATCGCGCCTTCCTTGTCGCCCTGACGGAGCTTGAAGGAGGCATAGGCCATGACGATGCGCTCATATGTATCGGGCGCAGCACTTCCGCCCGGCCTGTCGTCGACTGCCTGCTGGTAGAAATCACGCGCTTCCTGCTTCTGGCCGGCAAGATCGGCTATCAGCGCGGAATTATAGGTGCGGAACAAGCCGTACCATTCCGGCCCCTGCATCTTCTGGATATCGGCGAGCGCCTGTTTCGGATTGCCCTGCCCGACCTTCACCCATGCGCTCATGAAGCCGGTCGAGAGACGATCCATATCGGATTGCAGGGACAGCATCAGAAGCGGACCGACCTTGCGATATTGCTTGCGATTGATCGCATCGATGGCCAGCGCCACGCGGGAAAACCGCTCTATGTCGGGAACATTCTTCAGTTCTTCCGCCAGAGGCAGCGCGTCGTTGAACCGGCCTTCGGTCAGCAAGACCAGCAGCAGGTCCTGCTTGATCTGCGCATTGCCCGGGTCGAAGGCCATGGCCTGACGGTAGAAATCCACGGCAGCGGCGAGATTGTTGTCGGATTCGGCTGTGCGGGCGGCAAGATATGCCCCGGCGAACGAACCGGCGCGGACAGGGGGCGATGCAGGATCGGTTGTCGCCTTGGCCAAAGCGCCGCTTGTCGGGATTGCAATTCCCGCCAGAAGCGAGAGCAGCAAACCATAAAGCGGGCGGTATTTCGATCCTTGCCGCATAAAGCCCTATCCTCTTCTCAAATTCCTGTGACAGATACCGGCAAGCAAACCACAAAAGCTCCGAAGTGCCGGGCACGCTGTCTCTTTGCCGGAAAAGGCACCCCAAGCATGGCCTTTTTGGGATGGCGGGGCAAGAAAAGCATCCGTGATAGAATGCTTTTCCCGAGTATTCTTGGCCTGCAAGGATGCGGGCCGGTCAGTTCACACGGCTGATGCAGAAATCGATGACTTCGATCAGCGCGTCCTTCTGCGGCGTCGCTTTCAAAGGCGCCAGGGCGTCGCGGGCGATCTCGCCGAAATGCCGCGCGCGCTGCACCGTGTCGGCAATCGCGCCGTGCTTCGTCATCAGGCCGATGGCCTTCTGCAAGGATGCGTCGTCGCTAGCGCCCTCTTCGATCGCGTGTTTCCAGAAAGCGCGCTCATCGTCGGTGCCGCGGCGATAGCTCAATATAACCGGAAGGGTAATCTTGCCTTCGCGGAAATCGTCGCCGGTATTCTTGCCGAGATCGGCTGCCGAACCGCCGTAATCGAGCGCGTCATCGACGAGCTGGAAGGCAAGGCCGAGATTGAGGCCGTAGTCGCGCAAGGCTGCGCGATCCGCCGGCCGCGCGCCAGCGATGATCGGGCCAACTTCACCGGCAGCCGAAAACAGCGCCGCAGTCTTGGCCTTGATGACCGCCAGATATTCGTCCTCGGTGGTTTCCATGTTCTTGGCGGCGGCAAGCTGCATCACTTCGCCTTCGGCGATCACCGAGGCCGAGGTCGCCAGAACGTCCAGCGCGTCGAGCGAGCCGACGTCGACCATCATCTTGAAGGCCTGCCCCAGAAGGAAATCGCCGACGAGAACGCTCGCCTGATTGCCCCAGATCATGCGCGCCGTGCTCTTGCCGCGACGCAGATCGCTTTCGTCGACCACATCGTCATGCAGAAGCGTTGCGGTGTGCATGAACTCCACGGCAGTGGCGAGACGCACATGGCCATCGCCTTCGTAGCCGAACATGCGGGCGGCTGCGAGCGTCATCATGGGACGCAGGCGCTTGCCGCCGGAGGAAATCAGATGATTGGCAACTTCCGGTATCATTTCGACATCGGACCCGGCGCGGGAAAGGATCATCTCGTTCACCCGCGCCATATCGGCTTTCGTCAGATCGACGAGCGGCTGAACCGATCCTTCCTGTTTCTTTTTACCGTCCAGATTCAGAACCAAACCCAATGCCATTTCTCCTAGCTGCCCGGCCACATTATTGAAACGGACCGGATTGCTCAAGTCGCAACTGGCCCCACAGCGCCCCCAAAGCGCTCCCGAGCGTTACTATTCCGACGCCTGTTCACCATTGAAGGAAGCTGTTGTCAATGCGGTGCATTCGCTACAAAGTGTTCACATGATCGAACTTATCCGTACGAATGATTCCGTTCTGCTGTCCTTTGCCGAAGCCTTGATGAAAGAGGCCGGGATCGCTTATTTCATCGCAGACACGAATATGAGCATCATTGAAGGTTCTCTCGGCGTTTTGCCGCGCCGCCTTCTGGTCAGCGATGACCAGGTTGAGGAAGCACGGCAAATCCTGATCGATGCCAAGATTGAACACGAACTGCGCGATCAATGAATCCCGAAACCGAAAATGACGCAGGAGAAACCCTCGATGTGTTCCATCGTGGGGCATTTCACCTTGTCCAGCCCGCATTGAAGGGCCATCGCTCCGGTGTGGATGCGATGATTCTGGCCAGTGCGGTTCCGAACGGCTTTGCCGGACGCGTTGCCGATCTTGGCAGTGGCGCGGGTGCTGCCGGGCTTGCCGTCGCCTCCCGCTGCGCTGGCGCCACCGTCACTCTTGTCGAGCGCTCCACTTTCATGGCCGGTTTTGCCCGCAAGAGCATCGACCATCCGCTGAATGCGGCTCTGGCAGGCCGCGTCAATGTAATCGAGGCCGATGTGGCCCTGAGAGGCAAGGCGCGCATCGCCGCCGGACTTGCCGACAACAGCTTCGATTTCGCCATCATGAACCCGCCCTTCAACGAAGCGCGGGATCGCAGCACGCCCGACCCCCTGAAGGCGGAAGCGCATGTCATGCCTGAAGGCATGTTCGAACAATGGGTGCGCACTGCGGCAGCAATCGTGAAACCCGGCGGCGGCATCGCCATCATCGCGCGGCCCGGTTCCATCTCTCCCATTCTCGAAGCCCTGTCGGGACGGTTCGGCGGCCTGAGAATCGTTCCGGTCCAGCCGCGCCCGGACGCGGCAGCAATCCGTATCGTCGTGACAGGAATACGAGGAAGCCGCGCCGGTCTCTCGCTGATGCCCGCACTTGTTCTGCACGGCAGCGAGGGACATGGCTTCACGCCGCGCGCCGATGGCATCAATAACGGGCTCGACGCCCTCCTTTAGAGCGGTTCCCGTTAGAGCGGGACAAGCCATCCATCCAGTGAACGATTTGCCTGCGCAGGCGCTTCGCATCTCTGCTGGAAAATGCACTAACTCCTCGGCTGCGCCAGCACGACCAGATTGCGGTCCGGGTCGCGCAATCTCAGAATCATCATATAATCCGCTGCTTCGATATTGCCGGGGCGAATCCCGTCGAATGAAAGCCGCGCATGTTCGGCGCGCACATCGCCGACGATCAATGTCAGCGTGCCGTGTCCGGCATTGGCCGGATTCTGGTAGAGCTGGAAGCCTGCGGAGGGGCCGTGATGCCATTCCGCCAGCCCCTGCATCGGCCGCGCATCCGGGTTACGGTCGAAGATCGTGGCAAACCATTCGGTACTGCGCTCGAGTTCGGAACAGCTTAATTGGGCGACAATAGTTGTGAGCACCATCGTGGTCTCCTCCCGGATCGGATAACACGGCAGCATTTCATAAGTTCCGGCGGCCCGGACCCGCCGATTTCGGACAATGAGGGGCGATTTTGATTGAAACCGTGGATTCCAGCCAATATCTCTAAACCGCAATTTTCGTTCTGCGGCTCCCCGCCGCCCTTTTCCGAAAAAGCGAAACAACAAACGACAGAGCAGGCAACGGGAACCAATGAATCACAGCTCAAACAACAGCCGCCCCGTATCAATCATGCGGCGCTTTCTGGATAGCGAATCTGCGGGTGGCATCAGCCTCATGGTGGCGGCAGCGCTCGCGCTCATCGTGGCGAACTCTCCGTTCGCGCACGTCTATTTCGAAGCGCTGCACCTCTATATCGGTCCGCTCAGCCTTTCTCACTGGATCAACGATGCCTTGATGGCGGTGTTCTTCCTTCTCGTGGGCCTGGAAATCAAACGCGAGTTTCTCGACGGACAGCTGGCAAGCTGGCCAAACCGCATGCTGCCCGGCATTGCCGCCGCTGGCGGCGTCATCCTGCCAGCCATCATCTTCTCCGCGCTCAACTGGCATGATCCCGTCAAGCTGCGCGGCTGGGCCGTGCCCTCCGCAACAGACATCGCCTTTGCGCTTGGCGTTCTGTCGCTTCTGGGATCGCGGGTTCCCTCGAGCCTCAAAGTGTTTCTGGCGACGCTTGCAATTCTGGATGATCTTGCGGCTGTCGTCATCATCGCCATTTTCTACACGGCCGAAATCTCCATGCCCTATCTCGGCGGAGCTTTTGCCACCGCCATCGTTCTGTTCATCATGAACCGGATGGGCGTGATGAAGCTTTTGCCCTACCTGATCGGCGGCGCGGTGCTGTGGTTCTTCGTGCTC
Organism: Brucella sp. RRSP16; assembly: GCF_052246815.1. Taxonomy (NCBI): domain Bacteria; kingdom Pseudomonadati; phylum Pseudomonadota; class Alphaproteobacteria; order Hyphomicrobiales; family Brucellaceae; genus Brucella; species Brucella sp. RRSP16. The sequence goes on from NZ_JBQQAM010000002.1 coordinate 140,398, forward strand.
AATTCCGGCGTTCATGCAACGGTCGCCGGCGTGGTGACGGCACTGATGATCCCGCTGAAACCCGCCCCCGGAAAGCCTGACGACATGTCGTCGCCGCTGCATGTGCTGGAACATGCACTGGCCAAGCCCGTCGCTTTCATCATCGTGCCGGTTTTCGGCTTCGCCAATGCGGGCATATCCTTTGCCGGCCTCGACGCTTCGGTCATGCGGGATACGCTTACGCTTGGCATCATGCTTGGCCTCTTCATCGGCAAGCAGCTTGGCGTCTTCGGGGCGGCCTGGCTCGCGATCAAGACCGGTCTTGCGCAAAAGCCGCTTGGCGCCACGTGGACGCAGCTTTACGGCGTGGCGATCCTGTGCGGAATCGGCTTCACGATGAGCATCTTTATCGGCCTCCTCTCCTTCCCTTCCGACCTCATGCAGGCGGAAACCAAGATCGGCGTGCTGGCGGGCTCGGGCCTGTCGGCGATCTGCGGCTATATCCTGCTGCGGCTGGTCACCAGGCCGAAGAGCGTCTGACGAAACAAATACCACCGCCCGGAAACAAATTTCCGGGCGGTTTTCTTTGTGTTTCCCATATTGCTCCCTACATTGCGGCTGAGAGATTTCAGTTCAGGAGTTTGCCTTGCCCGGTTTATTGACGCGTCTTGTTCCGCGCCGCTTCCGCCCGGTTTCCATCGAGATACCAGTCGTGCGACTGCATGGCGCCATCATGTCCGGAGGCTCGGCGTTCCGCCCGTCGCTTTCCATAGCGTCGACGGCAGCGATCCTAGAAAAGGCGTTCACCGACAAGGAAGCGCCCGCCGTCGCCATTTCGCTCAACTCGCCGGGCGGTTCGCCAGTGCAATCCCGCCTGATCTACCGGCGTATCCGTGATCTTGCCGCCGAACATCAGAAGAAGGTTTTCATCTTCGTCGAGGATGTCGCCGCCTCGGGCGGCTATATGATCGCGCTGGCCGGTGACGAGATCATCGCCGATCCGTCATCGATCGTCGGTTCTATCGGTGTCGTATCGGCCTCATTCGGCTTCCCCGAGCTTTTGAAGAAGATCGGCGTGGAACGCCGCGTCTATACGGCAGGCTCCAACAAGGTGACGCTCGATCCTTTCCAGCCGGAAAAGAAGGCAGACATCGAGCGGCTGAAATCCTTGCAGCTTGAAATCCACGAAACCTTTATCGACATGGTGAAGGAACGCCGCGGAGCCAAGCTTGCGGAAGACCAGGATCTGTTCACGGGGCTGTTCTGGACCGGCATCAAGGCACAACAGCTTGGCCTGATCGATGGGCTGGGCGATATGCGCAGCTTCCTGCGCAAGACCTATGGCGACAAGGTCAAGCTGAAGCTGGTTGAGCAGAAGCGCAGCCTTCTGGGGCGCAAGGTTCCCGGCGTTGACATGGCGCTCGGAAATCTTGAACCGGCTTCCATTGCCGCGCATCTTGGCGACGGCCTGCTTTCGGTAGCAGAGGAAAAGGCGCTTTGGGCGCGTTACGGGCTTTGAAGAATAGTGGGAAAAACAACGCTCCGGCGAAAAACACCGTCGATTTTCCCACCAATGCTTTGAATTCCTTCGTTTCACCATGATATGATGTCAGAAAGCGGGGCGGGCCGCTTCCCGCCCCTCCATGAACATTCGGGAACATCCGGCGTTTCGGCCTTCGCGATCCGGCAATCCGATGCGCAACCTTAAGGACTTGAGGCCATGCCCCAGCTCATTTTTCTGCTGCTGATCATCGCCGCCGCCTGGTACGGCTACCGCTCGTTCAAGCGCGAAGCCTCGCGCGTATCACAGCGTGTGCGTCAGGCGGAAAAGGAAGCGCAGAACCGGGCTCACGGCACGTTGGTGCAGGACCCCAAAACCGGCGAATATTACGTCAAGAAGGACTGACCTTTCCTTCACGAATAATTGCCGACGAAGCGATGCGATCGCCGTGTTTTCTCGTGTCACGGTCCACCAGCAGAAATGACCCTTTTTCCGAAAACCGAAACACATGCCCATGCCGGTTCCGCGCCTGCGGTGACGCGCCTGGCTCCCGCCAAGATCAACCTCGCGCTGCATGTGACGGGGCGTCGTGCTGACGGTTATCATCTGCTCGACATGCTGGTGGTCTTTGCCCGCTTTGGCGACATCGTCAGTATCGAACCTGCTGAAGTGGACAGCTTTACGGTCTGCGGTCCTTTTGCAACGGGCATACCGCTCGACGGCGGCAATCTGGTTCTCAAGGCGCGCGAGGCGCTGCGTCAGCAGACACAGCGGGCTTTGCCGCCCGTAGCCATACACCTCGAAAAGAACCTGCCGATTGCTTCCGGCATAGGCGGCGGATCGAGTGACGCAGCCGCCACCCTGCTCGCACTTGATGAGCTATGGGGCCTCAATCTCGGTTTCGAGAAACTGGCCGCGATCGGCCTCGATCTTGGCGCGGACCTGCCCATGTGCCTGCACGGCGCATCGAAGGGGACGCCGCTTGCCGCGCGCGGCATTGGCGAAAACCTGACTCCGGTTGCCGGTTTCCCCGCCTTGCCCATGCTGCTCGTCAATGACGGAACAGCGGTTGCGACCCCGGATGTCTTTCGCGCGCTTGAAAAGCGCGACCATCCGGCGCTGGCACTTGCCTCCCACGCGGATATCGGACCTCTTTGCGCTTATCTGCAGACGACCCGCAACGATCTCCTGTCCCCGGCATTGAAACTCGCACCACGGATCGGTGACAAGCTCGAACTTCTTCGCCAGAGCGGATCGCTTTACGCACAGATGTCCGGTTCCGGTGCGACCTGCTACGCGATCTACGAAGACATCGCCGCCACCGAACGGGCAGCCGAACACCTCTCAGCCGAAAGACCCGACTGGTTCGTCGTCGCGACCCAAAGCGTTCCCTCTCCCGAGAATAATTTCTGACCCCTATCGGATGTGAAACCTTCAAAATCGCCCGATTGTTCACTCTCATTGGACAATATATTGGGACAGACTGTTCGTGCTTTTTGAACAAAAGGTCTTCTACAACAGTTTTGTGAAGGCTGATATATAACGCAATTTATTGAATATATTATATAATTTAGAATTATCCGTTCTGATTTCAAAAAATTGGCTGCACGAATGTGTGATCAAGAAAACATTTTCGTGACTGGAACTTTTGCTCACTGTCACCCATTTCAGCTGCATCGGAACGACGAACAAACGCCGCTCCACTTTCCAAGGAGATAGGAAAATGAAGAAGATTGTTCTTGCTGCCGCTGCCCTTGCTCTTTCCGCCGGTGCCGCCTTTGCAGAAAACCCACGCGTTGGTGAACCTGCCGATCTTTACGCAAACGACCGCACCCCGGTCGCTTCCCAGAAGGTCGACTACACTGCTCCCGCTTCGATCGGCCAGTCCTCGTTCCAGGACGGTTCGGCTCATCGCTTCGGTGACGCATCGCCTTCGAGCTACCAGAACTAAGTCTTTCCCAGACTTGACGACTTGACGCAGGGCGTCGTCAGTGGCCTCCCAGCCGATGACGCCCGGTAAATTCCGGAGCTGGATATTCCTCCCAACCGTCCAGCTTCACCCAGTTATCTCCCCGATGGATGGCATGGTCGCCACCCGGGAGCCCCGGAAAGGCTTCTATGCCATCCGAAGGGGCGGTTTGTTTCAATGCATTTGTGCGAAGCCGAATGTGTCCATTTGACCGCAAAATACTTCAGAAGGATTATGAAAATGAAGAAGTTTGCTCTTGCTGCCGTTGCCGTTGCCCTTAGCGCCGGTGCTGCTTTCGCTGAAAACCCGCATGTCGGCGAACCGGCCGATCTTTATGCAAATGACCGCACGCCGGTTGCAACGCAGAGCCAGAAGCTCGACTACACGGCTCCTGCCTCGATCCAGAAGGCTCCGGTCTATGAGAACGGCTCGGCTCATCGCTTCGGCGACGCTTCCCCGTCCAGCTACGAGAACTAATCCAGACAGCATGTCTGTTGAAAAAGGCGAAGCTTCAGGCTTCGCCTTTTTGTTTGTTCAGGCTTCGTCGGGCGGCAGGATGGAATGTTTGAGCCGGACCGGCTTCAAGCGCTGCGGAAGCTGTTCGAACGACACGCCATCGAGCAGCAGCGGCTTTACGACATCCAGGCGAACCAGCAGTCCGGCATCAAGCGTCGCCTTGTGGCCGAAGACTTTGCGGACCGCCCCGAACCCGCCATCTTCCGGCAGCGAAAAACGCGCGGCACCACCGCCATGCTCCATATGTCGGCGCAGAACTTCCTCCCACCCCTCCTGCGGAATGGAACCGGGCGTCAGCAGCAGCACCCAGGGCGTGCGGATTTCATCGAACGCGGTCTCAATATCCATTTCCGCATGGAACGCACAGCCCGCACCCAGCGCGACCAGGGCGGTTTCATCCGACGAGCCCCTGTCGATGACCGACACGCGGCGCAGCAACCCCTCCACGACCGCCGGCACCAAAGCCGAAAGCGTGTGAGCCAGCGCTCTCTCGGAATTCAGGGTTTCTATGACGACTGACAACATGCGCGCTTCATATATCAAGAATGGGTGAGCGGAAAGCTGACACTTTTATGTTCTTGCTTTGTTCCAATTCTTGATATAGGAATAGATTCATCAGAACAGAGTCGCATGGCAGGCACGGCACGCACCGTAGAACAGCTCCCGATCTTGGAAGGACGCTGTCCCGGCTGGGTTTCGTCGTGATCCTACAAAACCAGATGTTTCCATGCAGGGAGACGAAGATGGAAGTGATCCAGCAGGCAGATATCATCAAGCAGGCCGACAGGGCTGCCTTCGGTAGCGGGCGCGCGGATCACGCCAATGCGGTGATCGGCGAGGCCGGATTGCGCATCGATCACGCCCGCAGGCGCGGACGCGGAGCGGGCATCAATCCGACCGGGCGCTTCGAGCCGACCACGCGCCACGACTTCGACGATGGCTGGACTACGCTCGAGGAGCTGCCGCCGTTCAAGACCGACGTGCAGATCGAAAAGCCGCGAACGATCATCACCCGCAATGATTCACCCGACATCAGTTTCGACCGCTCGATCAATCCCTATCGCGGCTGCGAGCATGGCTGCATCTATTGCTTTGCCCGCCCGACCCACAGCTACATGGGACTTTCTGCCGGTCTCGATTTCGAGTCTCGTCTCTTTGCCAAGCCGGATGCCCCGCGTCTTCTGGAGCGTGAGCTGGCCAAGCCCGGTTACCAGCCGAAGACCATCGCCATCGGCACCAATACAGACCCTTATCAGCCGGTCGAAAAGAAGTGGCGCATCATGCGCGAAATTCTTGAAGTGCTGGAGGCCGCCAATCATCCCGTCGGCATCGTGACGAAATCCGCCCTGGTCGTGCGGGATATCGATATCCTTGGCCGCATGGCCGAGAAAGGACTGGCAAAGGTCGCCTTGTCGGTCACGACGCTCGACGCCCATCTGTCGCGCACGATGGAACCGCGCGCCTCGACGCCGACGCTTCGGCTGCAGGCCATCCGCAAACTGGCCGATGCAGGCATTCCCGCCTCGGTCATGATGGGACCGGTCATCCCCGGCATCAACGATCACGAGATCGAACGCATTCTGGATGCCGCCTATGCGCAAGGTGCGCGGGAGGCAGGCTATGTTCTGCTGCGCCTGCCGCTCGAAGTCGCGCCCTTGTTCAAGGACTGGCTGCTGCGCAATTATCCGGATCGCTACCGCCACGTCATGTCGCTGGTGCGTTCCATGCGCGACGGCAAGGATTATGATGCCGAATGGGGCAAGCGCATGCGCGGCACGGGTCCATATGCATGGCAGATCGGCCGCCGTTTCGAAATCACCGCGCGCAAGCTCGGCTTCAATGCACGCCGCCTTCAGTTGCGCACCGATCTGTTCGAGCCGGTCGAAAAGGGAGGCAAGCAGCTTTCGCTGTTCTAGAGAATTTCGAGCAAAAGCGTGTGCCGGTTTTGCGTTTGATAAGGCGATAAAACAAATAGCCGGAGCGGTTCCCGCGTTTCTCTGTGAGGGAACCGCTGTGGAATAAACACCCAAAGGGGCAGCCTGTCCCCACGTCGCTTTTCAACCTGTTCGACCTGCCAGTTGCCTGTTCAATTTCCGTCTGATTGTCCTTCAGACGGAGGGGCTGCCTGCTTTCACGCCACCATCCTCAAGCAGGGCCCTTGCGGAGAATCGGAAGCAATGCGAGCATTGCCGCCAAATGAAACGCTCGGCTTCTGATTCTCCGCTCCTCTTTGACATCCCGATCGCGCCTGACTTCTCGGAAGAGAAAAGGCTGCTTTCGCGTGGTTTGAAACATATCGTCGGCATAGATGAGGCCGGGCGCGGCCCCCTTGCCGGGCCGGTGGTTGCCGCTGCCGTCGTGCTCGATATCGACAATCTCCCGGACGGGCTGGACGATTCCAAGCGGCTTACGGCTACGAGACGCGAAGCGCTCTACGAAATCATTCTGGCGAAGGCCATCACCGTTTCGGTTGCAAGCCTCAGCGCCCGCAGCATCGACGGAAGCGATATCAGGAAGGCCGCGCTGGAAGCCATGCGGCGCGCTTCCATCGGGCTGACCCTGCGTCCATGTCACGCGCTGATCGATGGCCGCGATGTGCCGCCGGGGCTTGCTTGCCCCGGTTCGGCGCTTGTCAAAGGGGATCAGCGCTCCATTTCGATCGCTGCGGCTTCCATCGTCGCCAAGGTAACGCGGGACCGCATGATGATCCGGGCCGGGGCAGCGCACCCACCCTACGGGTTGGAAATTCATGCGGGCTATGCCACTGAAAGGCACCGTGCCGCCATCGAGACGGCGGGGCCCGTGCCCGGCATCCACCGCTACACCTTCGCCCCCATCAAAGATCGCTTCGGCGTTTAAAGCGTCGCCAGCCTGGCAGCAAAGCCGAACAGCAGCGCCGCAAATCCCCAGCGCTGGACCGACTGTATGGCCGGATAACGTTTGAACAGGGTTCCGAGCGATGAGCCTGTGAAGGCATAGAGCGTGTCGAACAACAATCCGACCGTGGTCATGACGCCGCCCAGAACCGCGAATTGCAGCGCTATACTGCCATTTCCCGGATGGACGAACTGCGGCAACAGGACGGAACAGAACAGCAGCGCTTTTGGGTTGAGCAGATTGGTGAGAAGGCCCTTGCGGGCCGAAGCCAGATAGGACCGCCGTTCACGCACCCCGCCAACCGCATCCACTGTCGGCAGAGGATGGCGGATGATCCCTATGGCAAGCCAGACGAGATAACAGGCGCTGACGATCCGCACGCACTGGAACGCCACAGGAAAGGCATGCAGAAGCGCCGCCAGACCGAGCGCGGCAAGGGCCACATGGCACGTGCGCGCGATTGCGAGGCCAGCGGCGGTTGCCAGCGCATGGGCCCTGCCCTGCGCCGCGCCGGTCTGGAGCAGCAGAAGCATGTCCGGCCCAGGAATAAGAAATGCAGCAGCAAGTGCGCCCGCGTATAACCACATCTCGCTCATCATATCGCCTGTAAGGATCGTGCCAAATTGGCCGCGACGCAGAGGCTCATCGAAAATGATGCCGATTGCGAAGCAGTTTCATGTCGCAGAATATCCGGGGACGACAGCGTATGTCCTTGCGATTTGTGCCGCATTTCTTTCTCGTTTTGATATAATCAGCCAACTGACCCACTCAAGTTGCCGGATCATGCCAAAACTTAAGCTAGATGCCATCGACCGCAAGATACTCACGGCACTTCAGGAAGACGCCCGGCTCTCCAATGTCCAGCTGGCCGAGAAAATCGGCCTTTCGCCCTCTCCCTGCCTGCGCCGCGTCAGGATGCTCGAAAAGGCGGGCGTCATCCGGGGCTATCATGCAGCACTGGATCGCAATGCGGTCGGACTTGGCCTGACTGTCTTCGTCGGCATTCGCGTGGAGCGTCATCACGAGGAAACGGCCACCGCGTTCCGTACCTCCGTGCAGAACCTGCCCGAGGTGTTCTCCTGTCATCTCGTATCCGGGGAATCCGATTTTCTGTTGCAGGTCGTGGTGGCCGATCTCGCAGCCTATGAACGGTTTCTATCCGGCACGCTGCTGCGCCTTCCGGGCGTGATCGACATTCGGAGCAATTTTGCTATCCAGACGGTCAAATCGCAGGGAGAGCTGCCGCTTGCGCATCTGACCGAGAACGAAGACTGACTGCACTTCTGTCCATCGGAGCCTGTCATGCCAGACATCGTCAATGCGGTTCTCCCCGGGTCCCAAGGCATTCTTCTGGGCCGACGCAGCCCGGATCGTCGGGCCTACCCCAACCGGTGGAGTTTTCCGGGCGGGCATGTCGAAGCCGGGGAAGACCTTGATTGCGCCACTGCAACGAGAAATCCACGAGGAACTCGGACTCACGCTCCGCTCGTTTTCCTTTCTCACGACGATAGAGATCGCAAAACCGGCAGCTTCATTCCATCTCTATACCGTTACCACATAGGACGGTCAGCCTGCCATTCGCGACCGGGAGCACACCGAGCTGCGATGGTTCACGCCGCAGGAAGCAGAGGCATTGGATGACCTTGCGCTCGAAGAGTACCGCCTGTTGTTCCGCAGATTGGGCGGCACGGAAACCGGCCTCGGATCCGACCGGTTTTAAAAACCTTTTCTCGACGTAAAACAAAAACGCCGCCCTTTCGAGGCGGCGTTATTCTGAAAATTGTGCGAGCCGTGATCAGTTCAGGTTCGTCTTGACCTGAGACAAGGCATCCTTGAACAGGTTGCCTGCGACCTTTGCATCGACCTTTTCGGCAACGATCTTGCCGGCTGCGGCGACTGCGAGGTCGACTGCCGATGCGCGGACCGCGTTGATGGCATCGACTTCAGCCGTTGCGATCTTCTGCTCGGCAAGCTTGTTGCGACGTGCAACATATTCTTCCGTCGCGCGCTTGGCGTCTTCGAGAAGCGCCTTGGCTTCACGTTCGGCGGAAGCAACGATATCGCTTGCTTCCTTTTCGGCTTCCTTGCGCTTGCGATGATATTCGGCCAGCAGCTGCTGGGCTTCTTCGCGAAGCGTGCGTGCTTCTTCCAGCTCGTTCTTGATGCGGTCAGCGCGCTCGTCGAGCGACCGGCCGACGATGCCCGGAACCTTCAGATAGGCGAGGATCGCCAGAAAGATGATGAGGCCAATCAGTGCCCAGAATGTAGCGTCCATTGTCCTCTCCTCAGGCGTTGGCGGCCTTGACGGCTGCTGTTACCGATGCCTTGTCGGCCTTGGTGCCCAGAAGCTGCTCGACGATCTCTGCCGTGGTTTCCTCGGCAATGTTGCCGACGTCGTTCATGGCCTTGGCCTTGATCGCGGCGATGCGTTCTTCGGCTTCCTTGAGCTTGCCTTCGAGGGCTGCTTCGGCGGAAGCGCGTTCTGCGTCGGCTTCGCCCTTGCCCTTTTCGCGTGCGGCTTCTGCAATCGAAGCAGCCTTGGTGCGGGCCTGGGCCAGTTCCTGCTCATAGGCAGCGATAGCGTTGTCGGCATCCTGCTTGAGACGGGCTGCCTGCTCGAGATCCTGAGCGATGCGGTCGCGACGGGTTTCGATCACGCCGCCGATGCGCGGCAGAACCACGCGCGACATGAACAGATAGAAAAGCCCGAAGGTGATCGCCAGCCACAGGAGCTGCGAAGCGTAATGGGTGGAATCAAACGGCGGGAATACGCCGCTGCCGTGTCCGGCATCGTGAGCGACCCCGGTTTCGGTGTGCACAGCATCGGCTGCGCCGTGCTCGCCAGCAGCAGGTGCTGGTTGCGATTCGGTGGCGGTTTGGGCAAACGCCGTGGACACGAACATCCAGATTTCCCCTTTAATCCAGCACGATCCGATCCCGATGGAGAAAGACCATGCCTTACTCAGACGACATATGCAAAGGCCAGCCGCGCCTGCATCTTCCAGCGGAACATGACCTCAAGGACCATGTTCCAAAAGCTGCTTCGCGGCCAGCCCGTTTCTTGCGACCGTTGATTAGACGGCGAAGAGGAGCAGAAGCGCGATGAGCAGCGAGAAGATGCCCAGAGCTTCCGTAACGGCGAAACCGAACACCAGACGGCCGAACTGGCTGTCAGCAGCGGACGGGTTGCGCAGAGCGCCGGAGAGGTAGTTGCCGAAGATATTGCCGAGGCCGAGAGCCGTACCGGCCATACCGAAACAGGCGAGACCGGCGCCGATGTACTTTGCTGCTTCCGCTTCCATGTTAAGCTCCTTCTGGATTGAATATAAGCGCGGATTTCAGTTCTGGCGGTCGCCCGCCGGCTTGAACTCAGTGTCCCGGATGTACAGCGTCGTTGATGTACATGCAGGTGAGAACGGTAAACACGTAGGCCTGCAGGAAGGCTACGAGGAATTCGAGTGCGGTGATCGCAACCGTCATGATCAGCGGCAGGACAGCGCCGCCGATGCCGATCGGGCCGAGGGCTGCCAGCGAGACGACGAAGCCCGCAAAAACCTTGAGCGTGATGTGACCGGCAAGCATGTTCGCAAAGAGACGAACCGAGAGGCTGATCGGACGCGACAGGAACGAGATGATTTCAATGGCGACAACCAGCGGCACGATGATGCCGGGAACACCGCTCGGCACGAACAGCTTGAGGAAGCCGAAGCCGTGCTTGAAGAAACCGTAGATGATGACCGTGCCGATGACCAGAACGGCAAGGGCGAAGGTCACGATGATCTGGCTCGTAACCGTATAGAAATACGGAAAGAGACCGAGAAAGTTTGCGACCAGAACGAACATGAACAGCGAGAAGACGAAGGGGAAGAACTTCATGCCCTTCGACCCTGCTGAATCCCGCAGGCTGGTGGCCACGAATTCGTAGGCCATTTCCGAAACCGACTGAAGACGGGTCGGGATCAGGCCGCGGCCCGAAGACGTCAGATAAAGAAAGCCCGAAGCGACCACGACGGTTGCGACCATGAAGGCCGAAACATTCGTGAACGACAGGTCAACACCGCCTACGTCGATGGGAATCCACCGGGAAACCTGGAACTGATGGATCGGATCGTTCGCCACCTTAACCTCGTCTGTCTTCCCTGCCCGAAGGCAATTTGGCCTGCCCGAAGGCACTTCGCTTGCCCGAAGGCAAGGTTGCTTGCCCAAGGGCGTTTCAGTCTCGGACCAGAAGGCCCACTTGTTCACTTACACTTGAACGAACTTTACCGTGAAGCCCGTCAAGCCCTATTTCTTGTCGTTCTTTTCCGCGCTAGATTTGATGTTGCCCTGTTCGGCAACATATCCAGCGGAACGAAGCACGTTGAGGACGCCCGCACCGAAGCCCAGAAGGAGAAATACGATCAATCCCCAGGGCGACGTACCGGCGACACGATCGATGAACCAGCCTATCAGTGCACCGACCAGAACCCCTGCGATGAACTCGCTGGAAATCTTCATGGCCTGCGCAACCGAACTTGCAGTCGCCGATCGCTCATCCTCGGAAGCCGGCTGCTTGAACACACCTTTTTTGGCCAGTTCGGCCTCCAGGCGATTCAGGCGCTGATCCAGCTCCCCGGAACCGGGCTCATTCCTCGCATTCTTGATCGCACCGGATGGCTTTCCGGGTTCAGTCCCGCGCGCCATTGGCAGCTCCTTTTTTCAAGAAATACGAGGATTTCAATCCCATTTCCAAGTTGCGCGCAACATATTGACACGCCGTCCGCTAGTCAAGGCGGTGCAGGCATTGGTCCAGAAGGTTTTTTATCCAGTAATCTCAATTACTTAGATATTGGTGCGACTCATTTTCCGACCAAAGAACCAGATTGGCCACATTATTGGCCAAAAAAACGGAATCGATTTTGGAGGATCGCGCCATATTCGGGTCCGCTCCAAAGCCGGTTATATGCGCCTGTTCGGGCTTTTAGTCCGCTAACAAAAACGTGAGTTGAAACGCGCCGATCGCGTTGCTGCCGCGGACAGGATACTCAGCTCCACCCGCCGCCATAGGTCCGATAGAAAACGTGAAGGCCGATCTTGGTGACCTTCTTCATGGTCGGCGCCCAGAACGGACGAACATAGGTCGCGTGATAATGTGTGGCGGAGCCGACTTCCGGCAGCCATATCTGACCGGCGGAGACAGTCTTTGCCACCTGCTGGGCCATGCGCCATTGCGGCATTTCGGTTACGCGGTGTTTCTGGCCGTCGCAGGCAAACGAAAACTGGCAGGCATTGAGCCAGTCGCGGTTCTGATAGACCACGCCGCAGATGGTTCCCGGATAGGCGGGATTGCGCACGCGGTTGAGGACGACCTGGGCGACCGCGACCTGTCCCTTCACCGTTTCGCCCCGGGCTTCATAATAGACGGCTTCGGCAAGGCACTTCTGCTCGCTCTTGCTGAAGGCGGACGGCGGCAACGGCGTCGCGGCCCATTCATGATCCTGTTCGCTGATAGGCGGCACGAAGCGCCCTTCGTCCGGCTGGGGCTTCAGGATGCTTTCGAAAGGCGATGTCTTGCCGTAGTCCGGCGTCGCAGGCGCATAACCAAGGGCCAGCACATCCGGCTGGTCATTGGTAATGAGCTTGGCAAGCTGGGTCGGCATTTCGGCGCGCGGCTTCGGCGGCTGGACCGCATGGAACGCCATGGTGATGGCGACTTCCTTGCCTTCCAGCTTGCTGGAGAAAGCCATTTTCGCGTCCGTCTTTTCCGGCGGACGCGTGATCATGCTGATCTTTTCAAACATGCTGCCGGCGGTGAAGGCCTTGGCCGGCGCCTTGGGCTTCACAGAGACGAGACGGCCCGTCTTGTCGGCGCGATGGATGCGGTTTTCATCGGGGTTCGGATCATCCGGGCCGAGCTTTGCCGTCTTGCGCCCGCCCGACAGCGCAACGCGGCCTATGCCCGGCACCTCGATGCCGTTGTTGGCAATGCTGCCCGTCACGGTCGTTGCATCGACGAAGGGCATTTCGGCCTGATGGACGGAGCCGACCGGCGCCTTGGCGACGAAAGCAGTCCAGCGGTGCGTTCCCATGTCGGCGGAAGGCACGAGGCTTGCCATGTCCTGAAAGGCAATCGCATTGGAATTGAAGAGATAGGTAATGGCAGCCAGAACCAGCGGCACCATACGGTGCGGTTTATGGACTGTCTGACGGGGCTTTGCGCGAACGGCGTAATAGCGCCCCTCCTCCGGGCAATAGCCCGTGACAGGGTAATGCCACACCGGCTCGGCAACGGCCTTCCTTCGACCAAACAGCGCTCGTAAAGATACAAGACGCACCGCACACTCCACTCACACTGACTGAACCATGCCGGTGATAACGGAGTATTAACCTTGTCCTGTGGGTTGGGGACACGCTTGCAGCTCTGGCGAATACAGTCATTATCAGCAGCGCGTTAACCATGAACGAATATGGTTAATGCGGGGTTTAAGCGAATTCCGCTTTACAGATTGCGGACAGCTACGGTGAGGAGGTGCATCATGGATAAGGTCACGGGCGGCTGCCTGTGCGGCAAAGTCCGCTTCGAAGCGGTGGGACAGCCATACCGGGTCGGCATCTGCCATTGCCTCGATTGTCGCAAGCATCATGGCGCGCTGTTTCATGCCTCGGCGATATTTCCCGAGACTGCGGTTACGGTCGAGGGAGAAACCGGCGACTATGCGGGACGGCATTTCTGCCCGCGCTGCGGGTCGTCCGTTTTCGGCCACAGCGGCGATGAGATCGAAATCAACCTCGGTTCGCTCGATGCGCCGGATCAGTTCAAGCCGACCTATGAACTCTGGACCATCCGCCGCGAAAGCTGGCTGCCGCCTTTCCCGGACATGCATGGCTATGAGCGCGACCGCGATGGGTCGAGCCGGTTCGAGGAGGGAATTTATGGAGACGCTTGAAAATCGGAATTATCGCGCTGGCTTTTTTCTGAGGGGAATGATGAACACACGCTTTTCGCCTGCCTGTGCCGCAGTTCTGCTTGCTGTTGCGTTGGCTCTTCCGGCAGGGAGTGCCTTTGCCAAATCCGCCTGCGCTGGCGTGACGACCACGCTCACCAAACAGCAGAAAACAGACTACAGGTCGCTCATCGCACAAAGTCTCGGCAAGAAAGTCAAACCGGCTTCCATCAACATCGAGAGCTTCATGCAATATGGCAACTGGTCTGTCGTCTATGCGGATGTTCCGGTGGCTGATCCCGGCTATTTCTTCTTCGATCTTTCCGGCAAGTCGCCCAAACTGAGGGACGTCTGGGGCGGGATGGCTGAAAGAGACGAGATGCCCGATCTGGTCAAATGGGCTGAAAAGCTTGGTGCCAACAAGGAAATTTCTGCCTGTTTTGCCGATACGGCAACTGCTCCTTAAGTTATGCAGTGACTTCACAGACCATGTTCGACTTGTGAAAGCCCCAATCATCTGTGAAAAGCGGGCAGATACTGACCTGTTCAAAGCGAGCACCATGTTCACGAAAACTCTCTTCGCCGTGGTGCTCATCGCCATCGCATTATTCGGCTATACGAAGGTCATGGCCAGGATAAGCCTGTCCGAGCCTCCGCTTGCCACCCCGTCCGAACAACAGGCCGATGCGATCAGGGTTGAAAAGGCTAACCGCCAGATGACCCTGTTGCGCGACGGCAGAACAATCGGCACCTATCGCATATCGCTCGGCAGCAACGGCGATGGCGGTCACAAACAGCGCGAAGGCGATGAAAAGACGCCGGAAGGGCATTACGTCATCGACTGGCGCAATCCGCGCTCAATGGCGCATCTGAGCCTGCATATTTCCTATCCCAACGAAAACGACAAACAGGCAGCAGCGGCTGCCGGTCATGCACCGGGTGGCAATATCATGATCCACGGCCTGCCGAATGGCTGGGGCTGGCTGGCATCGGCACACCGGCTCTGGGACTGGACCGATGGCTGCATTGCCGTCACCGATGCGGAAATGCGTGACATATGGGCAAGGGTTCCGACCGAACGCCGATAGAAATTCTGCCCTGACGGCCAGTGACCCATCGCTAGCCTTCCAGACTGCCTCTAGCATTTCCTGTTTTCACTGAATCACTGGAAATGCTCGGTTTGTTTTTACGCGCATCTTATCCGAAAACCGTTTCACACTTTTCGGGATGCGCTATCTGTTTGTTTTATCGCATGTTTCCCGAAACCGGTTCGCATTTTCGGGAGACATGCTCTAGCTCTTCACCGACCAGCGTTCGATATCCGTACTCTGCCCGATCAGTGCGAGGCCGTTGGCAATGGAATCGAACTGGTTCGAGCTTGTCACCTCGGCATCGGGAAAGCGGCTTTCAAACACGGTGCGGATAACCGGCACGAAAGACGTGCCGCCAGTGAGGAAAACCCGGTCGATAGACGAGGTTTCCAGCTCCGCTTTTTCGACCGCCTGCTGCACCGAGTTTTCGATCTGGCGCACATCGTCCGCGATCCAGTTTTCGAAATCATTGCGGGTAATGTCGGAACGGATTTCAAAATCATCCGCCTTGAAGTGCAGTTCCGACATGCGCTGCGATGAAAGCCGCACTTTCAGGTCCGATACGGCGCGATAGATCTCGTAGCCGTAATCGTTCTCGATCAGGTTGATGAAATGTTCGAGCGGCTTGGGGTCAACCGCTTGCCGGGCCAGTTCGTCCAGATCGCGAATGGTGGCCGGAGAGTTCATCAGGAACAGCGTGTTCCAGCGCGCAAAATTTGCATAATAATGGTTCGGCACAGTCAGCCTCTTGCCGAAGGACTGATATTCCGTCCCTTTTCCAAGCAGCGGCGACACGGCATTGTCGATAATGCGGTAATCGAACGTGTCGCCGGCAATACCGACACCCGTCTGGCTGAGCGGCGTGAAACTCAGGCCTTGCCTGCCCACGTCGAACCGCACGATGGAAAAGTCGCTGGTGCCGCCACCAAAGTCGGCCACCAGAACGGTGGACGCGGCCGTCAGTTCCTGCGCATAAAAATAAGCGGCGGCGACAGGCTCATAGACATAATGAATGTCGGTGAAGCCGAATGCCCGGAACGCCTTTTCATAGCGCTGCATGGCCAGCGCTTCATCGGGCGAAGCGCCTGCAAAGATCACCGGCCTGCCGATGACCACGCGATTGCCCTTTGGCGGCAGGCGGTCGCCCAGCCGCGCGGCAACCGTTTCGAGGAAAGTGGTCAGAATATCCTCGAACTTGAAGCGCTTGCCGAAAACCGGCGTGTCGGTGAAGGATTTCGATGCCGCGAATGTCTTGAAGGATTGCAGCATGCGCGTGGAGTGCGGCGCGTTGACGAATACGTCCATCGCCCATGGCCCACTTTCGACGGTGCGCTCGCCGGTTTCACGATCCTGCCAGAAGCAGAGAACCGAACGGTAGCCGGTAATATCAACCCCATCCTTCGGCACACTGAGAACCGCCGTCGTGCCATCGGCTGCGGCAACGGAAAGAACCGTGTTGGTCGTGCCAAAATCGATGCCCAATGTCACGCCGTCAAATGGGCTCTGGTCAGCCTTCGTCATCACTGCACCTTTTTTGGAGGAAATCGGGGAGCGGGCGGATTAGCAGCCGTCGCAGCCAAGCTCAACCCGAAAGTGTGGATTTGGCGCAGACTAGAGCATGTCTCCCGAAAGTGGGAACCGGTTTCGGGTCAAAGACATGCGATAAAACAAACAGAGCATTTCCAATGATTCATCAGAAACAGGTAATGCTCTAAAAAAAAGAGGCGGCCTCAATCGAGCAGAAGGCGCTCCTTCCAGAAAATGAAAGCACCCATGTCTTTTCAACTAAATTATGAGATTCCGACGCTGGACTTATTCAGCCAGATTTGATATCATATATAGATAAACATAATATTTTTCATTGGATCATTATACGCGCTATACGCAAACTATTATTATCTGAAGGCCTTCAGGTATTTCATGGTGCTATTCCTGTTTGCATCCGGCATATTGAATATGCTGCCAATCCTTTTTGCAGAACCCGCAACCGCAGCGGAGTCCCACGCCAGCGGCTTTGTGCTGCTTCTATCATGGCTGCCAGCAATTATATGGGTCCCCTACCTTCTCTATTCCGCAAGACCGAAGCGAACCTATGTTTACGATAAGTCTAATAATCCATGGCTATCGAAATGACGGCAAGCCTGACGCGGCTGCAGACGACAACAAAAAGCCCGGATCGCTCCGGGCTTTTTTTTTACTTCTTCTTTTTGGCGCGGCCTGCAAAGGGATTGTCCGAGGTACGCAAGGAAAGCCTGATCGGCACGCCCGGCATGTCGAAGGTTTCGCGCAGGCCGTTGATGAGATAGCGCACATAGGATTGCGGCATCGCATCGGGGCGCGAGCAGGACACGACGAAGCCCGGCGGGCGGGTCTTTACCTGCGTCATATACTTGACCTTGAGGCGGCGGCCCGAAACTGCCGGCGGCGGCTGATGCGCGATGACGCCTGCCAGCCAGCGGTTGAGACGTCCGGTCGAAACACGGCGGTTCCAGATTTCGTGGGTCTTGACGACATTCTCCATGAGCTTGTCGATGCCCTGCCCGCGCTCGCCGGAAATCGGCACAGCACGCAGCCCACGCACCTGCGGCAACAGGCGGGCCGTCTTTTCGTAAAGATCGGCCAGAACCATCTGGCGGTCTTCGATCAGATCCCATTTGTTGAATGCGATGATCGGCGCACGGCCCTCACGGATGATGAGATCGGCGATCTGCAGATCCTGCTTCTCGAACGGGATGGTCGCATCCAGGACGATGATCACCACTTCCGCAAAACGGATCGCGCGCAGGCCGTCGGCGACCGACAGCTTTTCGAGCTTTTCCTGCACGCGCGACTTGCGGCGCAGGCCAGCCGTATCGAACAGCTTGATCTTGCGGTCGCGCCATTCCCAATCGACCGAGATCGAGTCACGCGTGATGCCTGCTTCCGGTCCGGTCAGCAGGCGGTCTTCGCCCAGCATCGTGTTGATGAGCGTGGACTTGCCGGCATTCGGGCGTCCGACGATGGCGATGCGCATCGGCTTGGTCGCATCATAGGCCGGGATTTCTTCTTCATCCGGGTCTTCGATGTCGTCGCCGATCAATTCACCGACAACCTTCGGCGTGAAAACCTCGTCCTCGGCTTCCTCTTCCTTCTCGTCGGCAAAGACGCGCTCTTCGCCCAGAAGCTCGACAATCGCGTCACGCAGGTCGGGCATGCCCTGACCGTGCTCGGCAGAGATCGGGCATGGTTCGCCGAGGCCAAGCTGGAAAGCGTCATACATGCCGGATTGCGCGCCGCGCGCTTCCGCCTTGTTGGCAACCAGCACGACCGGCTTGCCGGAACGGCGAACCACTTCGGCAAAGGTGCTGTCGGTCGGCGTCAGGCCGTTCTTGGCATCAACGACGAAAAGGATGACGTCGGCTTCCTGAATGGCAGCTTCGGTCTGGGCGCGCATCCGCGCTTCCAGGCTGTCATTGGCAGCTTCTTCAAGACCCGCCGTATCGATAACCTGAAACTTCAGATCGTAGAGCTTGGCATCGTGGATGCGCCGGTCGCGCGTGACACCCGGCAGGTCATCGACCAGCGCCAGCTTGCGGCCGACGAGGCGATTGAACAGCGTGGACTTGCCGACATTGGGACGCCCGACGATGGCGACTGTAAAACCCATGGAAGAAGATAACTCCAAAACTTGCGAATTTATGTGCTTTGCGCGTCAGGCACCTTGACGCCTGCGCTACGCATCAGATCGAGCATCGTGTTGGACCGCTGGCGGATGTTGGCCGGGGCCAGACTGTCATTGGCGATCTGCTGGAACAGCTTGACCGCATCGTCGAAACGTTCGGCCTTCCATGCGGCCAGGCCCAGGGCTTCCCGCGCGCTGGAGCGCATCGGATTGCCGTCAGCGGAAAGCGTTTCCACGCGCTTGGCCACATCGTCATAGGAACCGCTGTCGACCAGCAGATAACCGGCGCGCAGGCGCGCGACATCGCGCAGCGGCCCAGGCACGGCATTGTCGGCAGCAACGTCGTCGAAAGCCTTCACGGCACCGGCGGCATCACCCTTGTCGGCGATGACCGATGCGGCGCGAAGACGCGCCAGCACCGGATAGGAGCCGTAGCCGGTCTTTTCCAGATCGGCGAGCGCAGCGAGCGCCTCGTCGTTCTTGCCTTCCGAGGCGAGATCCAGCGCGGCCAGGAACTTGTCGCCGGAAGCGGAAGCCTTGCTGTCGGTCCAGTGCTGATATCCCACCCAGCCAGCCGTCCCCAGAACGATGGCCACGGCGGCGCCGATCACCAGCGGACCGAAATTCCGCCAGACCTGCTTTGCCCGTTCCGAACGGATTTCCTCGTTTACCTCGCGAATGAAACTGTCGTCTGCCATGGACCTGCCACTAAAGCCAAATTGATGTTCGATATTTATGCGTTCTGGCGCTTTTAGTCGGAATTCGCGCCAGATGTAAGACCCGTATGCGAAATAAGCCAACACATGCGTTACAAAGTGCATTCCGGTCCGACAATCGCCTTATTCGAGAACTAGCCACGGAATTTCCGGAACTGTTTCCCCTCCCCCTCTTTTAGTGGTCCATGCGCTTTCTGTCCCCCCGCCCTTTTCTGCTTTCAGCCCTTGCTCTTTCCACCTGCACCGCGCAGGCGGAACCGGTGCCCGCAAAGCCGCAATATGTGCTGATCTCCTTCGACGGGGCCCATGACAATGCGCTGTGGACCCGCTCGCGCGAACTGGCGAAGAAGAACAACGCCCACTTCACCTATTTCCTGTCCTGCGTCTTCCTGATGACCAGACAGGACCGGCGCGACTATCAGCCGCCGCACAAGCGGGCGGGTTCGTCCAATGTCGGCTTTGCGCTCAGCCGCGATGAAGTCGTCGCGCGTCTTGGCAATATCTGGCAGGCGCATCTGGAAGGAAACGAGATTGCCAGCCATGGCTGCGGTCATTTCGACGGCACCGACTGGTCGACCGCCGACTGGGACAAGGAGATCAGGGAATTTCGCCGCATCACCGCCGACGCCTACAGGAATAACGGCATCGACGGCGAGCCGGAAGGCTGGCGCGACCTCGCGCTGAAGGGCATAAACGGCTTCCGCGCGCCCTATCTCGCCGCGTCGAAACCGGTGCAGGACGCGCTGAAGGCAAACGGCTTTCGCTATCAGGCATCGTCCGTCACCCGCGGCCCGGAAGCGCCGATCCTCGCCGGTCAGTTCGCTTCATTCGGATTGCCGCTTGTCCCGGAAGGCTCGTCGCAGCGTCCCATCGTGGCGATGGACTATAATCTCTATGTCCGCCACTCGAAGGGCAAGGAAGCGCCGCAGCAATCGGCAGCTTTCGAGGAGCGGGCCTACAAGGCTTTCCGGGCGGCATTCGACAAGCAATATGCGGGCGAGCGCATTCCGCTTCAGCTCGGCTTTCATTTCGTGCTGATGAATGACGGCGCCTACTGGCGCGCCATGGAACGGCTGGTGGCGGAAGTCTGCACCAGGCCGGATGTCAAATGCACGACCTATGGCGATTATCTGGACAGTCTCGACAGGGAGACGGTCCACGCAGGCCAGAACCGATCCTGACTTCAGGCCGAAGGCACTGTTTCCAGATCTCCGCGATCCGCCGATGGCAACGGCTCGTCATGGATAGTCGCCTCGAAAGCCCTCAGGCGCTTGTAGATCGACAACAGCTCGATGATCGTCGTCCACGACTTGACGAGATACTGGAACGATTCCTGTACCTGCGAAAATACATTGATGATCTGGTTCATCAGGCCAAGCGTCAGCTTTCCAGCCACGATGGACGGTATGAGGATCAGGGTCGCGAAAATATTGTCGGCCTGTAGATAGAAAATGCGGGCCACGTTGAAATATACATAGTGGAAATAGAGCCGGAAATAATTGTGCCGGACGTTGCGGAACAATTCGGCCATTGTGACTGGACCGGCGCGATCGTCATGATCTTCACCATAGACCAGTTCCTTGCGGTAAGCCGCTTCCACGCGCTGGTTGTTGAACTCCAGTCCCGGCAGCTTGATGCCGACCAGCGCCAGCAGACCGGTCCCGAAGGCAGCCCAGAAAACAGCCGCCCATACAAGCGCATGCGGTATTGTGCCGATAATCGGCAACTCGGTGATTTTCTCGGAAAAGCTGAACAGGACCGGCAGAAAGGCGATCAGCGTCAGAATAGCTTTCACCAAATTGACACCGAGCTGTTCGAGCGTCGTTGAAAAGCGCATCGTATCTTCCTGCACACGCTGTGCAGCGCCTTCGATGGAACGCAGTTTCGGCCAGTACATGACATAATAGTCATTCATCGCCGTGCGCCATCGGAAGATATAATGGCTGACGAAGAAGAGGCTCAAAACGCTGACCGTGACGCCAATAAAGGCAATCTTGGCAAAAGTGACCAGCCCCCAGTAGAAATCGGACGCGCTGACGGCGCCCGGTGTTGTCAGCGCCTTCTGTATCATGTCGTAGAACGGCCCATACCAGGCATTGACCGCCACGCTGACCTGCACGCCGAAATAGGTGGTGAACAGGATCAGCGCCGATCCGAGTATCGACCAGCGCTGCCAGGGATGCGGTGAAAACCACGCCCAGAACAGATAGAAGGCGAATGTCATCACCGCGAAATAGATATAGAACCAGAGAAACGGCGCCGACCAGAAGATGCTTGCACCGATAATCGGCGCGGCGTCGGGCGCCAGCGGCGGCAGGCCGAACACTGCGCCCAGCCGTTCACCTCCCTCGTACCAGCCGATTATCGCCAGCAGGCACCAGATTACGACGGACCAGAAGAACAGTTTCGGACGAGGGAAAAACGACACAAACACCGGGTTACATCCAACTCCTGAGGAATTATCCTCATAAGAAGCCGGTCCTTGTGCGTTTACCAGTTAAATTCCTGTAAGGTTTTCAACCCGCTGTCCGGGCGGCGCGTCCTGCCACGATGCCAAGCACCGCGACGACCACCAGCGAGAGCGCTGCGGCCAGACTTGCCGAAGTGAACGAACCGGACCGCTGCGCCATGAAACCTGCCACCAGCGGGCCGACGATCTGGCCGATGCTGAAGCAGACCGTCATCCGCGCCAGAGCGCGTTTCGGTGAAGACGGGGCGAGCGTGCGGGCAATCTGCAATCCAAACGCCGTCAATGCCATGAAGGTCATGCCCAAAAGCGCACCGCCCACCAATGGACCGAGTGGCGGCGCCAGAACCACGCTGGCCGCGACGCCCACCGCCTCAAGGGTGGCCGTCAGGGCAAATGCGTTGAAGAGACCGAACTTACGGGCTGCGGGAGCCCACAGCCAGATGGAGGGCGCTGCCATCAGGCCGGTCACCACCCACACAGCCGCTTCCATCAGCGGACCGCCATCGGTCGCGCGCACGATTGCAATGAGGAATGTGGCCGTGATCACATAACCGAAGCCGAAGATGCCATAGGCCAATGCCAGCGCATTGAAGGCGAGGCTTTTGGGGAGCGGCGGTTCGCGCGTGCCGCTGTTTCCGCCGACCGGACCTTCCCGGACGAAAGCCGCGACCAGAACGGCCATCACAATGGTGAGAACGGCAGCGCCGATCCAGTCGGCCCGCCAGTCGAGCCCGGAAAGGCGGATCAGCGCCACCAGAACGGCAGAAAGCGCAATGCCACTGCCGACGCCGCCGAAATGCAGGGCTCCAAGCCCTGCCCTTTCCGCCGCCGTGACATGACTGAGCACGATTGCCGTGCACAGGATCATCGTCACCGCGCTGATGAAACCGGCCGCAAAGCGGATGATGGAAAACAGCCAGACGCCGTCAAAAAGCGCCATGGCTGCGCAGAGCAAACCGCTGATTATCAGGCCCGCGATCACGCTTGCCCGTTCGATGCCCGCGGACCAGCCATAACCGGCCACGACCGCCCCCAGCAGATAGCCGATATAGTTTGCCGACGCGATGCACCCCGCATCGGCGGCAGTGAAGCCGATATCGGCCATCATCCCCGGCAGGATCGGCGTATAGATGAAACGCCCGATCCCCATGGCGGCAGCCATGGCAAGAAAACCGCCGAAAGCATAGCGAACGGCGGTGCGATGGTGTGAAGATGCGGGCTTGGTCATTTGCAGGGAGGTCTCGGTCATTGGCGGCAAAATAAGCTTCATTCATCCAAGGACAATTGAATTTTTCTGATCGGATCGATCACACGGATTGACACTGAAACCGCTCCCGATCTCCGAAACCCGACGACAGAGTTGGATTTGAACTCTGCCGGAGCAGAACTACAATAGATCTATTGCACTCTCTTGATGGAGGATCAGGATGAACGGGTCGAAATTCTGTCTGTGGGCGACCTTGACGTTCGCCACCGCAGGAGCCGTTCAGGCACAGGAACTGAAGACCATGGATGATGTGGGCAGCGCGCTGAACGCATGCTGGACCGCGCCTACGGGCAGCAAGAATTCGGCCGTGACCCTCAGCTTCAGCTTCAAGCGCAACGGCAGCCTGATGGGGCCGCCCCGCCCCACTGCGATCAACGTTCAGGGGGATGACAAGGCGAAAAAGGCATTCGTGAACGCTGCTATCGACGCGGTTGTAAAATGCACGCCGCTGAAACTTGCGCCCTCGCTGGCAGAGGGTATCGGCGGGAATGTCTTCACCATGCAGTTTCATTCGGCGGATTGATCATACCTCTGATTCAAATAAGGCCTTGCGAATCGCATAAGTGCGTGCTTATGTGACGGCATGAATGAGAACGATATATTCAACGATGTTTTCAGGGCGCTTGCCGATCCGACCCGTCGCATGATCTTCGAGAAGCTGGCATCCGGCAGCATGAATGCCAGCGCGCTGCGGGAAGGGATGGAGATCAGCCAGCCCGCCATGTCGCAGCATCTGGCGGTGTTGCGCGGCGCGGGACTGGTGCGTGAGGAACGTGAGGGGCGCTTCGTCAATTATGAAGTCGATCCGAACGGACTGACCCTCATCGCCAACTGGCTTGCCAAATACCGCGCCTACTGGCCGGAACGTATCGACGCTCTCAAAACCTTGCTGAAGGATATGGACCAATGACCGACCGGCAGGAAGAACACCGCGAAAAAGCGATAGAGCTGGAATATGAGCTGGATGCCGCGCCGCAGAAAGTCTGGCGCGCGATCAGCATTCCGGAATTTCGCGAAAGCTGGCTTCCATCCGAGGCACTGGCCGATCCGGAACCTGCGTCCTGCAAGCCCGGCGAGGAGATCAGCTACCGGATGCGGGAAAGCGAGCCGCCCTTTCTGGAAAGCATGGTGACGTTCCGCATCGTGCCGGGCATTTCCGGCGGCACCTGTCTGCGCGTCATCCAAGAATTGAACGACGCGCGGGTGAAACATGCCGCACCGGTTGCAGCCAACAGCAACCGGATGCCGGTCATGCGCGCCGCCTGAAGCATCCACATCCTGATTTTGGAAGAGAGGAGTTCGCCATGCGCGAAACGATGCAACTCGTCCCTATGGTCGTTGAACAGTCGAGCCGCGGCGAAAGGTCGTTCGATATCTATTCGCGCCTGCTGCGCGAGCGGATCATCTTTCTCAATGGCGAAGTGAACGACACCGTATCCGCGCTGATCTGCGCGCAATTGCTGTTTCTGGAAGCGGAAAATTCCAAGCAGCCAATCAATCTCTATATCAATTCGCCGGGCGGCGTCGTGACCAGCGGCCTCGCGATCTATGACACGATGCGCTATGTCCGCGCGCCGGTGCACACGCTCTGCATGGGGACGGCCCGTTCCATGGGTTCCTTCCTGCTGATGGCGGGGGAGCCCGGCCATCGCGCCGCCCTTCCCAATGCGAACCTGCTTGTTCACCAGCCTTCCGGCGGCTTTCAGGGGCAGGCATCGGACATTTTCATCCATGCCGAGGAAGCCCAGCGGACCAAGCGGCTGATGACGCGTCTTTACGCCGAACATTGCGGCCGCACCTATGAAGAGGTAGAACGCGCGCTTGACCGCGATAATTTCATGACTGCGGAAGCGGGTCTCGAATGGGGATTGATCGACCGCATTCTGGAACGGCGGGAAGTTGCGGCGGCCTGAGAAGCAGGGCCTTCTGTCGCCAGCAGCGTTGTATATGTCCGCCGGGAACAGTATCAACACCGGATGGATAGAAATCACGCAGCAATCCCCGAAGGAGCGGCAAAGGCCCTGATCGTCCTGCAGGAATGCCTGGGCTCATCCTTGCAGGCCGTATATCTGCATGGCTCCGCCGTGAATGGAGGCCTTCGCCCCAACAGCGACGTTGACCTGCTGGCGGTCTGCGACCGGAATCCGGCACCTGAAACCAGTGCGCTTCTCGTTGATCGGCTCATGCAGATATCGGGCCGGCACCCGGTCGTCCCGGGAATGCCCCGATGCCTGGAGGTGATGCTCTTTCTGCGGCAGGACCTCGCCGCTTCTCGCTATCCTGCGCGGTGCGCCTTCATCTATGGAGAATGGCTGCGTGACGAATTCGAGGCCGGGATCGTGCCGCAGGCCCATAACGACCCCGAATATACACTGGTGCTCGCGCAAGCCGGCCAAGAAGCAATAAGCCTCGTCGGCCCCACGCGTGAGCATCTTCTGCCATCCGTGCCGCATGGAGATGTGCGGCAGGCGATTGCCGATGCCCTGCCTGCCCTCATCGGCAACCTTGCAGGCGACGAGCGCAATGTCCTGCTGACGCTGGCGCGGATGTGGTACACGCTCGAAACCGGAACCTTCGTGCCGAAGGACGCCGCCGCCGAATGGGCGCTGCCCCTTGTTTCCCCCGAAACCGCAGCAGCCCTTGCGCTCGCGCAGGCGGCCTATCGGGGCGCGGCTGTTGACGACTGGCAAAGCCATCCCCTGCTCGCAGGGCAGGCGGCTGAGGAACTGGCACATCAGGTGCGGCTGCTTTTCTGAAAATCTTCAGGCCGCGGCTTCATCCTTTTGCCGCTGCGCAGGCACCGGAACGCTGTCGGGAATATCCGAATGCAGGAAGTGCAGAAGCGTGTCCTGAACCGACGACAGCCGGTGCGCGCAATCGCGCCAGCCGAACGGAATATCCTTCGGCATGGACGGAATCCGGCGCGGCTCCTGCCCTTCCTCCAACTCGCAATTGGCAATGACTACCTGCAAGGCTTCCATCAGCCATGGCGGCGGCGGCGCCTCCTTCTTGCGCAGCGCATTGCCCAGCGCTTCACCGAACAGCAGCGCCGATGCGTAAAGTCGGATGCCGCGCCGATCATAACGGCCCGCCATTTCCGTGACCTCGCGCGCCACCAGCCGCCCGCGCAGCGACCAGCGCGCATTGCTGCGGGCCAGTGCGATGCCATCGCCCAATGCGATCACCGCCCGGTGGGCCGAGGTAAACTGGTTGATCGCACTTTGCGCCCGCACCGGGTCCTGCTTTTCCAGCGCCACGGCCGATTGTTTCAGGCCCTTTGCCAGCCGGTCGAGCAGGCCCCGAGCAGCCTTGTCGATCAGAAGCAACGGGCTCGGTGTCATCAAAATCTGGCTGAACAGCAAGCCCACGCCCGCCCCGACCAGAACATCGACCAGCCGCGTCACGCCCGCGACCTGCGGCCCCATGGCGAGAACCAGAATCGCCGAAACGCCCGACTGAATGGCGATTGCAGGCGCCATGCCGAAAGAGGTTGCCAGCACCATGGCAACGAAAGTCACGATGCTGGTGTGGAAGACCGGAACAGTTTCGGGCAAAAGCAGCGAAAGCTCCCCGACCAGCACGCCTGTCGTGACGCCGACGACCACGCCGATCGCCTGCTTGCCGTGGTTGGGCAGGTTCGGCGCCAGACAGATCACCGCCGTCACCATGGCGAAAACGGGTTTCGGCTGGTCCAGAAGCAGCTGGCAGATCAGCCATGCGACGCCGCCTGCAAAGGAAGCGATCAGGGAATCGCGCCAGCTCGCAGACCATTGCTGAACGATCTTCTTGGCGCGCTGCCGCATCGATTTCTCCATCTGCTTACCGGCAGCTATCTATGGCAGCATTTTCCCGCCTCAAGGCTTGAAGAAGTTTTCGTACTGGTCCGGCTTGAAACCGACCGTCAGCTCTCCATCCCTGTCGAGAACCGGGCGCTTGACCATGGAAGGCTGCGCCAGCATCAGTGCCCGCGCCCTGCCCGCGTCAACGTTCTGGCGTTCTTCCTCCGGCAGTTTGCGAAACGTCGTTCCGGCGCGGTTGAGCAGCTGCTCCCACGGAACGCTTTTCAGAAAGCGGTCGAGCGTTTCGCCGTCCAGCCCTTCCTTCTTGTAATCGTGGAACGCAAAGTCGATGCCATGGTCTTCAAGCCAGGTGCGCGCCTTCTTCATGGTGTCGCAGTTCTTGATACCGTAGATGGTCACGCTCATATCCGACTCCTTTGATCGCTCAGAGCGTGGTGTTTTCAAGTTGAACCATTATCCCGCTCCAAACTTTTTGTTTGAGCATGTTTTTATCCGAAAACCGTTTCCCACTTTTCGGAATCATGCTCCAGCCGCGATCAAAGGCGATCGAAACGCCGGTTTCAACCTCTATCTGGAATCGTGAAAGATTATGCCCAGCGTATGCCGCTTGCCGGAACGGATGCGGCTGACGCCATGCCGCATCTTGACGCGATAATCGCCGCGCGTCCCCTGCATCGGACGGTCATTGACCGCGAAGACCACGCCGTCGCCCTGCCGGAGCGGAACGACCTCGGCCCGGCTCTGCATGCGCGGGCGCTGTTCGGTCAGGACGAATTCACCGCCCGTAAAATCCTTCTCCGGCTCGGACAGCAAAATCGCCACCTGCAACGGAAAGGCGATATCGCCGTAAATATCCTGATGCAGGCAATTATAGTCGCCCTCGACATATTGCAGGATGAGCGGTGTGGGACGCGTCTGCCCTGCCGCGTGGCACCGCTCCAGGAAGGCATCATGGGTGGGCGGAAACCGGACATCCGATCCCAGTCTTTCGCTCCACCGATTGGCGATGGGAGCCAACTGAAAATAGAGCTTCTGGCGCAGATTCCAAATTAAGGCAGGAATGGGATTTGCGTAATATTTGTATTCTCCGCGCCCAAAACCGTGTTTTCGCATCGAAATCACCGTTCGAAATGCGGCCAAGGTGTGATAACCTGCGGCAATCTCGTGGCAATCCTGTGGCGAAATTATGTTTTCGAGAATTGTGGCACCGAACTGGTCGAGTTCGGCGCCGATTTTTTGCCAGTCATAGGCGGGAATATTCTGGCCCTGCATGGGTTCATTTTTATTCATGCCTGGCCCTCCCGCTTCAGGAGATCGCGCTTGCGCTCGACACCCCAGCGATAGCCGGAAAGGCCGCCATCGTTGCGCACCACGCGGTGGCACGGAACCGCGACCGCGATCTTGTTCGCCGCGCAGGCCTGCGCCACCGCACGCACCGATTTCGGTGCGCCGATGCGCTCGGCAATTTCTGTATAACTTACTGTTTTACCGACCGGAATTTCTCGCAAAGCCTGCCAG
Organism: Brucella sp. RRSP16; assembly: GCF_052246815.1. Lineage (NCBI taxonomy): Bacteria > Pseudomonadati > Pseudomonadota > Alphaproteobacteria > Hyphomicrobiales > Brucellaceae > Brucella > Brucella sp. RRSP16. Next base: position 168,686 of record NZ_JBQQAM010000002.1, read on the forward strand.
ACGCGTTGCTGGAACGCGGTTCCCTGCAGATCAAGCGGCAGGTCGAGCCCGATGCGCGGCGCTTCGACGAAACCGACCACCTCGGCGACCATATCCTCGAAATCGCGGTCCGCACCGATGAGATTGGCCTGCGGAAAACGCTTTTCCAGGTCACGGATCAGTTCTTCCGGGTCGTCACCCATCAAAATGGCGCAGACGCCCTTGTCGCTCGCCGCCACCAGCACCGCGCCCAGCGTCGACTGGCCGATGGCAAAACGGATATCCGCATTCTTGCCGCCCTGCTTGTAAGCCTTTGGAGTCATTCCCAAAATCCCATCCGAAGCCTCATAGAAGCGGCTGCTGGAATTGTAACCGGCATCATAGATGGCGTCGGTTACGCGGATTTCCGGCGCATCGAGCGCCGCCCGCATCTTCCTCGCGCGATGCGCATCCGCATAGGCTTTCGGGGTCAGTCCCGTGAACTCCTTGAATATGCGATGGAAATGGGCCGGGCTTGCCTTTACCGAAGCCGCTATTTCTTCAAGGGATGGCACTTCTTCCGCCGTTTCGATGAAACGGCAGGCAGAGGCCACCATCTCGGCATAGCGGGTGCTGTTCTGCGTCGCCAGCGTTTCGGACAGATGCGGCTTGCAGCGCATGCATGGCCGGAACCCGGCGCGTTCGGCATCCTCGCAACCGTCGAAGAACTGCACGTTCTCGCGCTTTCCGCGCCGCGACGGGCAGGACGGGCGGCAATAGACGCCGGTGGTGCGCACAGCATAGACAAATGCCCCGTCCGACGCCTTGTCGCGGTCGAGCACCTTCTGCCAGCGGCTTTCATCGGGGTCGTGGGTCTTCATGGTCATAAGGTTCATGTCCGTATTCCTTCAATATGAGCATGAAGGAAGGCTAATGCCACCGCGTCGAAGCTACACTCCGCTGCTTGCTTTCAAATTCGAAACGGCGCCGTTGCACAGTCTGTTCACAAATAAGGAACATGCAAGCTTCCAGCTTTTATACCATGATATGAAAGGTAAACAGGGAGAAGACCATGACGACAATCGGCTTCATCATCGATGGCAAGGAAACACCATCCGCTTCCGGCAAGACATTCGACCGCAAGGACCCCGTCACCGGAAAGGTCGCCACTACAGCGCCTGCGGCCAGCCTTGCCGATGTCGACGCGGTTGCGAAATCTGCCGCGAAAGCCTTTGAAAGCTGGTCGGAAACCGGGCCGGGCGAGCGTCGTGCACTGCTGAACAAGGCGGCTGACCTGATGGAAAGCCGCGCCGATGAATTCATCCGCCTCATGTTGGAAGAAACCGGCGCAACCGCGCCTTGGTCGGGCTTCAACGTCCATCTCGGCGCCGGTGTGCTGCGCGAAGCGGCAGCGCTCACCACGCAGATCACCGGCGAGATCATCCCTTCGGACAAGCCCGGCATCGTTTCCATGGCAGTGCGCCAGCCGGTTGGCGTGGTGCTTGGCATGGCGCCATGGAATGCGCCGGTCATTCTGGGCGTGCGCGCCGTTGCAGCCGCCCTCGCCTGCGGCAACACGGTTATCCTGCGGTCGTCCGAATCCTGCCCCGGCGTTCATCACCTGATCGTCAAGACACTCAACGATGCTGGCTTCCCCGCCGGTGTGGTCAATGTGATTTCCAATGCCCCTGAGGACGCGCCGGAAATTGTGGCGGCCCTTGTTGCTCATCCGTCCATCCGCCGCATCAACTTCACCGGCTCCACCCATGTCGGCAAGATCATCGCCAAACAGGCCGCGGAGCATCTGAAGCCCGTGCTGCTGGAACTGGGGGGCAAGGCGCCCTTCATCGTGCTGGAGGATGCCGATCTCGATCAGGCGGTCGATGCGGCAGCTTTTGGCGCTTTCATGAATCAGGGACAGATCTGCATGTCCACGGAACGCTTTATCGTGCATGAGAAGGTGGCGGATGTCTTTGCGGAAAAACTTGCCGCCAAGGCAAGATCACTACCCGCTGGCGATCCGCGCGGCAATGTCGTGCTCGGTTCGCTGGTCGATCTCAAATCCGCCGAGCGCATGGATGCGCTCATCCAGGATGCCGTGTCGAAAGGCGGCAAGGTTCTGGCGGGCGGCAAGCGTGAAGGCTCCATCGTTGAGGCGACGGTCATCGATCACGTGACGTCCGACATGAACATTTACACGCAGGAATCCTTCGGGCCGGTGAAACCTATCATCCGCGTCAGGGATGCCGAAGAGGCGATCCGCGTGGCCAACGACACCGAATATGGCCTTTCATCCGCGATCTTCAGCCAGGATGTGAAAAGGGCGCTGGCGCTTTCAAAAAAGCTTGCGACCGGCATCTGCCACATCAATGGCCCGACGGTCGCAGACGAAGCGCAGATGCCCTTCGGCGGCGTGAAATCTTCCGGCTATGGCCGTTTCGGCGGAAAGGCCGTCATCAACGAATTTACCGACCTGCGCTGGATCACCATCGAGGGCCCGCAGCATTATCCGTTTTGAATCAGAAAGGGCGGAGCTTTCAACTCCGCCCTTTCATCATCGGTGTCCGTTCAAGACTTTCGCGCTTCCTTGATCGCCTCGATCAGCTCCGGCTCCTTCATCACTCCGCCATAGAGCTTGGTGCCGATGACGAAGGAAGGCGTGCCACCGAAATTGAAGGCTTCGCCCTGATCCATATTGCGCTCAAGAATGGCATTGATGCGCTTGGAATCAGCCTTATAGGCCGCATTGAGCTTCGCCGGATCGAGTCCGCCCTTTTTCAGCGCCGCATCCACCTGTTCCGGCGTAAGGCGACCGGGCGTCGCCATCAACGCTTCCATCGCCTTTACATAGTTGCCGGATTTTTCCGCCGCCAGAACGAGGCGCGCGGCATAGGCGGACGTGTCGCCGAAGATGATCCAGTCCTTCATGACAAGGCGCACATTGCCGTCATTCCTGACCACGCGCATCAGTTCGGCATGCCCCTTCTTGCAGTAAGGGCACTGGTAATCGAAATATTCGACAATGGTGACATTGCCGTTAGGATTGCCCAGAACCGGGATTTCCTTGTCGTAGAGTACTTCCGCAACCGTCGGAACACGCTGGGCGAGGCTCTCGCCGCCCGAAATCGCTATCGTTGCGGCGCCCGCCGCCGTTGCGGCCAGTATCTGACGACGATTCATCATGAGCTTGCTCCTTTGCCCGACTTTGCTTCAGACTGGGATTTATCCAACACCACGACACGCGCACCGGCGCTGGCGCGCTTGTAGAGATCGAGTATGTCCTGATTGTAGAGGCGGATGCAGCCGGACGACGCAGCCTTGCCGACGGACCATGGCTCGTTGGTGCCGTGAATGCGGTAAAGCGTGTCCTTGCCATCGCGATAGAGATAGAGCGCACGGGCACCGAGCGGGTTGCGGATGCCACCTTCGAGGCCATTGGCGTATTTTGCGTAATGCTCCGGATTGCGTTTGATCATGTTGGCTGTCGGCGTCCAGCGCGGCCATTGCGACTTGTAGGCAACCTTGGCATCGCCTGAGAAGGTCAGTCCGGCGCGACCGACCCCCACCGAATAACGGATTGCCTTGCCGCCCGGCTGCACGAGATAGAGATAGCGCGCATAGGGATCAACCACGATCGTGCCCACCGGCTCGTTCGTGGCATAGTCAACTTCCCGACGCAGATTGCGATCCGCGATCTTACTGACATCAAGTGCGGGAATGAGATTGCCGCGGTCGTTCACCGCGCCATACATGGTCTCATATTCACTCTTCGCCGTCTGCATTTCCGGCGCAGGCTGGCTCACGGGTTCGGCTGCAACAGGCTCGGGCCTGAAGGCCACCGGCTGCGGCATGGTGACGGCGATGGGCCGCTCCGCAGATGCGGTCGTGCATGCCGCGGCAACAAAAGGCAGACAGGCCACCACGGCCATCCGCAGCAGTGATTTCCGCGCGTTCTGTTTGTGAATCGATACAGTCAATTCTCTTGCCCCCGGGCCATCTTGAAATCCTTACATCCTTTGTCGCCGGAGCATTCTCCAGAACTATTGGAAATGCTCTATCTCTTTGTCTTTACGCATTATCCAACGCAAAACCGCTTCGCACTTTTGCTGGAAATGCTCTAGTCAGCGCTCACAAGACCGACCGAACGTTCGATGGAAGCGGTCGTGATATCGCCCACCAGTCTGGTTCCCTCCGGTTCCTTGCTGATGCGATTGAAGAAGATCATCGTCGGCGGCCCGGCCACGCCGAGCTTTGCCATCAGGTCGGCATTGCCCGCTGTGAGCTCGGAAATATCCGCCTTGACAAGCTGGTAACCTTCCAGCGCCTTCTTCACGCCAGCGTCGGGCAAAACCCGGCGCTCCACGGTGGAACAGCTTACGCACCAGTCCGCCGTGAAATAGACAAGCGTCGGCTTGTCGCCGCGCGCCTCGCCAAGTTTCTCCTGAAGGGAAGAAACAGTCTCGACCGGCGCAAATTGCAGCGCGGCCAGATTCTGGTTGCCGCCACGGTTACCGAATGCGGCCAGCGGTTGCAACGGGTCTTTTCCGCCCGAAGCCACGCCGAGCATCAAAATGACGCCGTAGACGAATGCCGCCGTGCCGATGGTGCGGGCGACAACGCTGCGTCCCGGAATTTTGAGGAATGCGAAACTTGCGGTCCCGAAAAGCAGGAGCGCCCACAGCACCATATCGACACCCGGCGGCAGAAGGGGAGCCGCCATGAAGATCGCGGTCGCGAGAAAACCGAAGCCGAAGATCTGCTTTACCGTTTCCATCCATGCGCCTGCGCGCGGAAGCGTGCCAGCGCCAAGCGTGGCGAAGGCAATGAGCGGCAATCCCTTGCCGATGCCGAGCGCAAAGAGCGCGGAAGCGCCAAGCGCGACATTGGCAGTCTGCGCGATATAGATAAGCGCGCCTGCAAGTGGCGCCGTAACGCAAGGGCCGACGATCAGCACGGACGAAAAGCCGAGAATGGCAGCCGACCGCTTCGAGCCTGTCCGCTGCTGGCCATGGGGACCAGTCCGCGACGAAATCGCGCTGACCCATGAATTGGGAAGCTGTATCTGGAAGAGGCCGAACATGGAGAGCGCGAGCAGCACGAATAATCCTGCCAGCACGAGTGCCGTCCATTTCGATTGCAGCACCATCTGCAGGTTCTGTCCCGACCAGCCTGCGATTGCGCCGACCACGGCAAAACCCAGCGCCAGGCTGACGACATAGGTGGCGGAAAGCACGAAGCCGCGTTTTGCGGTCAGCTTCTCCCCTTCACGCGCCAGCGTTCCGGCAAGGATGGGGTAGATGGGAAAGACGCAAGGGGTGAAAGCAAGCAGCACGCCGAAAGCCAGAAATGCCGCGATCACCAGCCCGGTGCCGCCACGATCCACCAGCCCCTCGACCATGCCCTTTTCGGGTGCAAGGGCAAATGCCGCCTTTGGTGGAGCGGCTGGCACCGCAGCCGGTGTGAAGGTCGGTGTGAAGGTCGGCGTCTGCGCCAGCAGCTTGGCCTTTTGGCCCTTCTCGCTCGAAACTGCGAGCGTGACCGGATCGACCGTCCTGGTTTCCGGGCGGTAGCAGATGCCGTCTTCCTGACAGCCCTGATAGGTGAGTTCCAGCGGCTCTGTATCCGCCTTCACGCTTGCCGTGGCGTGGGTGTAATAGACTTCAAGCCGCCCGAAATTCGGGTCGTCCTTGGGCTGTCCGGGCTGCGTGTCGACGGCAAGCGGATTTCCCTGCCCGTCCTTCGCCGCTATATGGTCGCGATAAAGATAATAACCGTCCGCGATCCGCCAGTTGAGTACCAGCCGGCCATCCGTGTCCTTCAATACGCTCAGGCGGAATGCCTGATCGACCGGCAGCGGGTTTGCCGCCGAGGCCGGGGCGAGTGCGAGGAACAAACCGATGAACAAGCTGGCGAGGCCCGCAAGGAGACGCATTACGATTTTCCGCATAATTCGATTCGGACAAATTGATCATGTTGCAAATGGCGAATGTCCCCGCCACCTTAAGGCAGCCTTAAGCTGGCGCAGGGAAAAGCCCGTGCGGGGTTAAACACCAATAAAGGCAGAAACAGGAACTCATGCGCATACTCGTGGTGGAAGACGACACGATCCTTCTCGACGGACTGACTGTAGGGCTTGGGCTTGCTGGCTTCACCGTAGATGCCGTGTCGAACTGCTGCGACGCGGAAGCAGCGCTTGCCGCGCAGAACTATAACGCGGTGGTGCTCGACCTGATGCTGCCCGATGGCTCGGGCCTCGATATTCTGAAATCCATGCGGCGCGGACGCGACGAGACGCCGGTTCTGCTGCTGACCGCGCGCGATCAGGTGCCCGAGCGCATTGCGGGGCTCGATGCCGGTGCGGACGATTATGTCGGCAAACCCTTCGACCTGCATGAGCTTGCGGCCCGCGTGCGCGCCGTCGCCCGGCGCGGCGCAGGACGCGCCAATGCCCTGCTTGAATGGCGCGGCGTGGAACTGGACCCGGCGGAGATGTCGGTGCGCTTCCACGGCGAACCCGTGCGGCTGACCCGGCGCGAATTCTCGATCCTGCGCACCTTGATGGAGCGGCCCGCCGCCACCTTCTCCAAATCCTCGCTGGAGGAAGCGCTTTACGGCTGGCAGGAGGAAGTGGAGAGCAACGCGGTGGAAGTGCATATCCACCACCTGCGCTCCAAGCTTGGCTCCGATTATATCGAAACCGTGCGCGGGGTCGGTTACCGGCTGGCGGGAGCAAGGACATGAATTCCATTCGCAGCCGTCTCACCGGCATCCTGATCGGCGTCACCTGCGTCGTCTGGCTTTTCGCGGTCGTGTGGATCCATATCAGCACCCAGTCACAGCTTGAAAAAGTGCTCGATGCGCGCCTGATGGAAGCCGCGCGGATGGTCAACTCGCTTCTGACAGACCATCGGGTCGCGGTTGGCCCGGATGGAGATGGCGGGCAATTGTCGTTGAAGCCGATGCCCGATTTTCCGCTCTATGACCGGCAGCTTTTCTGCCAGATATGGGCTCTCGACGGCAAGCTTGTGGGACGTTCCGAAAGCGCGCCCGGCGTGCGGCTCACTAATATCGCGAACGGCTTTTCGGATACGGAAGTTGCGGGCGACCGCTGGCGCGTGTTCGCGGTGGAAAATACCCAGCTCGGCCTGCGCGTCATGGTCGGCGACAGCCTGAGCGTTCGCGAAAGGCTGGTGCAGAATGTCGTGACCGGGCTTGTGCTGCCCGCGCTGTTGATGCTGCCCGTTCTGGCGCTCATGATCTGGCTGTGCGTACGGCGCGGTCTCAATCCGCTGAGCCGTCTTGCATCCGTGCTTTCAAAGCGCCAGGCGCAGGATTTGCGGCCACTGCCCGAACACAACCTGCCCAAGGAGATTGCGCCTGCCGTCACCGCGCTGAACGGGCTTTTCCAACGCGTCGAGGAGGCGCGCGAGCGTGAGCGCAATTTCGCGATCTTTGCCGCGCATGAACTGAAGACGCCGCTCGCCGGATTGAAGACGCAGGCGCAGATTGCCGAAAGCGCAAAGGACGAAACAATGCGCGTCAATGCGGTGCGCCAGATCGCGGCGGGGGTCGACCGCACCACCCGTCTCACCAATCAGCTTCTGGACCTCGCCGCACTCGAAACCGGAGACGACATTGAAGCACCGGCATGCGAACCGGCGTGCCAGCTTCTCGTTGCGGTGTCCACCGACATGCGGATGCTTGCGGCGCAGCGCGGCGTTTCCATCGAGCTGCCGGGCAACATGCCGCTGGTACAGATGCCCTTCCCGCACCTCTTCACGCTTGCCGCGCGCAACCTGATCGAAAACGCCGTCAACCACTCGCCGGGCAACGGCACCGTGCGCTGCCGCCTTGAAGCCTCAGCCGACAAGCTCAAGCTGGTCGTCGAGGATGACGGGCCCGGCATTCCCGAAAGCGAAATGCCGCACGTGACCGAGCGCTTCTTCCGCGGCGCTAATCGCAATGAAACCGGCAGCGGCCTTGGGCTTCCCATCGTGAAAATGGCGGTGGAGCGTATGGGCGGGGAATTGCAGCTGCAAAACCGCCCGCAAGGGGGCTTAAGCGCGTCGATCATCGTGCCGGGCACCATCGTCGGATGACGGCCATCTGAAACGGAACCACGGCGCGCATCGAACAAGGCTCATTCCCCTGCTTTCAGGCGTTTGAGCCCGTGTCTTTGATTTAGATCAATGACACCTGCTCCCCGAGCGCAGATAGCGAACCTATCGCTATTGCTGCCTCATCCGAGGCGGCTCTTGTCATGCGCTGCGAGGGGATTTCATGAACTACGCCGCTGGAACAGTCCTTTCCGGTCTGGGGGCACTTTTTGCTGTGCTTCTGGCCGGATTTTCCCATGATGAGCTGTTCAGAACCCATATGTGGATTCTGTTCGCTACACTGGCCATCTTCACCATTCTTCTGATGCGGAATGCCAATTACGGCCTGACGCCCAAAAAGGTCGACCAGTCCGCCTATATGGACGGCCCAATCCGCTACGGCGTCATCGCAACGGTTTTCTGGGGCGTGACCGGTTTTCTGGTCGGCGTCGTCATCGCCGCGCAGCTCGCCTTTCCCGATCTCAATCTGGAACCCTATCTGAACTTCGGCCGCCTGCGCCCGCTGCACACATCTGCGGTGATTTTCGCGTTCGGCGGCAATGCGCTGATTGCATCGTCCTTCTATGTCGTGCAGCGTACCTGTCGCGCCCGCCTCATCGGCGGCGATCTGGCATGGTTCGTGTTCTGGGGCTACCAGCTTTTCATCGTGATGGCCGCGACCGGCTATCTGCTCGGCATCACGCAGAGCCGTGAATATGCGGAACCGGAATGGTATGTCGACATCTGGCTCACCATCGTCTGGGTCGCCTATCTGGTCGTCTTCCTCGGCACGATCCTGAAGCGCAAGGAGCCGCATATCTATGTGGCGAACTGGTTCTACCTGTCCTTCATCATCACCATCGCCATGCTGCATATCGTCAACAATCTGGCGATCCCTGTCTCGTTCCTCGGCGTGAAGAGCTATTCCGCCTTCGCGGGCGTGCAGGATGCGGTGACGCAGTGGTGGTATGGGCACAACGCCGTCGCCTTCTTCCTCACCGTGCCGTTCCTGGCAATGATGTATTATTTCGTGCCGAAGCAGGCAGAGCGTCCGATCTATTCCTACCGCCTGTCGATCGTGCACTTCTGGTCGATCATCTTCCTCTATATCTGGGCCGGGCCGCACCATCTGCACTACACCGCCGTTCCCGACTGGGCGCAGACGCTCGGCATGGTCTTCTCCATCATGCTGTGGATGCCGTCCTGGGGTGGCATGATCAACGGCCTGATGACGCTTTCGGGCGCATGGGACAAGGTCCGCACCGATCCGATCATCCGCCTGATGGTTGCCGCCATCGCCTTCTACGGCATGGCGACCTTTGAAGGCCCGATGCTGTCGATCAAGGCCGTCAACTCGCTGTCGCACTATACGGACTGGACCATCGGTCACGTTCATGCGGGCGCGCTTGGCTGGAACGGCATGATCTCGTTCGCCGCCGTCTATTATCTCGCACCGAAGCTGTGGAACCGCCAGCGGCTCTATTCGATCCGCATGGTCAACTGGCACTTCTGGCTGGCGACGCTCGGCATCGTTCTCTACGCGGCTGCCATGTGGGTTGCCGGTATCCAGCAGGGCCTGATGTGGCGCGAATACGACGATCAGGGCTTCCTCGTCTATTCCTTCGCGGAAACCGTGCTCGCCATGTTCCCCTACTATGTCATCCGTACGCTTGGCGGCGTGCTCTACCTCGCCGGTGGCTTCGTGATGGCCTGGAACGTCTATCAGACCATTCGCGGCAATCTGCGCAACGAAGCCCCGATGGGCGGCACCCGGACTGTAGCCGGTGCGACCATGCAGCCTGCCGAATAAGGAGCGTGTGATTTATGTCGATACTAAAGAACCACTCCAAGCTGGAGAAAAACGCAACGCTGCTGCTGATCGCATCGCTCGCCGTGGTCACGGTCGGCGGCATCGTTGAAATCGCACCGCTCTTCTATCTCGAGAACACCATCGAGAAGGTGGAGGGCATGCGCCCCTACTCGCCGCTGGAACTCGCGGGCCGCGACGTCTATGTGCGTGAGGGCTGCTATCTCTGCCACAGCCAGATGATCCGCCCGTTCCGCGATGAAGTGGAACGTTACGGCCATTACAGCCTGGCTGCGGAATCCATGTACGACCATTCGTTCCAGTGGGGCTCCAAGCGCACGGGGCCTGACCTCGCCCGCGTCGGCGGCCGCTATTCGAACGAGTGGCACGTGCAGCACCTTGTCCGTCCGCGCGACGTGGTGCCGGAATCGGTCATGCCAAGCTATGCGTTCCTGAAGGACCGTCCGCTGGAGGCTTCCAACATTGCGGCCAATCTGAAAGCCAATGCGGCGGTCGGCGTACCCTACAGCCAGGAAATGATCGACAACGCGCTTGACGATCTGAAGGCACAGGCCACGCCGGATGCCGACACGACCGGCGTCGAGGCACGCTATCCCAAGGCCAAGGTCGGCGATTTCGACGGCAACCCGCAGATGATCTCGGAGATGGACGCGCTCATCGCCTATCTCCAGATGCTCGGAACGCTCGTCGATTTCTCGACCTACGACCAGTCCCCCAAAGCGAGATAAAGCGGAGATTTAGCGATGGATTACAACACCATGCGCACTTTCGCCGATAGCTGGGGTCTGCTCGGCATGGCGCTCTTTTTTCTCTTCGTCGTTCTCTACGCCTTCCGGCCAGGCAGCAAGCAGATAGCCGACCACGCGAAGGACATTCCTTTCAAGGATGACGCAAATGACTGACAAGCAAATCGACGAAGTAACCGGCGTAGCGACCACCGGCCACGAATGGGACGGCATCAAGGAACTCGACAATCCTATGCCCCGCTGGTGGCTGTGGACATTCTACGCGACGATCTTCTGGGCGCTTGCCTATGTGATCGCCTATCCGGCCTGGCCGCTGATCTCAAGTTCCACCGGCGGCATGCTCGGCTGGTCGAGCCGCGGCGCTTTCTGGGAAGAAACCGCACGCATCGACAGCGAGCGGCAGGGCATCATCGACCAGATCAAGGCCAAGGACGTCCACGAAATTCTGGCGGATGAAAACCTGCGCCAATATGCGATTGCCGGTGGCGCTGCCGCCTTCCGCGTCAATTGCGTGCAGTGCCACGGCTCTGGCGCGCAAGGTGCGCCCGGCTATCCCAACCTCAATGATGACGACTGGCTGTGGGGCGGTTCGATCGACGACATCCTGACGACCATCCGTCATGGCGTGCGCTCCAAGGACGATGCCGACACCCGGATTTCCGAAATGCCCGCCTTTGTCGACGTTCTGGAACCGCAGCAGATCCGCGATGTCGCCGCCTATGTGGTGAGCCTCTCCGGCACGCCGCACAACCCCGCCATGGTGCCGGAAGGCAAGAAGGTTTTCGCAGAGAACTGCGCCGTCTGCCATGGCGCGGATGCCAAGGGTCTGCGCGAGTTCGGTGCACCGGACCTGACGGACGCCATCTGGTTCTACGGCTCCGGCGAGGACGCCATCGTGCGTCAGGTCTCACATCCCAAGCACGGCGTCATGCCCGCATGGGAAACACGCCTCGGAGACGCAACCGTCAAGCAGCTTGCCATCTTCGTCCATTCCTTGGGCGGCGGCGAATGAAGAGACGGGAGTAAGGCAGTAGGGGAATAGGGGAGTATGTTTTGGTTTTGAACGTCCGAAACGACACTCCCTCTTCTCATGCTCCCTTACTCCCCTATTCCCCTACTCCCCTTTAGCCTCTGAGCTTGCCGAAGGCCCAGTGCGGCAGGAGCAAAAAAATGTCAGACGATGTCGAACGCATTGACGTTCAGGCAGTCAACTCCCCCAAAACCCGCCAATCGCTTTATGCGGCGCGGGTGAAGATTTTTCCGAAGCGCGTGCAGGGCGAGTTCCGGCGCTTCAAGTGGATTGTCATGCTCATTACGCTCGGCATCTACTATCTGACGCCATGGCTGCGCTGGGATCGCGGCCCCTATGCGCCGGATCAGGCGGTCCTGATCGATCTTGCCAATCGGCGCTTCTATTTCTTCTTCATCGAAATCTGGCCGCAGGAATTCTACTACGTCGCGGGCCTGCTCATCATGGCGGGCCTTGGTCTGTTTCTCGTGACCTCCGTCGCGGGACGCGCCTGGTGCGGCTATACCTGCCCGCAGACCGTCTGGGTCGATCTTTATCTCGTCGTCGAACGCGCCATCGAAGGCGATCGCAATGCGCGCATGAAGCTCGACAAGGCGCCATGGACCTTCGACAAGCTGTGGAAGCGCGTGAGCAAACATTCCATCTGGTTGCTGATCGGCGTGCTGACCGGCGGCGCATGGATTTTCTATTTCGCCGACGCGCCGCAACTGCTCATGGATTTCGTGACCGGTCAGGCAGCGCCGGTCGCCTATTTCACCGTCGCCATCCTCACCGGCACCACCTATGTTTTCGGCGGGCTGATGCGCGAGCAGGTCTGCACCTATATGTGCCCGTGGCCGCGAATTCAGGCCGCAATGCTGGACGAAAATTCGCTCACCGTCACCTATAATGACTGGCGCGGCGAGCCGCGCTCCCGCCATTCCAAGAAGGCGATTGCCGCTGGTGAAACCGTGGGCGATTGCGTGGATTGCAATGCCTGCGTGGCCGCCTGCCCGATGGGTATCGACATTCGCGACGGGCAGCAGCTCGAATGCATCACCTGCGCGCTGTGCATCGATGCCTGCAATACGGTCATGGACAAGATCGACAAGCCGCGCGGCCTCATCTCCTATGCGACGCTGGCCGATTACAACGCCAACATGGCGCTCGCGACCAATAACGGCACGGCGCCGATCGATCCCGCCCGCGTCTACAAGGCGCAGAACAGCTTCTCGGACAAGGTGCAGAACCTGTCATGGAAGAAGGTGCTGCGCCCGCGCAGCATGTTCTACTTCGCCGTATGGGCGCTGATCGGCCTGACGCTCGTCATCTCGCTGTCGACGCGCCAGCGCATCGGTATCAACGTGCTGCATGACCGCAACCCGCAATATGTGCTTCTGTCGGACGGTTCGATCCGCAACGGTTACACGGTCAAGCTGCTCAACATGATCCCGACGCCGCGCACCTTCCGCCTTTCCATCGAGGGCCTGCCGGGCGCAACGCTGACCGTTCAGGACGAAACCGCCGATGCGGATGGCAATTACGACGTGCCGGTGGAGCCGGACCGCCTGAAGACATTGCGCGTGTTCGTCACCATGCCGCATGATGCGATTACCGAACATCGCCAGGACTATGAAATCGAAGTGCGTGACGCGGACGGCGCGGAACACGCACGCTACAAGGCAACTTTCATGGCACCGGAGGGCAGATAATGTCGATCAAGTCGAAAACCGCAGGCACGTTCACCGGCTGGCACATGCTGGGCATCATGGTCGCTTTCTTCGGCGTCATTATCGCCGTCAACCTGACCATGGCCTATAACGCGATCCATAGCTGGAGCGGGCTGGTGGTGCAGAACACCTATGTCGCCAGCCAGGAATTCAATGACAAGGCCCAGACCGGCAAGGAACAGGCTGCGCTGAATTGGCAGTCGAAGCCGGCTTATGAGAACGGCATCTTCACCTGGCGGCTCGCCGACCATGAAGGAAAGGCCGTCGCCATGACCGGCGGTACGGTGGAGTTCAAGCGTCCGGTCGGTGACGTGAACGATACCAAGGTCACGCTGAGCGTCCGCGAGCCCGGAATGCTGACCGCACCGCTGGAACTTGGCGAGGGCGCGTGGATCATGGAAGTGAATGCAGATGCGGGTCTTGAAGACCCTTATCGCCATATCATCCGCGTTCTGGTGAAGGATGGGAGAATGCTATGAGCTGCTGCGTCGAGAATGCACAGATAGCGACCGTCGTTCAGGCCGTCTCGGCAGATGAAATGCAGGTCGCAAGCCGCGCGCTTGGAGACGGTTTTCGCCAGCTCGACCTGTCGGTTCCCGGCGTTCATTGCGGCCTGTGCATCAAGAATATCGAAGAGACGCTCGGCAAGATCACAGGGGTTGCCTATGTCCGCGTCAACCTCACCGGCCGCCGTGTGACCGTGCGCTGGAAGGATGGCGAGACGCCGCCCGATGTGGTCGATCCGCTTCGCAGGCTCGGTTACGAAGCGCATATCTTCGACATGGCGCAGGAGAAAGACCCGACCTTCACGCGGCTTCTGATCGCGCTTGGCGTCGCGGCCTTTGCTTCCAGCAATGTGATGCTTTTGTCGGTCGCCGTCTGGTCGGGCGCGGATGCGGCGACACGCGATATGTTCCACTGGATTTCCGGCCTCATCGCCCTGCCGACGCTGATCTATTCGGGCCGGATTTTCTATGTTTCCGCATGGAATGCGCTGCGTGCGCAGCGCGTCAACATGGATGTGCCGATTGCGCTTGCCATCACGCTTGCCTTTGGCATGAGTGTCTATGAAACCCTGCATCATGGCCAGCATGCCTATTTCGATGCATCGGTGACCTTGCTGTTCTTCCTGCTGATCGGCCGCACGCTCGACTACATGATGCGCGCCCGCGCCCGTTCCGCAGTCCGAGGTCTGGCGCAGCTTGGCTCCCGCGGCGCGGTGGTGATCGGCGATGATAACCAACGCAATTACCTGCCGGTCAACGAAATCCGCCCCGGCATGCGCATCATCCTTGCAGCAGGTGAGCGCGTACCCGTTGATGCAAAGGTAGAGGAAGGCCGTTCGGAACTCGATTGCGCCATTGCATCGGGTGAAAGCGATGCCGTGCCTGTCGGTCCGGGCTCCGACATTCGCGCGGGCACGCTCAACCTTTCCACGCCGCTCGTCATTCGGGCGACGGCGGAAGCAAAGGATTCCTTCCTCGCTGAAATGGTGCGGCTGATGGACGTCGCAGAAGGCGGACGCGCCTATTACCGTCGTCTTGCCGACCGCGCTTCCGAACTCTATGTGCCGATGGTCCACACCATCGCCTTCCTCGCCTTCGTCGGCTGGATGTTCTACACCGGCGGGGACTGGTATCGCTCGATCTATATCGCGATCTGCACCCTCATCATCACCTGCCCTTGCGCGCTCGCCCTTGCGGTGCCGATTGTGCAGGTAGTTGCGGCGCGGCGCCTGTTTGAAAACGGCATCATGATCAAGGACGGCTCCGCCATGGAGCGGATGGCCGAGGTGGACACTGCCATTTTCGACAAGACCGGCACTTTGACGCTCGGCCAGCCGAGGCTGATCGATGCAGACGCAATCGATCTCCATAATCTGGAGATCGCAGCCGAGTTGTCGCTTTATTCGCGCCATCCGCTGTCGCGGGCGCTGGCGCTGTTCTCGGGCGCAAAGCCGATGACCGCCTTTACCCGCATCGAGGAAGTGCCGGGCGCAGGCATCGAAGCAGAACTGAACGGTTCCATCTATCGGCTTGGCAAGCGCGACTGGGCGGACGACAGCGCCACGATGGTTCATGCCGATGGCCCCGAGACCTGTCTTTCCATCGATGGCAAGCTGGTTGAAACCTTCCGCTTTGAAGACAGCCCGCGCGAGGACGCTGCGGGGGCCATCGCCACACTGAAGCGCAACGGGCTGAAGCTTGGCATCATTTCCGGCGACCGCCTGCCTGCCGTCGAGAGGCTTGCCGGTTATCTCGGCGTCAATGATTTCCGGGCGGAAGTGCTGCCTGCCGACAAGTCGGAACTGGTGCAGAAACTGTCAGCCGAAGGCAGCAAGGTGCTGATGGTTGGCGATGGGTTGAACGACGCCCCCGCCCTCGTCGCGGCCCATGTTTCCATGGCGCCCGCGACGGCAGCCGATATTGGCCGCAATGCAGCCGATTTCGTCTTCCTGCGTGAAAGCCTGTCGGCAGTGCCGCTTGCCTTCGCCGTATCAAAGGAAGCGGGCCGGTTGATCAGCCAGAACTTTGCGCTTTCCATCGGCTATAATATCATAGCCGTGCCGATCGCGATTTTCGGCTATGTCACCCCGCTGGTGGCGGCGCTTTCAATGTCGCTGTCGTCCATCGTGGTCGTCAGCAACGCATTGCGGTTGCGCGCCGGAAAACAAAAGCAGCAGACGCAGAAGACCATCGCGCCTGTTGCCGTCATCAAGGAAGCGCACAAATGAGCGGACTTATCTTTCTCATTCCCATCGCGCTGTTTCTGGGCCTGCTCGGCCTCGTCGCCTTTCTCTGGTCGTTGAAAAACGGCCAGTATGAGGATCTCGACGGCGCGGCAAACCGCATCCTGCTGGACGACGAAACTAGTCCGTTATCAAAATAGCCCGCAAATCATTGACATTCGTGCCGGTTGGCCCCGGCACGAACAGATCATCGATGGCGTCGAATGCCGTCCATGCGTCGTTGTTGGCGAGACGCGCCGCGCCATCCTCGCCCGCCTTTTGCAGGCGCGAAACCGTGGAACCATCGGCAAAGGCTCCGGCATTGTCTTCCGAGCCGTCAATGCCGTCCGTGTCGGCGGCGAGCGCATGGATGTTGTCATAGCCATCGATGTCGAGCGCGAATGACAACAGGAACTCGCTGTTGCGCCCACCTTTGCCACCTCCTGGGCCACCCTTGCCGCGAATGGTGACGGTCGTTTCGCCGCCCGACAGAAGGACCACGGGTTTCTTGAACGGGCGGTCGCGGTCGGCAACTTCGCGGGCAATCGCCGCATGAACATGTGCCACTTCCCGCGCCTCACCTTCCATTGAATCGGACAGGATCACCGCTTCCACACCATGACGCCGGGCTTCCTTCACCGCCGCATCCAGCGAGACGGCAGCGGAAGCAATCACGCGCACCTCGTTTCGAGCGAAAACCTCGTCGTCCGGCTTCGGCGCATGGGCGGCTTCGTTCCTGATGTGATCAAGCGCTGCCTGTGGCAGTTCGAGCCCGTAGCGTTCGATGATCTTCAAGGCCTCGTCGCGACTGGTTGTGTCCGGCACGGTCGGCCCGGAAGCGACGAAGGCCGGGTTGTCGCCGGGAATATCCGAAACGACCAGCGAGAACACCTTTGCCGGATGCGCGGCGGCAGCGAGCCTGCCGCCCTTGATCGTCGACAGATGCTTGCGAACCGCATTCATGGCCGAAATCGGCGCGCCGGAAGCGAGCAATGCCTTGTTGACGGCGATCTCATCTTGCAACGTCAGACCTTCCGGCGGCGACGGCAGCAGCGCCGATCCGCCGCCCGAGACAAGCGCCACCACGAGATCGTCTTCCGTGAGGCCGGACACGGCATCGAACAGCCGCTTCGAGGCTTGAAGCCCCGCCTCGTCGGGAACCGGATGCGCGGCCTCGATGATCTCGATACGCTGGCAAGGTGTGCCATAGCCATAGCGCGTGACCACCACGCCCTCCAGCGGGGCATCGTGTTTTTCAGCCCAGGCGCGCTCGAAAGCCGCCGCCATCTGCGCCGATCCCTTGCCCGCGCCGATGACAATCGTTCGTCCCTTCGGCCTGGCCGGAAGATTGGCGCGGATCACCAGTTCTGGATCGGCAGCCGCAACGGCTGCGTCGAACAGGCTGGTCAGAAACTTCTTGGGATCGGTGATGGCAGACATGAGTTTCCCGATGCTGGCGTGTTAACGGCGGCACTATTCCCCGCCCGAGATCTAAAATCAATGGAGCCGGCTACCTCCTCCAAGCAGCCAGCTCCGCCCTCTCCCTCCAGAGAGTTCGCCTGAGACGTCAAGCCACGTCGTGGTTCGCCATCCTCTCGAGAGCACGTACCAGACCCGAATGGTCGAGACCGTCATCGCCATGCGCCGCGCAGGAGTTGAACAGTTCCTGCGCCGTGGCCGTGTTCGGCAGCGAAACGCCGAGTGCCTTCGCGCCTTGCAGTGCAAGGTTCAAATCCTTCTGGTGCAGGGAAATGCGGAAGCCCGGATCGAAGGTGCGCTTGATCATGCGTTCGCCGTGCACTTCGAGAATGCGGGACGATGCAAAGCCACCCATCAGGGCTTCGCGCACCTTTGCCGGGTCCGCGCCTGCCTTGGAAGCGAAGACCAGTGCTTCAGCCACGGCTTCGATATTGAGCGCAACGATGATCTGGTTTGCAACCTTGGTCGTCTGGCCATCGCCGCAATCGCCGACGAGGGTGATGTTCTTGCCCATAAGCTTAAGAAGCGGCAGCGCACGGTCGAACGATTCCTGCGAACCACCTGCCATGATGGAGAGGCTGGCGTTCTTCGCGCCCACCTCGCCGCCCGAAACCGGCGCATCGATATATTCGGCGCCCGTTGCGCGGACTTTCTTTGCGAATTCCTTCGTCTCGATGGGCGATATCGAGCTCATGTCGATGAGCAGCTTGCCTTTGCCGAGCCCCCCGATTGCGCCGCCTTCACCGAAGATGACTTCGGCCACCTGCGGCGTATCGGGAAGCATGAGAATAACCGTATCGCATTCTTCCGCGACGGCCTTCGGCGTATCCACGATTTGCAGACCGTTATCGATCAGTTCCTGACGCGGCGGAGGATTGAACCTCGAGGTGACGATCTGATGTCCGGCATCCTGCAGATGACGCGCCATCGGCGTGCCCATGATCCCCAGTCCGATGAAGCCTATCTTGGCCATGTCGTATACTCCCTAGTCAAAATTATGCAGTCAGCCGTTCGGCTTCATGGTGTTTGAACCAGCTGAGACCTTCCTCGGTGGTGGTCTTCGGCTTGTATTCGCAGCCGATCCAGCCTTTGTATCCGGCGTTTTTCAGCGCTTCGAACACGTTCGGATAATTGATCTCGCCGGTTCCCGGCTCATTGCGGCCCGGATTGTCGGCAAGCTGGATATGGGCGATGAGCGGCTTGTAGCGTTCATAAGTCGCGACCAGTTCGCCGCGTGTGCGCTGCTGGTGGTAGAGGTCATACTGGATGAACAGGTTGTTGCTGCCCACTTCATCAATGATCGAAACCGCCTGCTCCACCGTGTTGAGGTAGAAGCCGGGAATGTCGTAGTGATTGATCGGCTCGATCAGCAGGCGGATGCCGTGCTTGCCCAGTTCCTTCGCGGCCAGACGCAGATTGCTGACGAAAGTGGCGCGCAATACATCCGGATCGACACCTTGCGGGGCAATGCCCGAAAGACAATTGACCTGCGAGCAGTTAAGCGTGGTGGCATAGTCGATGGCATCGGCCACGCCGCGACGGAAATCATCGACCCGATCCGGCAGAACCGCAATGCCGCGCTCTCCCCCAGCCCAGTTGCCCGCAGGCAGATTATGCAGGACCTGCGCCAGATTATGTCTGGTCAGCGCCGCCTTCAGCTCGTGCCGGTTGAACTCGTAGGGAAAGAGATATTCCACCCCGGTGAACCCGGCCTTTGCCGCCAATGCGAAGCGGTCCATGAAGGGTACTTCGTTGAAAAGCATTGTGAGATTGGCTGCAAATCTCGGCATTTTCGCCTCCTTGTAATTCTCTGTTTGCGCAATTCCGGAAAAAAGCCGTTTCACAATTTTCCTCGAATTACCTTCCACGTTGTTCTTTTCCCTCATCCTGAGGAGCTTTCCCGAGCTTGTCGAAGGGAGGCGTCTCGGACGACGAAGGAAGATGCATCGTGCCTGCCCTCGTCCTCGACCCTTCGACGGGCACAAGATGATGCTTCGCTGCGCTCCGCACCGCACCGCAGGATGAGGGAGATACGGAGCATTAAATCGGCAACACGTTAATCCAAAAGTGCTGCGATAGCGGTCGGTGCATCTTCGCCGCGTTCGGCCAGCTCCTCGAATTCGACAACCTGATCGATGTCGATACCCATGGAAATATTGGTAACGCGTTCGAGGATGAATTCCAGGACCACCGGCACCTGATGCTCCGCCATCAGCGCTTTTGCCTGTTCAAAACTTTCGGCAAACTGGTTGGGGCTGCGAACCCGGATCGCCTTGCAGCCAAGGCCCTCGGCAACCGCCACGTGATCGACGCCATAGCCCTTTTCCGCATCGCCACCGGCATTGATGTTGTCGAAGGCGAGACTGACCTCGAAATCCATGTTGAAGCCGCGCTGCGCCTGACGGATGAGGCCGAGATAGGAATTGTTCACCACCACATGAATGTAGGGCAGCTTGTGCTGTGCGCCGACCGCCAGTTCCTCGATCAGGAACTGGAAATCATAGTCGCCGGAAAGCGCCACGATCGGACGGTCGGGATCGGCGGCACGGACACCGAGCGCTGCCGGCAGTGTCCAGCCAAGCGGACCGGCCTGACCGCAATTGATCCAGTTGCGCGGGCGATAGACATGCAGGAACTGCGCACCGGCGATCTGGCTGAGGCCGATGGTCGTGACATAGCAGGTATCGCGACCGAACGCCTTGTTCATCTCTTCATAGACACGCTGCGGCTTCAGCGGCGTCTGGTCGAAATGTGTCTTGCGCAGCATGGTGCGCTTGCGCTCCTGGCACGCCTTGGCCCAACCCGACCAGTCGCGCAGCTTGCCTGCCGACTTCCATTCGGTCGCAACGTCCAGCAGCAGCTTCAGCGCCTTGCCCGCATCCGAAACGATACCGAAATCCGGCGCGAATACACGGCCGATCTGGGTCGGCTCAATATCGATATGGATGAATCTGCGGTCCTTCCTGTAGGTATCGACATTGCCCGTATGACGGTTCGCCCAGCGGTTGCCGATGCCGATGACGACATCGGATGCCAGCAGATTGGCATTGCCGTAGCGGTGCGAGGTCTGGAGACCGCACATGCCCGCCATCAGGCGATGGTCGTCCGGGATGATGCCCCAGCCCATCAGGGTCGGGATGACCGGAATGCCGGTGATTTCGGCGAATTCGACCAGAAGGTCGGACGCATCGGCGTTGATGATGCCACCACCGGCCACGATCAGCGGATGTTCCGCCGCGTTCAGCATGGCGAGCGCCTTTTCGGCCTGCGCCCGCGTGGCAGCTGGCTTATAGGCTTCCATCGGCTGGTAAGTGTCGATGTCAAACTCGATTTCGGCAAGCTGGACATCAATCGGCAGGTCGATGAGGACCGGACCGGGACGGCCCGACTTCATGATGTGGAACGCCTTCTGGAAGACATAAGGCACCAAAGCTGGTTCCATGACCGTGACCGCCCATTTGGTGACGGGAGCCGCGATCTTGGCGATATCGACGGCCTGAAAGTCTTCCTTGTCGAGACGTGCGCGCGGCGCCTGACCGGTGATGCAGAGGATCGGGATCGAATCCGCGGAAGCCGAATAGAGACCTGTAATCATATCCGTTCCGGCCGGGCCGGAGGTGCCGATGCACAGGCCGATATTGCCATGCTTTGCACGGGTATAGCCCTCGGCCATATGCGAAGCGCCTTCGACATGACGCGCCAGTATATGGCGGATCGAGCCGCGCGCCTTCATCGCCGAATAAAACGGATTGATCGCTGCGCCCGGTACACCGAAAGCACAATTGATCCCTTCTCTCTCCAGCACAAGCACGGCTGCATCGACTGCACGCATTCTGGCCATGGCCATTCCTCCTATGGAACTCTAATCCATTTACCAATGCTATTATCAAAAAATGGAAATGCATATCACTATACGGAAATAAAGATTTTCAACGGAACGGAGATAATCCGCCTGCGTCTTTCCGAGTAGCAATGGATGCGATAGTGATAATTCCTGAGTTTAGGCGGGATTCGGAGACGGTGATGGAACAGGCAAAGGTAAAGCGGGGCCGCAAGGCGGCGGAAAACGCAGCGCCCTCGTCTGTGCAGGTTCTCGATCGAAGCCTGAAGCTGCTGGCGCTGATTGCAGAAAATGACGGCTCGACATTGACCGACCTTGCCGATGCGAGCGGCATGGCGCCTTCCACCGTGCACCGCCTGCTGTCGTCGCTGGCCAATCATGGAATGGTTTCCCACGATCTGGAAAGCGGCGACTGGACCATCGGCGTCAAGGCTTTCGAGATCGGCAATGCCTTTCGCCGGTTCCGCAAGCTCGGCATTCTGGCGCGCCCCTATCTCAAGACATTGATGGAAACGAGCGGCGAGACCGCCAATATCGGCGTCGAGGACGGCGGCGATGTCGTGTTCATCTCGCAAATTGAAAGCCATGCGCCGATGCGCGCCTTTTTCCGGCCCGGACGGCGCGGGCCTATCCATGCGTCCGGCATCGGCAAGGCCATATTGTCCACCTGGTCGGACAAGGAAATCGCCCATGCCCTGTCGGGGCGCGCGCTCGAACACTTTACGCAGCGCACGCTCGACAGCCTGCCCGCGCTATTGAAAGACATTCAGGCAACGCGGACGCGCGGATGGTCTGTCGACGATGAAGAACATACACTCGGCATGTGCTGCATCGCCGCGCCGATTTTCAATGAATATGGCGAGGCGATTGCAGGCATTTCCGTTTCCGGCCCTGCCGTGCGCCTGCCGAAAAAGAAGCTCGAGGAGTTCGGGCCGCTCATCCGCTCCACCGCCGATGAGTTGACCCGCGCCATGGGCGGCAAGCGCCCGGAAGAGTTTTAACGCACAGTGAATTTGGGCTAATCGACGCTCTGCGCCCCTCTTTCCCTCATCCTGAGGAGCTTTCTTGAGCTTGTCGAAGGAAAGCGTCTCGAAGGGCTGAGGGAAAACGCACAGCGCCTGCCCTCGTCCTTCGAGGCTTCGCTTCGCTCCGCACCTCAAGATGAGGGAGAAGCGCAGCGATGACGCTTTATAGTTCAGCCTTGAGCGGCTTGCCGGCCACATAGGTTTCGACAATGGCGCGGTCATCGCCCAATGTCTGCAACAGGAACAGCTCCTGCTCCAGCGTCGCGCCAGCCGCCATGCGAAGCCGCATCGGCGATGTGGCGGACGAATCCAGCACCACGATATCGGCTTCGGTGCCTTCATCCAATGTGCCGATCCTGTCTTCCACGGAGAGCGCGCGGGCATTGCCGAGCGTCATCATGTAGAAGGACTGGAACGGGTTCAGGCGGTTTCCACGCAGTTGCTGGACCTTGTAGCCTTCATCCATGGTACGCAGCATCGAGAAGCTCGTGCCGCCGCCGACATCGGTCGCCACCGCCATGCGCACGCCCGATGCTTTCAGGCGGTCGCGGTCGAAGAGGCCGGAGCCGAGGAACAGGTTGGAGGTCGGGCAGAAGACGGCAATCGAGCCGGTTTCCGCCATGACGCGCACTTCGCGGTCTTCCAGATGGATGGAATGGCCGAGCAGGGTCTTGTTTCCCAGAAGGCCGTAATGCTCGTAAATACCGAGATAGTCGGGCGCATCCGGGTAAAGCGACTTGGTGAAGGTGATTTCGTCGTGGTTTTCCGACAAATGCGTCTGGATGTAGCTGCCGGGGTGCTCACGGACAAGCGCCTGACTTGCTTCGAGCTGCTCCGGCGTGGAGGTGATGGCAAAGCGCGGCGTGATCACGTAATCGAGGCGGCCCTTGCCCTGCCAGCGCGCGATCAGCGCCTTTGTGTCGTCATAACCCGACTGTGCAGTGTCGCAGAGGGCAGGCGGCGCGTTGCGGTCCATCATCACCTTGCCGCCGAGCATGCGCATGTTGCGATGCTGCGAGGCGCGGAAATAGGCATCCACGCTCTGCGGATGCACGGAGCAATAGGCGACCGCCGTGGTGGTGCCGTGGCGGATCAGCTCGTCCAGAAAGCGCTCCGCGATGAATTCGGCATGCTGCTCGTCGGCGAATTTCTGCTCGGCCACGAACGTATAGGTGTTGAGCCATTCCAGAAGATTGGCTGCATAGGAAGCGACGACCTGCGTCTGTGGGTAGTGGATATGCGTATCAATGAAGCCGGGCAGGATCAGGTGCGGACGATGGTCGGCGACTTTTATGTCGCTGCCTGCCTCGGTACTGACTTCAACATAATCGCCAAGACGCAGGATACGGCCATCTTCGACCAGAACGGCGCCGTCTTCGATATAGCGGTAGGCGGCATTGTCATCGAGACTCTGCGGCTCGTCACGAAAGGTCAGCACGCGGCCGCGGATCAGAAGCTTGGTCATTGTGGTCTTGGTCCTTATTTCGAGCCTTGCGTGGCGGACTGGTACCAGGAGGCAAGAAGCTGGCGTTCTTCCTCGCTCACGCCGGTAACGTTGGCGGGCGGCATGGCATGCGAACGGCCTGCCTGCAAATAGATTTCGCGCGCATGGGCTGCGATATCCCGGTCGGTGTCGAGCACGACGCCCTTCGGCGGCGCAATGATGCCTTCCCAGCCCGGCTCCTTGGCGTGGCACATGGCGCAGCGCCCCAGAACGGTATCCCGCACTTTTCCAAAGTGCGGGTCCGAGATGAAGGACTGCTGCAAGGCCGAGATTTTCTGTTCTTCCGGCTCGCCGGTCAGCACCTTCGGCACAGTCGAGAGCCAGATGATGACGATGAACAGGATGACCGTTACCAGCCAGGTCCAGGTCGGGCTGCCCTTGCGGGCATGCTGCGTGTTGAACCAGTGGCGGATCGTGACGCCCATCAGGAACACCAGCGAGGCGATTATCCAGTTGAACTGCGTCCCGAAAGCCAGCGGATAGTGGTTCGACAGCATCAGGAACAGAACCGGCAGCGTCAGATAGTTGTTGTGGGTCGAACGCTGCTTGGCGATCTTGCCGTATTTCGGGTCCGGCTTGCGGCCTGCGATCAGATCCGCCACCACGATCTTCTGGTTCGGGATGATGATCATGAACACATTGGCCGACATGATCGTCGCGGTGAAGGCACCCAGATGCAGGAAGGCAGCGCGTCCCGTGAACAGGTGCGTATAGCCCCAGGCCACCACGACCAGAATACAGTAGAGAATGACCATCAGGAGCGTATCGCTCTTGCCGAGCATCAGCTTGCAGATCGTGTTGTAGGCGATCCAGCCGAAGGCCAGCGAGGCAATCGAAATGCCGATGGCGACGGGACGCGAGACGTCGAGGACGTTCGGATCGATCAGGTAGAGATCGGCACCGGCATAGTAGACGATGCAGAGCAGCGTGAAACCCGACAGCCAGGTGGCGTAGGATTCCCATTTGAACCAGGTCAGGTGTTCCGGCATTTCGGCGGGCGCAACCAGATATTTCTGGATGTGGTAGAAACCGCCACCGTGGACCTGCCATTCCTCGCCGTGCGCGCCTTCCGGCAAGCCGGGGCGCTGGCGCAAGCCCAGATCGAGCGCGATGAAGTAAAAGGACGAGCCGATCCACGCAATCGCGGTAATCACGTGCAGCCACCGCGCTGCGAAGCCCAGCCAGTCCCAGGCTACGGCGAAATCATACATCAGGGACTCCCATTTCTTATCCCGTTTCTTGAGCCAATTCTTAGCCCATTGTTCGTTGTTGCATTATGTGCCAAAGGAATCAGGTTCAGGGAACGTCACATCACGACCAGCACTTTCAAAAAAATCTAGACAATCGTGGAGGGGACGTATGTCATATCTTGATAATCTGCGCGTTTTTGTGCGCGTTGTCGAATTGGGAAATCTATCCGCGGCGGGCCGCGATCAGCGCGCATCGCCGGCAGTTGCAAGCAATCGAATCAAGGAGTTGGAGAAGCACCTGGGAGTGAGGCTCTTCAACCGGACGACGCGCAAGCTCACGCCGACCGAACATGGCCGCGTATTCTATGACGGTGCATTGAAAATCCTCGAAGCCGTGGATGAGGCGGAAGCGGCCGTGGCGGAACTGGCGAAAAATCCGAAGGGATCGATTCGCATCACCGCGCCGCTTGGCTTCGGCAGACGGCTGATCGCATCGGGAATCCCGGAGTTTCACGACAAATATCCCGACATCGAAGTGCGGCTCCGCCTCTCCGATCATGAAGTGGACATCATGAGCGAAGGCGTCGATGTGGCTTTCAAGCTCGGTGTTCTGGAAAATTCCAACCTGCGCATGCGCGGCATCATGAATTGCGAACGCGTGATCTGCGCGGCGCCCGCATATCTTGAGAAACACGGGGTTCCGCACTCACCGGACGAGTTGCTGGGCGACAAGCATGATTGCCTTCTGCTGCGTTTTCCGGGCTCGAAGGAATATTACTGGTCGCTGCAAACCGCGGAAGGCCTGCGCAAGTTTGAAGTCACCGGGCCATATGACTCCGATGACGGCGACGTATTGACGCAATGGGCGCTCGGCGGGCGGGGCATCATCAACAAGCCGCTGTTTGAAGTGAAGGAATATATCCGCGACGGACGGCTGGTTCCCATCCTCGAAAACACTCCACCCGCCCCGATCCAGCTAGCTGCGATCTATCCGCACAAGCGCTTTCAGGACCCGAAGGTGCGTCTCATCATCGATTTCATGACGGAACGGTGCCAGCGACTGATCCGCGAGGCTTTGGCATAGAGCGGCTGAAACCGCTCTATACTTCTTTGCGGCCTCGGGAACGCCAAAAGAAAGCCTGCCGGATCAGGCGGGCTGCGAGACACGTGCGGAGGTCAGAACTGCTGTCAGAACTTCGGCAGCGACCAATGCTGCGATGACTTCCGGCCTCTTGTCCTTCACGACGGCTCCGCCGACCGGACAGACGAGATTTTCAAAAAGATTCTCGCTACCCATTTCGCGTTTCAACCAATTCTTGAAAGTGGCCTTCTTGGTCTTCGAGCCGATCATGCCGACATAGACGGCATCACGCCGCTGCAAAGCCTCGGTAACGATGAGAAAATCCAGCGCATGGTCGTGGGTGAGGACGATGAAGGCGCTGCCCGGAGGGGCGGAACGCACCACCTGCTCGGGCATCGCCGACAGACAGGTCTCTACGCCCGGCACATCGCAGGCCATCAGCTCGGCTTCCCGCGTATCCACGAGAACGACCCGGACGGGCGTGAACGAAAGCGCATTTGCCAGCGCATCGCCGACATGGCCCGCGCCGAAGACATAGACATGCGGGCGCGTGGCTATTTCGGCATCGACCTTGCCGACAAGCTCGTCGGTGAGCCCGCGATTGACACGTTTGAAGCTCAGGCCCACCCGTCCGCCGCAGCATTGGCCGATTTCCGGGCCGAGTGGGACGTCCATGGGTGTGTCCCTGCCTCCAGCCAAGATTTTCCGGGCATGGTCGATAGCCATATATTCGAGCTGACCGCCCCCGATGGTCCGAAAGATCATATCGCGGGCAACCAGCATCCACGCCCCCGCATCGCGGGGCGCGGAACCTTTCACATCGGTGACTTCCACCAGCACACTATCGGGACGCCGGTTGAGAAAAGCCCGGATATCGTCGCGTGCGCCCGGCATTTTTCTAGCCCTTTTGCTTGCGGAGCCGCTCGATGGCCATCAGCACGCGTTCCGGTGTTGCTGGCGCATCAAGACGCGGGCAGACCTTGTAATCCGCCACGCTGGCGACAGCATCCGCCAGAGCGTGCAGCACCGACAGGCCCAGCGGCAGCGGCGGCTCGCCGACAGCCTTGGAGCGATGGATCGTCGGCTCATATGCCTCCGACCAGTCGGTCAGCGCCACGTTGAATATCTTGGGCCGGTCGGAAGCCAGCGGAATCTTGTAGGTGGATGGCGCATGGGTGCGAAGCCGCCCCTTGTCGTCCCACACAAGTTCCTCCGTCGTCAGCCAGCCCATGCCCTGCACGAAGCCGCCTTCAACCTGACCGATATCGATGGCGCGGTTCAGGGAACGCCCGGTATCATGCAGAATATCAGTGCGCTCCACCACATATTCGCCAGTCAGAGTATCGACGGAAACTTCGGAACAGGCTGCTCCGTAAGCATAGTAGTAGAAAGCATGACCGCGACCCTTGGCCCGATCCCAATGGATTTTCGGCGTCTTGTAGTGACCTGCCGCCGAAAGCTGGACGCGACCGATAAAGGCCTGCTTGACGAGATCGTTGAAGCTGATTTCCTGATTGCCGACCCGAACGCGGTTGGGAAGAAAGACGATCTGGTCTTCCGGCACCTGATATTGCTGGGCCGCAAAATGGATAAGGCGCTTCTTGATCTGGCGGGCAGCATCCTGTGCGGCCATTCCGTTAAGATCGGCCCCGGAAGAAGCCGCCGTCGGCGCGGTGTTCGGCACCTTGGCGGTCGTCGTCGCGGTGATCTTCACACGGTCGATGTCGATCTGGAATTCCTCGGCCACCACCTGCGCCACCTTCATATGGAGCCCCTGCCCCATTTCCGTGCCGCCATGGTTCATATGCACCGAACCGTCATTATAGACATGCACCAGAGCGCCAGCCTGATTGGACTCCGTCTTGGTGAAGGAAATGCCGAATTTCACCGGGGTCAATGCGATGCCGCGTTTGACATAGCGGCTCTTGGCGTTGAATTCGCGGATCGCTTCGCGGCGCCTTGCGTAATCGGAGCTTTCCTCCAGTTCCGCAACGATGCGCTGGATAATGCAATCCTCCACCTTCTGGTGATAGGGCGTGACGTTGCGCGTGCCGTCCTTACCCATTTCATCGTAGAAATTGCGCTTGCGGATTTCCAGCGGGTCCTTGCCGACAGCGAAAGCCACTTCATCGATCACGCGTTCCGCACCGACCATGCCCTGCGGGCCGCCGAAGCCGCGAAACGCCGTGTTCGACACTGTGTTCGTGTAAAGCGGCGCCGACTGCGCATGAACTGCCGGAAAGAAATAGGCATTGTCACAGTGGAACAAGGCGCGGTCGCCGACAGGTCCGGAAAGGTCAGCCGAAAATCCGGCATTGAGCGCAAACAGATAATCGATGCCCAGAATATTGCCTTCATCGTCGAAGCCGACTTCATAATCGATGACGAAGCCGTGGCGCTTGCCGGTCGAGGTCATGTCCTCGTCGCGGTCGAGCCTGATCTTCATGGCGCGCTTGTGCTTCTTGGCCGCGATGGCTGCAATCGCCGCCCACTGGTTCGCCTGAGTTTCCTTGCCGCCGAAGCCGCCGCCCATGCGGCGCACTTCCACCGTCACGGAATGGCTCGGAACGCCCAGCGCATGGGCGACCAGATGCTGGGTTTCGCTCGGTCCCTGCGTGGAGCAATAGACGGTGACGTCCTCATCCTCGCCGGGGATAGCCAGCGAAACCTGCCCTTCAAGATAAAAGTGATCCTGCCCGCCGAGATACATGCGGTTCTTGATGCGATGCGGTGCGGCATCGATGGCCGCGCGCGCATCGCCGCGCTTCAACGTCAGCGGCGTGGTGACAAGCCGGTCCTTCAGACCATCCAGCCCATCGATGGAATAGATGCCCGCTGCTTCCTCATATTCGATTTTCGCCAGACGTGCGGCGCGGCGCGCCTGATCGCGGGTTTTGGCGATAACCGCAAAGATCGGCTGGCCGTGAAACTCGACCTTGTCGACGGCGAAGATCGGATCGTCATGCATGCCCGAAGGCGAAACATCATTCTCGCCGGGCACGTCCTTATAGGTCAGCACGTCGATCACGCCGGGAGCGGCGCGAACCGCCGACAAATCGATCGACTTGAAAGAACCATGTGCGACGGAAGAAAACCCGAGACCGATGTGCAGCGTGCCTTCGGGCTCCGGTATATCGTCGATATAGACAGCCGTTCCCGTCACATGCTTGTGCGCAGAATCGTGCTTCTGGTCGGTCGCCACACCACCGACGATACGGGCCGCTTTCAGTGCGTTTGCAGGATGCTTGTTCATGATTGCCTCCTCACGCCGCGGCGATTTCAGCCGCGCGCAGCGGCGTGTAACTGCCTTCCGTTTCGGCGAAGAAACGCCGCAACAGATTGCGCGCCGCGAGCAGCCGGTACTCGGCAGTCGCGCGCATATCGCTCAAGGGCGTATAATCTTGCGAATAGGCTTCCAGAGCCGCGTCAACGCTCGCCTCTGTCCAGGGCTTGGCCAACAGTGCTGCCTCTACCGCGCTTGCCCGCTTCGGCGTTGCCGCCATGCCGCCATAGGCGATACGAACGGTCGCCACATTGCCTGCCGCATCGAGCGTCAGATGGAAAGCGCCGAGCGTCGCGGTAATGTCTTCCTCAAAACGCTTCGACACTTTGTAAATGGCAAAATGGCTGTTTTCCGCCGGCACCGGCACATGCATGGCCTCGACGAATTCGCCAGCCCCGCGGTCCTGTTTGCCATAGGCGATGAAGAACTCTTCCAGAGGGATGGTGCGGCGCTCCGCCCCTTTGCGCAAGGTGAGCTTTGCACCAAGTGCGATCAGCGGCGGCGGCGTGTCGCCAATCGGCGAACCATTGGCGATATTGCCGCCGATGGTTCCCATATTGCGCACCTGTTCGCCGCCGATGCGGTTGATGAGCTGGCCGAGCTGGGGAATGCGTCCGGCGAGGAAGCCGAAGGCTTCCGTGTAGGTGACGCCCGCGCCGATGGTGATGACACCATTTTCCTCGCGCATGAAACGCAGTTCATCCAGATGGCCGATGAAGACGACCGGAGAAATGTCGCGCATCATCTTGGTGACCCAAAGGCCCACATCGGTGGAACCGGCGACGATGGTCGCCTTCGGCTCCGCTGCCAGAATGGAGGCAAAATCGTCGAGATCGGCAGGCACGATCAACCGGTCCCGGCCTTCGCCCACTTCCACCCGCACGCCGTCGCGCATCGCCGCCAGTTGTTCCAGCACGAGCGCGCGTTCGGCTGCGAGCGGATCTTCCGTTGCCGTGCCATAATCGGAAATGGCGCGCGCGGCGCGCATGATCGCCTCATAGCCGGTGCAACGGCAAAGATTGCCCTGCAATGCCTTTTCAATCTCGGCATCGGCGGGCTTCGGTTCGCGCATCCACAAGGCGTAGAGCGACATGACAAAGCCCGGCGTGCAGAAACCGCACTGCGAGCCGTGAAACTCGATCATGGCCTTTTGCACCGGATGCAGGCCGCCATCCGCTCCGCGCAGATGTTCGATCGTCACCACATGACAACCATCCAGCGAACCCATGAAGCGGATGCAGGCATTGACGCTCTCATAAACCAGCTTGCCGTCGGAAATCTTGCCGACCAGCACCGTGCACGCACCGCAATCGCCTTCGCCGCAGCCTTCCTTGGTGCCGCGCAGCTTGGCGGACAGCCGCAGATAGTCGAGCAGCGTTTCGGTCGGGGAAACACGGTCGAGTTCGACCTTTTCACCGTTCAGAAGAAAGCGGATCGTGTGTCGCACAGACTGGTGCACAGACTGGTTCATGGCGCTTAGCTCCCGCGATAGGTGGAATAGGAAAAGGGCGAAACGAGAAGCGGTACATGATAATGCGCTTTTTCGTCTGAAATGCCAAAGCGCAAAGGAACGACGTCAAGGAACGGTACGGCATCGTCAGTCTTGCCGAAATATTCGCCGACATGAAACAGAAGCTCGTAGGAACCGGCCCGCAAGTTTCCCCCCGACAGCAGCGGCTCATTGCAGCGGCCATCATCATTGGTGCGAATTTCACGGATGGGTTCTGCCTGCTGATTCTCGATGCGGCGCAACTCGATGCGCAGATTTGCTGCCGGCTTGCCGCTTACCGTGTCGAGGACATGCGTCGTCAACCGGCCATCACCGCTCTTTTCCTGACCCATTTGCACTCCTGCCGCTCTTCGATTCTCCTGCCGTCCCGACTGGAGAACTTACAAGCTTTTGATTTCCGGTGGTTTATTTCGGCCCGATATCGGCATCGGCTGTGGGGCCGCAACCACACCATGTTCCCAGCATTTAGTATTTCGCGATCCTGCGCATTGGGAAAGATGGTTATCGTTGGATGTCTTTCAAATTTTTGAAGGGGAATAATAGCGATAAATCTTTATTATCATGGGTAAAACGAACGAATACGAGGGAAGACCCGCAATGAAATATCCGCGCAATCTCGTCGGCTATGGACGCAACACACCAGATCCGCGCTGGCCGGGAGGGGCGAACATCGCCGTGCAGTTCGTCGTCAATTACGAGGAAGGCGGCGAATGCTGCGTTCTTGACGGCGATCCGGCGTCCGAATGCCTGCTTTCCGAGATTGTCGGCGCTCAAGCCTGGCAGGGCCAGCGCAACCTCAATATGGAATCCATCTACGAATATGGCGCCCGTTCCGGCTTCTGGCGCCTGTGGCGCGCCTTCACCCGGCGCAACATGCCCGTAACCGTCTATGGCGTGACGCTTGCCATGGCGAGGAACCCCGAAGCCGTCGCCGCCATGAAGGAAGCGGATTGGGAAATCGCCAGCCATGGACTGCGCTGGTGGGAGTATAAGGACGTTCCCGAAGAGATCGAGCGCGAGCACATCCGCGAAGCCGTGCGCCTTCATACGGAAATCACCGGTTCGCGCCCGCTCGGCATCTATCAGGGCAAGCCGTCCGACAACACGCTGAAACTGGTGATGGAAGAAGGCGGGTTCCTCTATTCCGCCGATTCCTATGCCGATGAACTGCCCTACTGGGTGCAGGGGCCAAAGGGGCCGCACCTGATCGTGCCCTATACGCTGGACGCCAATGACATGCGCTTTGCCACGCCGCAGGGTTTCAATTCCGGCGACCAGTTCTTCACCTATCTGAAAGACACGTTCGACGTGCTCTATCGCGAAGGTGCCGAAGGCGCGCCGAAGATGATGTCCATCGGCCTGCATTGCCGCCTTGTCGGGCGTCCGGGCCGCGTGGCCGCGCTGGAACGCTTCCTCGATTACGTGCAGAGCCATGACAAGGTCTGGGTCGCCAAGCGCGTCGATATCGCCCGCCACTGGCATGAAAACTACAAGCCGGCCGTTGCGGACGTCGTGCCTTCCAGCGCTGAGAAAAACGCATTCGTCGCGCGCTATGGCAGCATTTTCGAACATTCGCCCTGGATCGCGGAACGTGCCTATGCGGGCCTCACCGTGGAGGAAGACACCGCTTCGGGTCTCGCCGCAGCCATGACCAGGGTGTTCCGCGCCGCCTCGCCGGAGGAACGGCTGGCCGTGCTCAAAGCCCACCCTGACCTTGCCGGCAAGCTGGCACAGGCAAAACGCCTGACCGCGGAATCGACCGCCGAACAGGCTGGCGCCGGTCTCGACGCGCTGACGGACGCGGAAAAGCAGTCCTTCACCGAACTGAACGATGCCTATACCGCGAAGTTCGGCTTTCCCTTCATCATCGCCGTGAGGGGGCGCAACAAAAAGGAAATCCTCGACGCTTTCCAGCGCCGTGTTTCCAATGATCGTGATACGGAATTTGAAACCGCCTGCGCTCAGGTGGAACGCATCGCCCTGCTGCGCCTCAAGGATATTCTGCCCGAAGCGCTTTATTGATCCCCGCCGCCCGGAGGTTCGCTTCCGGGCGCTCTTAATTTACGATTTCACGGCTGGCCTTCTGATGCGTCGTGGATGCGGCTTCTCACATAAGGAATTCCCCACATGGGCAACGACAAGAACAATCGCACCTATTATGCACCGACGGGCGGCCTGCCGCCGCAGACGCAGCTCCTCACCGATCGCGCCATGTTCACCGAAGCCTATGCGATCATTCCAAAGGGCACATTCAGCGACATCGTAACGAGTTTCCTGCCCTTCTGGGACAAGACGCGGCTCTGGGTCATTGCGCGGCCCCTTTCCGGCTTTGCCGAGACTTTCTCGCAATATATCATGGAAGTGCAGCCGGGCGGCGGCAGCGATCGCACCGAACTGGATGAGGGTGCGGAGGGCGTACTGTTCGTGGTCGAAGGTGAGATCACGGTCACGGTGGCGGGCAAGTCCCATACGCTGACTGAAGGCGGCTACGGCTATCTGCCGCCGAAGAGCGGCTGGACGTTGCGTAACAACGGCGCGGCTACGGCCCGCTTCCATTGGGTGCGCAAGGCTTATGAATATGTCGATGGCCTCGACGTTCCGGAACCACTGTTCCTCAATGAAAAGGATATCGCGCCTAACCCCATGCCAGACACCAATGGCGCCTGGGCAACGACGCGCTTTGTCGATCCGAACGATCTGCGCCACGACATGCATGTAACCATCGTTACGTTCGAGCCGGGCGGGGTCATTCCGTTTGCCGAAACCCATGTCATGGAGCACGGGCTTTACGTGCTGGAAGGAAAAGCCGTCTATCGGCTCAATCAGGACTGGGTGGAAGTGGAGGCCGGCGATTTCATGTGGCTGCGCGCCTTCTGCCCGCAGGCCTGTTATGCAGGCGGCCCCGGCAAGTTCCGCTACCTGCTCTACAAGGACGTCAACCGGCACATGAAGCTTTCGCGATAGGCGACCAGCATATCCACCACTTGCATATCGACCAAAGGCCGGGCACGTCCCGGCCTTTTTCCCTGGTTGGAATGCAAATAAAAACGGCGAGCCGAAGCTCGCCGTACCATTCTTCCGACTGGAGATCAGATTTGAAAACAGCGCAGTCCTTCTACGCGATCGAATGGTTCCTTAAACATAGGACAAGAATATAAAAATTCAAATTACAATTTTGTTAAACCGATGCATCGAACTCCCGCA
This sequence comes from Brucella sp. RRSP16, assembly GCF_052246815.1. NCBI lineage: Bacteria > Pseudomonadati > Pseudomonadota > Alphaproteobacteria > Hyphomicrobiales > Brucellaceae > Brucella > Brucella sp. RRSP16. The sequence goes on from NZ_JBQQAM010000002.1 coordinate 202,898, forward strand.
TGCATCTTGCATTTCAATAATATTCATTCAACTCGATAAAATACTATAGCAACAAAACTTAAATGAATTCATCTCCGTTACACCAAGTGAACGGATAATCGGGCTTTCAGATGAGACCCGGGAGGCCAGGACGAGCCTCCCGGATCAACATTCGCATATCCTATGCAAACCGCGTCGCAGTTTGCTGGAAATGCGTTAGAACGAGCGCTGGAAGCGAACCATGCCCTGCCACGCGTCCTTGCCCTTGAGGTAGGACTTGTCGTCCTGCCACTTGGTATAGGAAACTTCCGGCGTAACCGTGAAGCCCGGAACCATTTCATAGGCTACGTTGGCAGTGGCTGCGAAAGTCTTGCTGCCATCATAAGCTGCCTGCGCATTGAAGATCGCCTTGTCGGTAACCTTGAATGCCGCGCCGCCCCAGACTGCCCAGTCACCACCCCAGGTGCCGTAGAAGCTGCTGATTGCACGGACGGAACCGAGCACATTGCCATTTCCATCGGTTTGCGTGATGTATTGGTCCTTGTTGGACTTGTAACCGCCCATCGCCCAGATCGAGAAACGGTCCGTAATGTTCACATCAGCGCGGACCTTGCCTGCCCACTCTTCGTTGCGCGCATCATAGGCGGCGACGCCCGCGATCTTGCCCCAGCCGGCTTCATACTTCAGGCCACCGACGACATGCGGCGTGTAATCCTTGATGACGCCGTTGAAGCCGTATTTGCCATCCGTATCGTCATTGTTGCCCTGTTCGAGCGACACAATGGCGGAGAAGCCGTTGCCGCCGGTGAAGGTATAGCTGATCAGGTTCGTGCGATAGCCGCCCGCGAGGATCACGTCATCGTTGATGACATTGCCGAGATAGCCCGGAAAGGTAACAAAGGCCGATTCATCAAGACCGACACGCAGGCCGCCCAGCTGGATATAGGCGTAGCGCAGCGAACCGGACGAACCCTCAACACCATTGCCCCAATCGTAACGGGTTTCAGCAAAGGTCTTCAAAGTGCCCAGTTCGGTTTCCGAAACGGTCGTCATGTCCAGCGTGAAGCGAGCCTTGTTATCCCAGGTATCACGGCGCGTATCGGCCTTGTTACCATCGACAAAACCGCGACCGTAGACATTGTTGCCGCCAGTGACGTCGTAACGGACATAACCGGAGATGCGCAGGCAGGTTTCGGTACCCGGAATGTAGAAATATCCCGCACCATAGGCATCACAAACGCGAACATATCCAACGGACTCAGGCTCGGGCGTTACAATAGCATCCGCAGCATATGCCCCGGTGGTTGCAACCAGCGCCGCAGTCGAGCCGAACAACAAGCTCTTGATTTTCATTTCACTATCTCCAGAATTTTTCAGACGAGACGTGATAGAATGAATTATTCAAAACCATCAATTCCAATTTTAGAATAAAACTGTGTTATGAAATCATATGTGTCAATTTTGGCACTAATTATGAACTTCTTTACTTATAAGCATTTTATATCTTAGAATTTATCTCTCAATTAATATTTCCAGTATATTCAAGCTAACAATTTTTATCGAACTATTTCTATATTTCCTTACACATAAAAACAAACGGGGCCCGAAGGCCCCGTTTACAAGCATCTGCATCTGGCGCGTATTTCGATCCGGTCGACCGGATCGGCGGCCACCTCCGTCAGCGGCTACTTTCCCGCCGCCTGCTGCGCATAGACATAGCTGTCATAGGTATATTCAGCGACGCGGAACCATTCGAAACCTTCGTCACGGAATTTCTTCCACGACGGATAAATCTTCGCCCATGCCGGATTCTTTTCGTTGTATTCCGCGTAGAGTTCGAAGGCGACCTTGTAGGCAGCATCCAGAACGTCACGCGGCAATGGCTGAAGCTTTACGCCCTTGGACACCAGCGATCGGATTGCGGCGGTGTTTTTCACGTCGTAAAGCGCGATCATATTCTGGGTCGCGGCTTCGGCAGCCGTATTGAGCGCAACCTTGTAGGCCTCCGGCAGGCTTTCATATTGCTGCTTGTTGATGAAGAAGTGCACCGAAGCACCGCCTTCCCAGAAGGCCGGGTAATAATAGTATGGCGCGATCTGGTAGAAGCCGAGCTTCTCGTCGTCATAGGGGCCGACCCATTCGGCGGCGTCGATCGTGCCGCGCTCCAGCGACGGATAGATGTCGCCGCCCGGAAGCTGCTGCGGAACGACGCCGAGGCGCGACATGACCTCACCGGCAACACCGGCGATGCGCATCTTCAGGCCCTTGAGATCCTCAAGGCTCTTGATTTCCTTGCGATACCAGCCGCCCATCTGCGCAGCGGTGTTGCCCCCGACAATACCCACGATGCCGTAATCGGCGAGGAAGGCATTATAAAGCTCGTTGCCGCCGCCGTGATAGAGCCATGCGTTCTGCAGGCGCGTATTCATGCCGAAAGGGATGGCCGTGCCGATGGCAAAGGCCGGGTTCTTGCCGGTGAAGTAATAGCCGCAGGTATGCGCCATTTCGACGGTATTGGCCTGAACCGCATCGATGGCCTGCGGGCCCGGCACGATTTCACCAGCCTGGAAGACCTGAATCTGGAACTTGCCGTCGGTCATCTTCGACACGGCATTCGCCATGAAGACCGCGCCGCCATAGATGGTATCCAGATTGTTCGGAAAGCCTGAAGTCAGACGCCAGCGCAGTGTCGGCAATTCCTGCGCGATTGCGGGAGTTGCGAGTGCCGCCCCGCTCGTTGCGGCGGCAGCGCCGATTGCTGCACCCTTGGTCAGAAATGTACGACGGCTCAAATCCTGTTTCATGTGTCTCCTCCAAAGATTGTTCTGGTTTTATTGGGCCTGCTCAATGCTCGTTTCCCCTCATTGAGCAGGCTTTTGCTGTTGGTCCTTGTCCTGCCCGAAGCTCGGCTGCGGCGAGCCGAATGACGGCGCGGGCAAGGGGTCGTTCGATGGCGCGGGCGCTCCAAAAGGCGGCGGAGCCGCGCCGAACGGATTGCCGCCGCCGGCATCGGGCATCGGCACATTGATCTGGATTGAGGCCGGATCGGCCTGCGGGTGGCCGCTCTTGTAGTGGGTCACGATGCCCGGGAAGGCGATTATGATGCCGACCATGACAAGCTGGATTAAGAGGAACGGGATCGATCCCATATAGATCTGACCCGATGTCACCGGCTGGATGGTCGCACCCGTTACCTTATCCTTGTAGGGACGCGATGGCGCCACCGAACGCAGATAGAAGAGCGAGAAGCCGAACGGTGGATGCATGAACGATGTCTGCATGTTGACCGCCAGCATGACGCCGAACCAGACCAGGTCGATGCCGAGGCTGTCGGCGACCGGCGCCAGAAGCGGGATGATGATGAAGGCCAGCTCGAAATAATCGAGGAAGAAGGCCAGGAAGAACACCAGTATGTTGGCGACGATCAGGAAGCCGATCTCGCCGCCTGGAATGGAGGTCATCAGGTGCTCGACCCATATGTGTCCGTTGACGCCATAGAAGGTGAGCGAAAACACGCGGGCGCCGAGCAGAATGAAGATGACGAAGGAAGACAGTTTCGCCGTGGCATAAAGCGCCGATTTCAGCATCGTCATGTTGAGGCGGCGGTTGATGATGGCCAGAAAGAGCGCGCCGACCGCGCCCATGGCGCCGCCTTCCGTTGGCGTTGCAACACCGATGAAGATCGTTCCCAGCACCAGGAAGATCAGCACCAGCGGCGGGACGAGCGAGATCACCACGCGCTGCAGCAGCCTCCAGCCTTTCAGGGTGCGGGCCTGCGGCGGCAGCGCGGGCACCGAATCGGGCCGCAGGATCGCCATGCCGATGATGAAGGCGCAGTAGAAGCCGACGAGCAGCAGGCCGGGGACCAGCGCGCCCTTGTACATATCGCCGACCGAACGGCCCAACTGGTCGGCAAGAACGATCAGAACGAGGCTTGGCGGAATGATCTGTGCCAGCGTGCCGGAGGCGGCAATCGTGCCGCTCGCCACTTTGCGATCATAGCCGTAGCGCAGCATGATCGGGAGCGAAATCAGCCCCATGGAAATGACCGAAGCGGCAACCACGCCGGTCGTTGCCGCCAGAAGCGCGCCGACGACGATAACGGCAAAGGCGAGACCGCCGCGCACCGGACCGAAAAGCTGCCCGATGGTATCGAGCAGTTCTTCCGCCATGCCGCTTCGCTCCAGTATCAACCCCATGAAGGTAAAGAAGGGAATGGCGAGCAATGTCTCGTTCGACATCTGCCCGAAGATGCGGTCCGGTATGGCACCGAACAGATTGACCGGAAGCAGGCCCATTTCGATGCCGACGAAACCGAAGGCGAAACCTACGAAAGCCAGCGCGAAGGCAACCGGATAGCCGAGCAAAAGCACGACCACCAGCGACAGGAACATCAGCGGGGCGAGATTTTCCGCAATAAAAGCAATCATGTCCGTTCCCCTCAGAGCGCCTGGGCTTCCGCATCTTCTATGGCGACCGTGTCCGGTATGCGCCCTTGAAGAATTGCGATGCGCTTGATGAGTTCGGAGATGCCCTGCAATGCAAGCAGGCCGAAGCCGATGGGTATCAACACCCAGACCGGCCAGAGAACGAGCCCCCCGGTATTGTTGGAAGTCTCGCCGCTGGCGATCTTTGCTTCGACGATGGGCCAGGAGAGGTAAATCGTGATGAGGCAGAAAGGCAGGAGGAAAAAGATCGTACCGAAAATTTCGACCAGAAGCTGTGTCCGTCGCGAATAGCGGCTGTAAAGAAGATCGACCTTCACATGCTCGCTGTGCAAGAGCGTATATCCGGCTGCGATCAGGAAGACCGCCGAGAACAGATACCATTGCGCTTCCAGCCACGCATTCGAACTGACATTGAACAGCTTGCGCGAAACCGCGTTGATGGCACTGATGAGCACAGCCACCAGTATGAGCCACGATACGGATTTTCCGATGATATTATTGGCCGCGTCGATAGCGCGCGACAACGCCAGCAAGACTGACATCGCTCCTCCCCTTCTGTTCCGCCTCCTCAAGCGGTTTTGGGGCGGATGATAGGACCGGCGAATCCGCCTCGCAAGCGGACGAAAGTTCTAAGGAACAAAGGACTACCCATTAGTGGGTAAGGCGAAATCAGCAGTCCGTGGCCCATGCCGGTTATGGCGAAGACAGGCGCAACCGGTTTTCTATAGCATAGCGCGTAAGCCCTGCCGTGCTGGCAATTCCAAGCTTCTTCTTGATGTTCTTGCGGTGGGTTTCAACGGTTGCTTCCGAAATGCCGAGCCTGATTGCAATCTCGCGATTGCTGCCTCCTTCGGCCACCAGCACCAGCACATCGTTTTCGCGAACGGACAAACCTTCCGACTTCCTCTCGCCGCTGTCGAGCAGCGCTTCTGAAACGCCGGACGAGAAATATGTTCCGCCTGATGCGACCGCATGAATGGCGGCCACGATTTCTGCCGTGGACACGTCCTTCAAGACATATCCCGAAGCCCCACGCATGATCGAGGTCGAGATATATTCACGGCTGTCGTGCATGGACAGCATGAGGATACGGATGCCCGGAAACTGCTTCTTGAACAGTTCGATGGCGTCGATACCGTTGAGAAGTGGCATATTGATATCCATCAGGACCACATCCGGGTTGACGGCAAGCGCCAGTTCGAGAGCGGCCCGCGCATTGGAAGCCGCGCCAGCAACATCAATATCGTCATAGGTTTCGAGTACAGCCCGCAAACCGTCCAGCACCAGCGGGTGGTTGTCCACGAGCAATACGCGAATCTTGCATTCATTCGTCATGCGACTTCCGGTTCCCGCTTTCTTTCTGTTGCCGACTGCGGCAGGCGCGCGGTCAGTTGCGTACCATCTGCACTGGTTTCAACCAAGAGCACCCCGCCGAAATGTGCCATCCGTTCCTGCATATTTCGCAGGCCAAGTCCGGAAAGCGGGTCTTTCAAATCACGCGCGGTGAAACCATTGCCATCATCGGCAACCGTCATCGTCACCTTGCCACCGGCTTCCCAGAGATGGATGTTCACCTGACTTGCGCCGGAATGACGCTCCACATTGGTGAGCGCCTCCTGCACGACACGATAAAGCGCAGTGCTTGCCTCCGGCTTCAGCGTCTCGCTCAACCCGCTCGCTTCCAGCCGGGTTTCAATGCCGGTCCGTTCAGAGAAATGCTCACACAGGGCCTTGAGCGCGACGGTCAGGCCAAGATCGTCCAGAATGCGCGGACGCAGATCATGCGAAAGCCGCCGCACTTCCTTGATTGCGCCGTTGAGCGCGTCCGATGCCTTTTCGATTGCAAGCGGCGCACCCCCGCTGCCCATTCTCACCTGACGGCTCGCAAGGTCGATGGCGTAGCGGACGCCGACGAGATTTTGGGAAATGCCGTCGTGAAGCTCCCGCGCCAGTCGCGCCCGTTCCTCCTCCTGCGTATCGATGATGCGCTGCGCCAGTTCCTTCAGCTTGGTATCCGCCATGCGCCGCTCACGCAGGTTGAGCAGCATGCAGGTCGCGAAGACGAGCATCACAGCCGGAACGGCGATCAGGCTGACGATGAGGAAGGTCGTGCGGATATTGGCGCGAAAATCCGCATTTGCGGCGGCAGTCTGCGCATAGACATCATCGAGATAGACACCCGTTCCCAGCATCCATTTCCATTTATCCAGACCGACCGCGAAGGAAAGCTTGTCGGCCATTTCGCCGCTCGACGGCTTTTCCCACTTGTATTGGTGCAGCCCGCCGCCCTCCTTGGCCTTGCCGATCAGATTGGCGATAACGCGATCCCCGTCCGGATCGACGAGGTCGAGCCAGTTGTGGCCCGGACGGAAGGTCTGGCGCGGATGAACGACGTTGTTGCCGTCATAATCATAGACGAAGAAATAACCGTCGCGACCATAATCGAGCGAGGTCAGTATCTCGCGCACCTTTTCCATGGCCGCGGTATCGTCGGGACCCGCCTCGTCGTAAATCTGCTGTATGGAGGAAAGGGCCAGATTGGTGAGATTGAGAAGCTCGGTCTCCTTGGCTTTCAGCATATTCTTCTCGAAAGTGGCGATGCTGCTCTGCACCAGATTGGCCGATTGCCAGGTAATAAAGGCCGTGACTGTCAATATGGCCACGATGAGCGGCACAATCGCCAGTGCAACAATCTGGTAGCGTAGCGTCACGTTCTCTCCTCCCGGCGTCCCAGGCCGACCTTTCAGCCGATGACTTTAAAGTTCCCGCCTTGCGAGGAAAAGGGGCGCGGGGAAAAACCTGGCACCGCAGGAGACGCAACCGCACAAGAAGCAATATATTGATAGCTATTTATATAACTAAAATACAAACAACGATCGCAGTTGATGACGCGAATATTTTATGCTCAATATCATTTTCTTGAACACTGTCTCGGAGTATACAGCTCCGGGAGTCATTCATTTCAGAGAGAATCTATTTATGAAAACCTATCGTGTAATCGGTCTTGCATTCACGCTCGCAACCATTTCAGGCGCTTCGTCCTTTGCTGCCCCGCTTCCCGGCGGCGCCAGCAATCTGCAGGAAACCTATGAGGACTGGACTGTTTCCTGTCAGAACCAGAAAGACACCAGCATCTGCGTGATGCGTCAGGAGCAGAGCAGCACGCAGACCGGCCAGCGCGTTCTGACGGCGGAACTGCGCAATGTCGCGGGCAAGGTTGAAGGCGTCCTGCTGATGCCGTTCGGCCTTGATCTTGCCAAGGGCGCGGCCCTCAAGATCGATGACGCCGCCGCACCGAATCTCGCTTTCTCCACCTGCCTGCCGCAAGGTTGCCTGGCTCCAGTAAGCTTCGACGCCAAGCAGGTTGCCGCCCTCAAGGCCGGCACCAATATCAACGTCACCACGACAGCCCTGAGCCCAAGCCAGCCGGTTGCCTTCAAGGTTTCGCTGAAAGGCTTCGGTGCTGCCCTCGACCGCATCATTGCGCTGACGAAGTAAGGCGCAGGATCAGATCGTCAAAGCCATACGCCTGTCGGGCGTATGGCTTTTTTTATTGGAGCGCTCAGGCAGGGTGAGCCGATACATGTGCAAGATGCCTGCGCCATCGCAGTGTCATCAACACCGCCACAATGCCGAGACCCGCGGCAAGACCGAGCCAGATACCGACACCGCCAAGTTCGAACTTGAACGCAAGCAATGCGCCGAGCGGCAAGCCCACGCCCCAATAGCCAAACAGAGCCAGGAACATCGGCACGCGGGTATCCCGCAGGCCGCGCAACATGCCTGCGGCAACGGCTTGTGCGCCGTCAACGATCTGGAAGAGTGCGGCCAGCGCAAGGAAAGTCACGGCCAGTTCCATCACCGGCAGGTTCTGCGGGTCGTGCAGATCAAGGAAGACGCCGATGAACAAGCGAGGGATGAGCACCATAAGCAGCCCCATCACCGCCATGAAGCCCACACCGAGCGCGTAGGCACTCCAGCCCGCATAGGCAATCGCCTTGGGGTGGCCGGCGCCATAAGCACGGCCCACACGCACGGTTGCCACCTGTCCGAAACCGAGCGGCACCATGAAACTGAGCGATGCGATCTGGATCGCCACGGCGTGAGCCGCCATGGCAGTCGGGCCGATGCGGCCCATCATGACCACCGCGGCATAGAAGATCGATGTCTCGAACACGAAAGTGAGCGCCATTGGAATGCCGATACGCCACAGTTCAAGCAGGCGCGCCCAGTCGGGACGCCAGAAACGGCCGAACAGGTGATAGCGGCGGAAACGGCGATGGCGCAGGGTGATGAAGGCAAGCCCGAGGAACATCATCGTGCTTGATGCCGTGGTAGCGATACCGGCGCCATGCAATTCCATGCGGGGAAAGCCGAAATGGCCGAAAATCAGCGTCCAGCCGGCAAGCGCGTTGAAACCGATCGCAAGGGCTGCAATGAGCAGCGTCCACATCGGCTTTTCCATCGCCGCAAAGAATGAGCGCAGCACGATATAGCCCAGATAAGGCAACAGCGCCCATTGCAGCGTGTGCATGAAATCCGTCGAGCGGGCGGCGATGTCCGGACGCTGGCCGAGAAACAGGAAGATTTCCTCGCAATGCCAGAGCACGATCCAGACCGGGACCGCGATCATGATTGCGGTCCAGAAACCCTGACGAACGGTGCGGCGCACATCACGCACCGAATGGCGGTTCTTGCCAAGCGCAATGGCGATCATCGGCATCACTGCCGAGACAAGCCCCATCGAGAAGATCATCAGCGTATGATAGAAGCTCGTCGCCAGCAAAGCCGAGGCGAGCGTGTCCGCTCCGAGACGGCCGATAAAGATGACATCGGTCGCCGTCAGCGCGGCCTGCGAAAGATTGGTGAAGATCAGCGGCCAGCCGAGTGTCAGCGCCGCGACCATCTCCCTGCCCCAGCGTTGCGTGCCGGATTCATGGGGCTGCTCAAAGCCCGCATTGTTTGTCCTGTCCATAGTCCGCTCCCCGAAGCATCCGGGGCCGTCAACCCGCCGGATGTTCCATTTGAATGAGGCCACGCCCCGGAACATCAGAGACCATGTCAATCTGAGAAGAGGCGCGGAAATACGATCATCGACCGTCCCATGCCGGCTAAGGGCGTTTGTCGCTGCAAGAGCGACTTCGCCCCAACTTTTCGGGTTGCTCAATTTCTATTGGGAACGTTGTGTATGTTCCAGAAACTGATCCGGAGCCAAGCGGGCTGCGCATCGATTTGCACAAAATTAGAGCAACATGGATATCAGACTTGCTCAAAGAAGCAACACGTCTCGAAATGGATTTTTCGTCTCCGGACACATAGAGGAATCAAATCCTCATTCTGACGCGAAAGCGTCATTGCCTGTCCGATAAAGGATTGACGCTTATGGCCTAACCGATAGGAATGATTGCATTAATTGCAGGAGGCGTCATGCGCAGCACCAAAGTCATCCATATTGTCGGCTGTCATGCGGAGGGCGAAGTCGGCGATGTCATCGTCGGCGGTGTGGCCCCGCCTCCGGGTGCAACTGTATGGGAACAATCGCGCTTCATTGCCAGCGACGAGACCTTGCGCAATTTCGTGCTCAACGAACCGCGCGGCGGTGTGTTCCGCCACGTCAATCTGCTGGTGCCGCCGAAAGATCCTCGCGCACAGATGGGCTTCATCATCATGGAACCTGCGGATACGCCGCCGATGTCCGGTTCGAACTCGATCTGCGTCTCGACCGTGCTTTTGGACAGCGGCATCATCCCGATGCAGGAGCCGGTGACGCGAATGGTGCTGGAAGCGCCAGGCGGGCTTATCGAGGTGGAAGCGGAGTGCCGCAACGGCAAGGCGGAGCGCATCAGCGTGCGCAACGTGCCGTCTTTCGCCGACCGGCTGGATGCGACGCTTGAAGTCGAGGGACTTGGCACTCTCACCGTCGATACGGCCTATGGCGGCGACAGCTTTGTCATTGTCGACGCAGCGCAGATCGGCATAAAGATCAAGCCGGGTCAGGCGCGCGAACTGGCCGAGATTGGCGTGAAGATCACCAAGGCCGCCAATGAACAACTGGGCTTCCGCCACCCGGAAAAAGACTGGAACCACATTTCCTTCTGCCAGATCACCGAGCCGGTAACACGGGAGGGCGACGTGCTGACGGGCGTGAACACCGTTGCGATCCGCCCGGCCAAGCTCGACCGTTCCCCGACCGGAACGGGCTGCTCGGCGCGCATGGCCGTGCTGCAGGCCAAGGGCCAGATGAAGGTCGGTGAGAAATTCATCGGCAAGTCCGTGCTGGGTACGGAGTTTCATTGTCGGCTCGACAAGACGCTTGAGCTTGGTGGCAAGCCAGCCATCAGCCCCATTATTTCCGGTCGCGCATGGGTGACAGGAACCTCGCAGCTCATGCTCGATCCAAGCGATCCGTTTCCCGGTGGATACCAGCTGTCGGATACCTGGCCGCGCGGCGACTGAGATTCAGGCGCGGACGGTCTGCAAATGGCGCTTCTCTTCGCTTCCGGTGCTCATGTACCCTAGAGCGCGTTCCGATCTGATTGGATCAGATCGGCGCTCTAATTCTTTGTTTCACGCGCATCTTTCCCGAAAACCGTTTCACACTTTTCGGGATGCGCTCTAAAGTACATTCCAATACGGTTCTCGAGAAACACCATTTTCGTCTCGTCATCACCAGAATCTCAATCACCCCGCGCACCTTCTTTACCGGCGCTCTTCTGACCTCTTTATCGAGCGCCACACCCCTCACCCTGAGGTGCGGAGCGAAGCGCAGCCTCGAAGGGCGATCCTTCGAGACGGCCCTGCGGGCCTCCTCAGGATGAGGATCGAGAAAATAAAAACCCCACCGAAGCGGGGTTTTCTTCATTCATCCGGATCGCATGCTTATGCGAAGTCAAGCGCGCGGTCGCCGTTCTCATCCTTGATGCGGGATGGCAGGCCGATCTGGTTCAGGATGTGGAGGAATGGCTTTGGATCAAGCTCTTCCACATTGACCATCTTCTTCACATCCCATTCGCCCGAAGCGATGAGGATTGCGGCTGCAACCGGCGGAACGCCAGCGGTGTAGGAAATGCCCTGCGAACCCACTTCGTTATAGGCGTCCTTGTGGTCGGCAACGTTATAGATGAAGACTTCCTTCTCCTTGCCGTCCTTGGTGCCTTTGACGAAATCGCCAATGCAGGTCTTGCCGGTATAGTCCGGCGCCAGCGATGATGGATCGGGCAGCACAGCCTTCACTACCTTGAGCGGCACGACTTCCAGACCTTCGGCGGTCTTGACCGGCTGTTCGGACAGGAGGCCCAGATTGTTCAGCACCGTGAAGACGTTGATGTAGTGATCGCCGAAACCCATCCAGAAACGCACGTCGGCGTTCGGATAGTTCTTCGACAGCGAGTGCACTTCATCGTGGCCGGTCATATAGGCCTTGCTCGGACCGACGACCGGCAGGTCGAAGGTGTGGCCGACTTCGAACATCTTGTTCGACTGCCAGGCACCTTTCTGCCAGGAATAGACCGTGCCGGTGAACTCACGGAAATTGATTTCCGGGTCGAAATTGGTCGAAAACCAGCGGCCATGTGAACCGGCATTGATGTCGACGATATCGATGGATTTGACTTCATCGAGATAGTCGTCGGCAGCAAGACGCACATAGGCATTTACCACGCCCGGATCGAAGCCAATGCCGAGAATGGCAGTAATGCCCTTCTCTTCGCATTCCTTCAGGTGCTTCCATTCGTAATTGCCATACCATGGCGGGGTCTCGCAGATCTTCTTCGGGTCTTCATGGATTGCGGTGTCCATGTAAGCCACGCCCGTATCGATACAGGCGCGAAGAACCGACATATTGAGGAAGGCCGAGCCGACATTGATGACGATCTGAACGCCCGTCTTCCGGATCAGGGCCTTGGTGGCCTCCACATCCATTGCGTCCAGCGCATGCGCTTCCAGTTTCACCTCCGTCTTGAGGCTCTTCTTTTCATGCACGCTATCGATAATCTTGCGGCATTTCTCAACCGTGCGGGACGCAATATGGATATCGCCCAATATGTCAGAGTTTTGCGCACATTTATGTGCAACAACCTGTGCCACGCCCCCGGCGCCGATAATGAGAACGTTCTTCTTCATTTTCTGTCGATGCTTCCTCTTCCAGCGGTTTCCCGCGTCTTTGTAGTTAACTGACGCATTATCCTGCGCAAAACCGCTTCGCACTTTTGCTGGAAATGCTTGTATTTCCCGTCCCGATTGCCTTCTCATTCGGAACACATGAGTTCGTTGCAGCGTGAAGCCGCAACAGGATCTTTACGAAAGCGACCCTTCAAAATCCGCGTAATCAAATTCGCGGACAACTCTGACCGTGCCGTCCAGTTCACGCACGGCAATGGCTGGCATTTTCACGCCATTAAACCAGTTCTTCTTGACCATGGTATAACCGGCCGCATCCTCGAATGAGAGGCGGTCGCCGATGGCAAGCGGCTTGTCGAAAGTGAACTCGCCGAAAATATCGCCGGCGAGGCAGGACTTGCCGCAAACCATGTAGCTGTGCTCGCCATTGTTCGGCGCCATCTTCGCCTTTTCGCGATAGATCAGCAAATCGAGCATATGCGCCTCGATGGAGCTATCGACGATGGCAAGGTTCTTGCCATTGAACAGCGTGTCGAGCACCGTCACTTCCAGCGTCGTGGTCTTGGTGATCGAGGCTTCGCCTGGCTCCAGATAGACCTGAATGCCGAACTTTTCCGAAAACGCCTTCAGTCGTGCGCAGAACTCATCGACCGGATAATCATCGCCGGTGAAGTGGATGCCGCCGCCAAGGCTCACCCATTCGACGCGGTTGAGAAGCGAGCCGAACTTTTGTTCGATGTCGGTCAGCATCCGGTCGAAAAGACCAAAGTCGGAGTTTTCGCAATTGTTATGGATCATGAAGCCGGTCACGCGATCCATGACTTTTTCAACCTTCGCCACATCCCATTCGCCAAGACGGCTGAACGGACGTGCCGGATCAGCAAGATCGAAGCTCGAAGACGAGATGCCCGGATTGAGGCGCAGGCCGCGCTTGATGCCCGACGCCTTGTCAGCAAAGCGTTCGAGCTGGCCAATCGAATTGAAGATGATCTTGTCGGCGTGGCTGATGACCTCATCGATCTCATTGTCGGCATAGGCCACACTATAGGCATGGGTTTCGCCGCCGAATCTTTCATGGCCAAGACGCACTTCATTGAGCGAAGACGAGGTGGTGCCGTCCATATATTCGCTCATCAGATCAAACACCGACCAGGTGGCAAAACATTTCAGCGCCAGCAGTGCCTTGGCGCCGGATTTCTCGCGCACATAGGCAACCTTTTCCATGTTGCGCTTCAGCTTGGTCTTGTCGATCAGGTAGTAGGGCGTCGGGATCATGGGCGTTCCGGGTCATTCAATGGGAAAATCTGGCCTCGCCAGCAAGTCTGGTCTGCCAAGTTGAGGAAACATCAGGCGGTTTCCCAAATTATTTGAAGGCTTATAGGAAGCTTGTGACAGAAACACAAATCCGCCACAGCATTATCGGGAAAATTTCCCCATAAGCCATCGCGGATTACTTCCCTGCCTTCAGGGCTCGCGTCTCATATAGAGCTTTTTATCAGGATTTGAACCCCTTCCCTTTCTACCCGCTCCGCCGTTTTCGTTGAAAGTCTTTGCCGGTGCCACTGGCTTTTATACAACTGGATGGCCCGCTACGATTGGTGAGTATCGTCAAATTAATTAAACAAGCATTTGCTTGACAAATTACGAGCACGAGCGTAGCCGTTGTTTCCATGTTCAGGGCGACTTCATCAGGTATTCGCCCACGCAATGACAGCCAAAGGAAAATCAGATGCAGGATCACAAGCCGACCGCCGGTTGGGGAGACCTGTTCGCAGGCAGGAACGCTATCGTATCGCTGACGCTCGTCGGCGGCGTGGCGCTTCACGCCATCAACGTGTTCATTGCCACAACCATCCTCCCGACGGTGGTCGCCGACATTGGCGGCATGGATTATTACGCGTGGAACACGGCGCTGTTCGTGACCGCATCCATTCTCGGCTCCGCCCTTGTGCCGCGCCTGCTTTCGCGGGCAGGCCCGCGCAGCGCCTATCTGGTCGCAGCGTGCATCTTTGCTGCGGGAACCCTGACTTGCGGCCTCGCGCCCTCCATGCCCGTCATGCTGGCGGGGCGCGCCATTCAGGGTCTTGGCGGCGGCATGATGCTCGCCCTGTCATATTCAATGATCCGCATCGTCTTTGATGAATCTCTATGGCCCCGCGCCATCGGCCTCGTTTCCGGCATGTGGGGCGTTGCCACGCTTGTCGGCCCGGCGATTGGCGGCGTTTTTGCGGAGCTCGGCATGTGGCGCGCTGCCTTCTGGTCGCTTGCGCCCGTGATCGCCGTGTTCACCATCATGGCCATGACGGTTCTGCCCCGCGAATCCGGTTCCGCTGCCAGCAATGACCGGCTGGCATGGCCACAGCTCATTCTTCTGACCGCTGCCGTCCTTGCCGTCTCCGCCGGAAGCATTTCGTCGGAACTGACGCTGAATGCCGGCGGCGTCGCACTCGCAATCGTCTTGCTGCTTCTCCTCGCCGTCGCCGAAAAGAAGGCCAGCCGACGCATTCTTCCGAAAGGGTCTTTCAGTATCCGGAAACTCGGCGCGCTTTATCTGACGCTCGCCTTCCTCAGCGCGTCCGTTACCAGTTCGGAAGTCTTCGTACCGCTGTTCTTTCAGGTGCTGCATAATCAGTCGCCGCTTGTCGCTGGATATCTGGCAGCAATCATGGGCGGCAGCTGGACACTTGGCTCGATCGGGTCGTCGGGGATTGCCGCCGGGCGCACCGACCGCGTTATTCTCGCCGCCCCCGTCATGGGCGTAGCCGGGATGGTCACGCTGGCCGTCCTCATTCCGGCAGGAAGCGAGGGTCATTGGTACGATCTGCTGCCGATCTGCATCGCGCTCGCAGTCATCGGTTTCGGCGTGGGGCTGACATGGCCGCACCTGCTGACGGGCATTTTCAAGCAAGCAGACACAGAAGATCAGAACCTTGCATCCGCCTCCGTGACCATGGTGCAGCTTTTCACAACCGCCCTTGGCGCAGCACTTGCCGGAATGGTTGCCAATATGGCTGGCCTCACCAACCCCGGCGGCTTTGCAGGCACCGCACATGCCGCGCTCTGGCTCTTTTCCGGCTTCGCCATTTTGTCCGCACTGGCGTTCGTGTCGGCGCTCGCTCTCGTCCGCAGCGCAAGACAGCCGCAAACGGCCCAATGCTGAGAATTATCAGGCGGCGGGCGAAATAACGTAAGCGCAGCGCCGCGCACCGGCCAGAATATGTTCGGTTCGGTTTACAGAAACATCAGGGCCAAGCACGGCCCTGAATACCTGAAGCTCCGCACGGCAGAAGCCCTGGCAGGCGTCCGCGGCGGC
Organism: Brucella sp. RRSP16; assembly: GCF_052246815.1. Classification (NCBI taxonomy): domain Bacteria; kingdom Pseudomonadati; phylum Pseudomonadota; class Alphaproteobacteria; order Hyphomicrobiales; family Brucellaceae; genus Brucella; species Brucella sp. RRSP16. The sequence continues at coordinate 218,756 of NZ_JBQQAM010000002.1, forward strand.
GCAGATCGGGCAGTGATTTTCGATGAAGAGCCAGGAACCATCCTCCTGCTTTTCGGCATCGGCCATGTAACCTTCCGCCGAGCGGATCGCGGCAAGTTCCAACACCCGCTCGCCGAGCGGCAGATCTTTCAGGCGCGCCTGATACTGACGGCGGGTCTCGGATTCGCGGTGAGCGATCAGCGTGTCCAGCGCGTCCTCACCGAGAATGCTGCGAACGGAATGGAGAAGCTGGACCGTCAAATCGGCATGTGTATCGGGGAAGCGCCTGTTGCCGGTCTCGGTCAGGTCCCAGAATTGAGACGGACGTCCGACACCCTGCGACACGGAATGGGGAGCGACCAGACCTTCCTCAGCCAGTCGCACCAGTTGTTGGCGGACCGCTTCGCCGGTCGTTCCCAGATGCTCGCCGATCGCAGCTGCCGTCTGCGCGCCTCGCATCTTAAGCGTGAGCATTACGCGCTCGGCGGGAGAACGTGCTATCGAAGCGTCGGTATTTAGAAAGTCATTCCTTGACATATTGACGATTTTCTATTTAAAGAAGAATTATCTTGTTAAATAAGCTATCTACCCCACTTTAGCAAGATAGTTATCAAATGACGGCACTCAACCGGCGTCCAGCAACAGATTGACGGACCTGACGGTCCGTACCGCGACGGCGTACGTAACAAGGAGTTTTGAAATGAGCTTCACCTTGCCCCCGCTTCCCTATGCAACCAACGCGCTCGAGGGCGTGGGAATGGGTACGGAAACGCTTGAGCTGCATCATGGCAAGCATCATCAGGCTTATGTGACTGCGCTCAACGGATTCGTTGAAAAGAACGATGCGCTCAAGGGCAAGTCGCTCGAAGAAATCATTCTCCTTGCCAAGGATAAGGCCGATCTGGCCCCGGTGTTCAACAATGCCGGCCAGCACTGGAACCACAATCTGTTCTGGCAGAACCTGTCTGCTTCCGGTGGCCGCCTTCCCGGCGCCCTGGAAAAGAAAATCACCGAGGATTTCGGCGGTGTCGACCAGTTCAAGGAAGCCTTCAAGACCGCAGCCGTCGGCCAGTTCGGTTCGGGATGGGCATGGCTGGTTCTGGCCGATGACGGCAAGCTCAAGGTCACCAAGACGCCGAACGGCTCCAATCCGCTGGCAACCGGCGAAGGCAAGGCGCTATTAGGGCTTGATGTCTGGGAGCATAGCTATTATCTCGATTTCCGTAATCGTCGGCCTGACTATGTAACGAATTTCCTCGACAAGCTGGCCAATTACGAATTCGCGGAAGCCACCCTGAAGGCAGCATGACGCGCTTACATTGATTGCGATCAAGGCGTTTTGCCTGCAGGAAATGCAGACTCCACGGAGATGCGTGACTGCGGGCAAAATGCGGCAATGACCAAAACGACCGATCCATCCACGGGCGCCGTCCTCCCAAGCGGTGCAGGAGCAAGACAGAGACAGTTCCGAAAATGAGCAGCAACTTCAATCAGGAAACCGTCACCGACATCCATCACTGGACCGATACGCTGTTTTCCTTCCGCACCACGCGCGACCCGGGCTTTCGTTTCCAGAGCGGCCAGTTCATCATGATGGGGCTGGAAGTAAACGGCAAGCCGCTCACGCGCGCCTATTCGATTGCCTCGAGCCTTTACGAAGACGGGCTGGAATTCTTTTCGATCAAGGTGCCGAACGGTCCGTTGACCTCCAAGCTCCAGCATCTGAAGGTTGGCGACCAGATCATCCTGTCCAAGAAGCCGGTCGGCACGCTGCTCTACGACAATCTGAAGCCGGGCAAAAATCTCTGGCTGCTCTCGACCGGCACCGGTCTTGCGCCGTTCCTGTCGATCATTCGCGATCTGGAAGCCTATGAACGTTTCGAAAAGATCATTCTTGTTCATGGCGTGCGTCAGGTCGCGGAACTCGCGTATACGGATTTCATTTCCAACGAACTGCCGCAGGATGAATTCCTCGGAGAAATGGTCAAGAAGCAGCTCATCTACTATCCGACAGTCACGCGTGAGCCCTACAAGAATCGTGGCCGCCTGACCGACCTCATTCGTTCAGGACAGCTGTTCACCGATGTTGGCCTGCCAGAGTTCAATCATGACGACGACCGCATGATGCTCTGCGGCAGCCCGGAAATGCTGGCCGAAACAAAGCAGATACTTGAAGAGCGCGGTTTCAAGGAAGGCAGCCAGAGCGAAGCCGGACACTACGTCATCGAGAAGGCTTTCGTGGAGAAATAACTCTGCCGAAACGGGCTGGACTGTTAATGGAGGGAGGCATCAGCCTCCCTTTTTCTTTGCCCGTTCTCTGGTGCGCGCCTGCCGAAAACTGGAACGGGCTCGGGGAAAACAAAAAAACAGGATGCCCTAAGCCCGTACCGCCTGCAAGAAAAACGCCTTAACGCCCGCGACCATTTCCGCTCGATCCATCATATCGGGGTTGGAGATGATTTCATCGACCGCACCGTGCAGCGCATTGAAAAGGAGCACAGCCGTCAAACGCGGATTGGAGATTTTCCACGCACCTGCGGAATTGCCGTCGGTCAACAACGCATCGAGCCGGACGATTGCCGGATTTTCCTGCTTCATGCGCCGCAGGGGCGGATGAAAATCATGGAACACCATGTCGTGTATCCTGTAATTGTCCAGATAGCCGGCGATCCCCGTCTCGGCCCACGCTACCAGCTTTCCGTGCCAGTCATCGGCCGGATATTGGCCCAACTGACGCTCCAACCCCTCGCAGAACCCGTCGATAAATCGCTCCCGCAAGGCGATCAGGATGTCGTCCTTGCTGCGAAAATGCAGATAGAACGTACCTTTTGCTACATCGGCAAGGCGGACAATTTCATCCACGCTCGTCGCCGCGAAGCCCTTTTCGAGGAAGAGGGCTTCGGCCGCAGCCATCAACTCATCGCGACGTATTTCAGCGGGCTTGGTGCGGGGTTTGGACTTGGTGGCGGTCGGCGGCAAAGCAATCTCCGGAACTTCAGGATGCCGCCAATCTACCCCGGATTGCCGCCCTGTCAAAAACAAGACTGTTTGGCCGAACCACGCGGTCTTCCAGCCAGTGCAGCGCTGCCTCGACATTGGAGAAGGTGCCAGCCGGAACACGGAACAGCTTTTCAGCGTCCATGCGGCTTGCCTGTTCATACACAGATTCGGGCACGATATTCACCATCCCCAGCACCTGTTCGCGAATGCGCTGCGCATTGCGCTGAAACCATTGCTTGACTTCACGCGCCGATCCTTCCGGATGCGTGAGAGCATCCTCGTCCAGAAACCGGCGGATCGTGACAAAGGGCTTTCCTTCATCAAGCCAGCGGTTCCAGGTATCAAAGAATTCACGGGTCTCCTCCATGGTCGATGCGCCCTTCGACAGGGTGATCACGTAGGGCCAGTTTTCCGTATGATGAAGCATTACGCTCCCTCCTGATCGATATTCCTGAATTTCGCAGCAATGTTGCCGCTGCGAGCCGTGACAACGATCCGGCGACCCGCACGCACACAAGCAGGTGTCCGAACCGCCGCACGACTCATGACTGACTATCAGTCAGTGAATTTGTGACACGAAAATATGAATATTACAATCATGTTTTGAAGGGAGTTTGTTGCCCGAATTTGGAAGGCGCCGGGCGCAGACCAAACCGCAGACCACCCCGGCACCATGTGTCGGGTTTTGCAGCGAACAGGTCCGAATATTCGGGAAGATTGCGGGCTATTGCCTCAGCCATTCAATTCAAAATCGAGCCCGATATCGAGGTTTGGCGCGCTGTGCGTCGTCCAGCCGACCGAAATCAGATCGACACCGCTTGCGGCAACGGCTGCGACCGTTTCCGGTGTAATGCCGCCCGAAGCTTCCGAAATGGCGCGGCCATCGATGATCGATACAGCCTCGCGCAACTGATCCGGTGACATATTGTCGAGCAGAACTGCGTCCACACCCACCGCCATTGCTTCATCAAGCTGTTGCAGCGTGTCAACTTCAACCTCGATCTTGACCATATGGCCTGCACCGGCCTTAGCGCGCTCGATGGCTTCGCGCACGCCGCCCGCAACTGCGATGTGGTTGTCCTTGATGAGCACCGCATCATAGAGCGCGAAGCGATGGTTCATACCCCCGCCTGCCCTGACCGCATATTTCTGCAAAGCACGCAGCCCCGGCGTCGTCTTGCGCGTGCAGACAATGGAAGCCCTGGTTCCCGCGACCGCCTTCACCAGATTGGCCGTTGCCGTGGCGATACCGGACAGGTGACCGAGAAAATTGAGCGCCGTTCGCTCACCCGCCAGGATCGACCGCGAACTGCCGGAAACACGGGCAATGTCGCTCCCTTTTTCAAGAAACTTGCCATCCCGGGCCATGCGCTCGAATGTGACATCCGGATCGACCAGACGAAACGCCATTTCAGCCACATCCAGCCCGGCGATGACACCCGGCTGGCGCAGGCTGAACAGCATGGCCGAGCGGTGATCCTCCGGTACGACGGCATTGCTGGTAATATCGCCGGCAAGCCCCAGATCTTCCAGAAGTGCGGTGCGCACCAGCGGTTCGACAACAAGCGGAGACAGGTGCGGCAGGTTCATGAAGCTATCCTGGAAATTCGGTTTGGATCGTTTATCTCGCGAGCCTGCGCAAACGCCGTCTCGAATGTGTGAAATCGGCGTCTGGCAATTGCATCCTTTTGCGGATGATCGATGCGGGCATGGCTTCCGCGCGACTCGCACCGTTCATATGCCGCAACCGCAGCGACCAGCGCCACCGCGGCGGCATCGTCTGACTCAGCGAGCGGAAGAAGGGTGGTGACCGCCACGCGCAAACCTTCTTCATCGCGCAACAGTCCTAGATGACTGGAAACGACGCGCCTTACCGGTTCGGGATCGGTATCTCCGGGCAGGCTGACAGGCGCGATTTGGCGAGCACCGATCACTTCGTCATCCACAAGGGCGTGAGCGGCGCGCAGCCCCATTGCCGCAGCTTCGAGCAAAGAATTGCTGGCAAGCCGGTTCGCGCCATGCAGGCCATTGCAGGCAGCTTCACCAACAGCCCACAGGCCGGGTATCGTGCTGCGCCCGTCAGCGTCGGTCTTGACGCCCCCCATGTGGTAATGGGTAGCGGGCCGCACCGGAATGGGGTCGCGCGAAGGGTCGATGCCATGCTGCCTGCAAAGCGCATCGATACCCGGGAAGCGGGTTGCAAAACCCGTCCCCAGAGCCGCCCGCGCATCGAGAAAAACCTTTCGACCTTGACCGATCTCGCTGCCAATGGCACGGGCAACGACATCTCGCGGGGCTAGCTCGCGGCCCGGAATGTCGGCCATGAACCGCTCACCGCGATCATTGATGAGTTCCGCGCCTTCGCCGCGCACCGCTTCGCTGACCAGCGGCAGACGCGGTGCAGAGACGGCAAGTGCAGTGGGGTGAAATTGCACAAACTCCATATCGGCAAGCACTGCGCCCGCACGACCCGCCAAAGCAGCCCCCTGCCCCAGATTGCCAAGCGGCGTGGTCGTAGCCTTATAGAGCCCCCCGATACCACCGGTCGCCAGAACCGCGCCGCGCGCGGCAACCGGTCCAGCATTCTCCAGGCAGGCACCGACCACACGGCCATCCTGCTTGATGAGCCGCAGGGCGCGGGTGTTTTCCATGACGGTGATCGAGGGCGTTGCCAGAACCTTCGCGATCAAAGCGCGCATGATGCCAGCGCCCGTCGCATCACCATCGACATGGACGATACGATGGCGACTATGCGCGGCTTCCAGACCTAGGGACAACGAACCGTCGGCCTTGCGGTCGAAGCGCACGCCATAGGCTTCCAGAGCAGCAATGACGTCCGCGCCCGCTGCTATGATTTCCGCAGCAACCGCCGCATCGCAGAGGCCATCGCCTGCTGCAATCGTGTCGGCCAGATGCAGCGCCGCACTGTCGTCCGCCCCGATACCCGCAGCGATCCCGCCCTGCGCCAAAGTGCTGGAACCGGACAGGCCAAGGCTTCCCGCTGTCACCAGCAGGACCGGCTGGGGTGATAGCGTCAGCGCGGTCATCAGCCCGGCAAGTCCACTGCCGACGATGAGAACCGGGGCCGTCCGGGTGTTGATCATATTGCCAGCATCCGTTCGACGGCGCGCCGGGCCGGCTCCATCAAAGCAGCGTCGACCACCACTTCATGACGATTGTTTTCCAATGCATCGCGGATATTGGCGAGGGTGATCCGCTTCATATGCGGACAAAGATTGCATGGGCGGATAAACTCGACATCCGGGTGATCAACGGCGACATTGTCGCTCATCGAGCATTCGGTCAAAAGCACCACGCGCTGCGGCTTCTTCTGACCGACATAGTCCGACATGACTGCCGTGGAACCGGCAAAATCGGCTGCCTCCACCACTTCCGGCGGGCATTCCGGATGCGCCAGAACCATGACGCCGGGATGGCTTTCGCGCAGTTCACGAATATCGTCCGGGGTGAAACGCTCATGCACCTCGCAATGGCCATGCCAGGCGAGGATTTCCACGTCTGTTTCACGCGCCACGTTCTGGGCCAGAAACTCGTCAGGAATCATCAGCACACGCGCCACACCGAGCGATTCCACCACCTTTTTGGCATTGCCGGAGGTGCAGCAAATGTCGGACGCCGCCTTTACGGCAGCAGATGTGTTGACATAGGTGATGATCGGCACGCCCGGATGCGCTTCACGCAAAAGCGCCACGTCTTGCGGCGTGATGCTGTCGGCCAGCGAACAGCCCGCGCCCATATCGGGGATCAGCACTGTCTTGCCCGGGTTGAGCAGCTTGGCCGTTTCGGCCATGAAATGCACCCCCGCCAGCACGATCACATCGGCATCGACTTCAGCCGCCTTGCGTGCCAGCGCCAGACTGTCGCCGACAATGTCGGCCACGCAGTGGAAGATTTCCGGCGTCTGATAATTATGCGCGAGGATGACGGCATTGCGCTTTTTCTTCAGCTCGAGAATGGCCGCGACATCGTCCTCGAAGCCGAGCCACTCCGCCTTTGGCAACACCCTGGCCACCCGGTCATAAAGTTGCGAAACGGAAACATGATCGTTCACGGTGGCCTCCAAGGTCACTTACGCATTTCCATTATACTCAATGTGAGCATTTCATAATCGCAACCTTATACTCGATTCGAGTATATTGTCAATCGCGGGAGATTGGCAGCTTGGCTCCCGCCAGATGACGCTCGGAAAGGGCGCGTTCCTCGACAATCGAGTAGCGGAAACGGAAGAGCTTTGCCGGGCGTCCGCCGGTTTCGCTGTGGCTTTCGCCGGTCTCTTCGACCAGATCCTGCTGTTCGATCAGGCGGCGGAAATTCTGCTTGTGCAGGCGCAGACCCGCCAGCGCTTCGACGGTGCGCTGCAATTGCAGCAGGGTGAAACTTTCCGGCATCAGCTCGAACACCACCGGGCGATATTTGATCTTGGCGCGCAGCCGCGCAATCGCCGTGGCAAGGATGCGACGATGATCGGCAAACATGGAGCGACCGTTCTCGTCTTCCTGCATACCGGCCTCGGCCACCAGACCGGCCTCGAACAGCAGCTCATAGCGCTGCAGCACAAGGTCTTCATTCCAGCGCCCGCTCCAATCTCCGCTCTCGAAGCCGAAAGTGAAGGCGATCCGCCGCATGCGCTGCGCCGTCAGTTCGGGCGTCTCTGCCCGGTAGGCCCAGACGAGCAGCGCGTTGTTGAGGTGTTCCATGATGGGCGGCTCGCCCTGGCGGTGATCTTCCCACGGCAGATAATCATACCAGCCGCGCCATCCAGCCTGCCCCGCAGCGGCGTCGCTTTCGCGTACCAGGCCCAGATAGCTGATTGAGATGATACGCTCGCCCTGTGCATGCCGGTCCCGATCGGCAAAGGTGTAGAGCTGCTCCAGATATCCGACCGGATGTGCGGTTTCCGACTGCACCCAGGCGCGCAGGCCTGCTTGCAGAGAGCGGTGCTCGCTCTCGAACGGACCGGATGGCAGGGCCTGCCCTCCCCGCACGGTCATGACGCGCGGCTGTTCGCCGGTAACAGCTGCCAGCACGGCTATCAATTCGGTATGGGCAATATCGTCAGTCACGGCCGCTCCAGAATACACTTCCGGCATTGAACGTGATTGAGCAACGAATACAAGGCACTGCGCGTTACCGGCCACAGCTTTCAGCGTTTAAGCCTTGTTCCCTGCTCCGAAAACATGTTCCGGCCCCGGAAAAGAGCGTGCCCGCACCTCCTCGGCATAGGCTTTGGCCGCATCCGAGACCTCTGGCGCCAGATGCGCAAAACGCTTCACGAAGCGCGGCGTGAAATCCTGAAAAAGCCCCAGCATGTCGTCTGAAACCAATATTTGTCCATCGCAGGCAGCAGATGCCCCGATGCCGACCGTCGGGATGGCAAGCGATGCGGTGATCTCACGCGCCAGCGGCTCCACCGTGCCTTCGATCACCAGCGCAAAAGCGCCCGCATCGGCAATGGCCTGTGCATCGCGGCGGATCTGATCGGCCTCTTCATCGCCGCGTCCGAGCGAGCGGAAGCCGCCGACCGTGTTGACCTGCTGCGGCATCAGACCGACATGGCCGAACACGGGAATGCCGCGCTTGACGAGGAAAGCAACCGTTTCCGCCATCTCCTCGCCGCCTTCGAGCTTCACGCCGTCGCAGCCGGTTTCCTGCATGACGCGGGCCGCATTACGGAACGCCTGTTCCTTCGATTCCTGATAGGAACCGAACGGCATATCGACAATAACACAGGCCTTCTCCACGCCGCGCATCACCGCCTGCCCATGGGCGATCATCATGTCGAGCGTTACGGCAAGAGTGGAATCCATGCCGTAGAGCACCATACCAAGCGAGTCGCCGACCAGCAGCAGGTCGCAATGCGGATCGAGCAGCCGCGCGATCGGTGTCGTATAGGCGGTCAGGCTGACAATGGGGCGTTCGCCCTTCATGGCCTGGATGGATTTAGGCGTCAGCCGCTTCTGTTTGACGGGTGCGCTCATTTCAGGCTGCCCTTTCCTGCGCGACATGTGCGATGACGCGGTTATCGAGAAGCCGGGTCGCGCCAAGACGAACGAACAGCGCAATGAGAACCGGGCGCCCCTGTACAGCTGTCAGGCGCTCCAGGGTTTCAGGGTCGCGCAACGCGACTACTTCGGGCGTTGCCAGCGGCTCGGTAGCGATGAAGGCGCGAATTGCGGCTTCCAGCGCATCAGGATCATCCATGCCGGAGCGATAGAGGCGTTCAGCCTCATCGAGCGCTTTCGGCACGATGACGGCGGCTGCGCGCTGTTCTGGCGTCAGATAGACATTGCGCGACGAACAGGCGAGGCCGTCATCCTCACGCACGGTCTCGACGCCGACGACACGCACCGGAATGGCCATGTCTTCCACCATGCGACGGATGATGACGAGTTGCTGAAAGTCCTTCTCGCCGAAATAAGCAGTATCCGGGCCTACGATATTGAAGAGCTTGCTGACCACCGTCGCGACACCGGCGAAGTGGCCGGGACGCGCCTCGCCTTCCATCTGGTTGCCGAGCGCGGGTACATCCACCACGGTCTGCATGGGGCGCGGATACATGTCGCTGACCGCTGGTGCGAAAAGATAATCGACACTGGCCCCGCGCAGCAGAGTTGCGTCGCGCTCCAGATCGCGAGGATATTTGTCGAGGTCTTCATTTGCGCCGAACTGCAATGGATTGACGAAGATGGACACGACAGTCACATCGTTTTCCGCCCTGGATCGATGCACCAGTTCAAGATGGCCTTTGTGGAGATAGCCCATGGTCGGCACAAAGCCGATGCGTTTTCCAGTCCGCCTTGCGGGCGCCAGAGCCTGACGCAACTCCTCTATGGTGCGGATGATCTGCATGAGGTCCTCCTCGCGACCGAAATTGTTGGCCGCGAGTCCTACAGCGTCAGCTTAAATATGACAACTGCCGAGGCAGATGCCTTCCCGACTGCCTCACTGCGTCGGGATCGTCACCGCACCAACCGTATTGCCGACAGCACGACCGAAACGATCAATCTGCTCGTCATAGGTTTTGCGCGTATTGGGATCGAACACCGCAATCGGCGCCGTGACCACCAGCGAAGCCGCCGTCCCGACACCCTGCGCCGTCCCTATCGCAACTGCACCCAGACGATCGCCGAGGCCGACCTGCGAATCCGTGATGGTCTGGCCCGCGACGAGACGCTTGCCGATCAGTTGCACGACTTCCGGGCTCGCGGCAAACTTGCCATGGTTGAGACGGTCTCCCGCCTTGAGCTGCGTCAGATCGATGACGGTGATGCCCGCTCTTTCCAGTTCGGAACGATAAGGCTCGATCGACGGGTCTATCTGGCCCAGGCGGTCGATATTGCCCGAAATGCGCCGGGACAATGCAAGCGCCTTGTCGTCCCGCGAGGTGAACAATGTGAAACGGGGATGCTGCTTGCCCATAGCAAGAAACTGCTTCGAAAACACATCAACGTCGAGATCGGGCGAGGCCAGAATGACATCCGTGATCTTGGCATTCACACGACCATCGCGAATAGCCATCTGCCGCAGGGCCTCGACCGTCAGCCAGCTGCCCATGGAATGGGCCATGACCGTGATATCCTTGACCTCGGGCTCGCGCACGATGGCTCGCAGAATCTGCTCCAGCGCATCGCGGGAATAGTTGGTGCTTTCCTTGTCGTAATTGTAGTCGAACACGCTGGCGCGCGACGGCCAGGTGAAAATGACCGGTGCTACATCGGCGCCCGAATCATGCACGATCTGCGCGAAGCGATAGACGGAATCCTCAAACGTATTGTTGAAACCGTGCACGAACACCATCACGCGGCGGCTCTTGGTCAGGTGCGGACGAACCCAACCTGCCATTTCCACGTCCGTCTTGACCGGCGTCACGCTGACGGTGGTGAAATCCTTCTGGGGATTGGGCGGCAGCTTCTTCGGCCACTGCACTTCACCCGCCTTGCGGTTTTTCTCCGGGGGAATGGATACGACGATCTCATTGAGCGATACGAGCTTGTCGCGCTCGCCGGAGAAAAGAATGCCGGGGTTATCGGACGGGCGGCGGGTGGTCGCGACGACGAGGTTGACCTTCGTCGTGCCGGGAGAGGCAGTATCGCCGATTGGAACGAGCACGCCTTCAGGGCGGCTGGCGCAACCGGTGAGCAGAGATACTAGAACAAGCAACGCAGGGGCAGACCAAGAAAAAATGCGCCGCAAAACCATACTCCCTAACACTACGCCAGCAGGGCTCTTACACCCGAATTTTGAAGGTTAACATATTCTTTACGTGAAACCTTCTGCCAAGCCCCCAATTATCCACCGTTGTCGAAAGACCAGCGGTTGCGGCTTATGGGTTACACACTGTTCAACAGCTGATACTTTCCCCGCAGTCAGCCCTGCCCGATATATCCGCCAACAGCAACTCCGTTTCTGAAGGAGGCACACATATGGCATTGGAACTGACAGGGCTGCACCATCTGACAGCCATTACCGCCGATGCGCCCGGCAACCGGCGCTTCTACACCGACACGCTCGGGCTTCGGCTCGTCAAGAAGACCGTCAATCAGGACGACACCAGCGCCTATCACCTGTTCTATGCGGACGGGCTGGCTTCACCCGGGACCGACATCACCTTTTTCGACTGGCCGGTACAGCGCGAACAGCGCGGCACCAATAGCGTCGCCCGCACCGGCTTGCGCGTGAACGGGGTCGAAAGTCTTGATTGGTGGCGAAAGCATCTGACTGAGAAGGGCGTCCAGACGAGCGACATTTTCGAAGCTGCGGGACGCGCCGTTCTCGACTTCGAGGACCCCGAGGGGCAGCGGCTGCGCCTGACCGATGACGGCGGCGCGGGTGAAACGCATAGCTGGGCACGAAGCCCGGTTCCCGTGGAAAGGCAGATCAGGGGGCTCGGTCCGATCACGCTCAGCGTTCCCGAATTGGCGCCGACCCAGATCATCCTGGAAAAGGTCATGAACATGCGTCAGACCGGCGACTATGCTTCACCCGATGGCGAAGGCCATGTCCATGTCTTCTCGATGGGACCGGGTGGTGCGGCAGCCGAACTGCATGTCGCCGTACAACCAAACCTGCCAACCGCATGGCAGGGTGCAGGCGCCGTACATCACGTCGCATTTCGCACACCGGATCAGGAAAGCATGCAGGATTGGGTCGAGCGCCTGCGGTCCGTTCGCATGCCGTCAAGCGGCGAGGTGGAGCGCTATTATTTCCGCTCACTCTACTTCCGCGAGCCGAACGGCATCCTGTTTGAAATCGCCACGGACGGCCCCGGCTTCGCGGTTGACGAACCACTGGAAAGCCTTGGCGAAAGCCTGTCGCTTCCGCCTTTCCTTGAAGGAAAGCGTGAAGCGATCGAACGAAACCTGAAACCGCTTGATTGATGGAGTAAAAGGGCTGCGGAATTCTCCGCAGCCCTTTTACTTATATCTTGTCTCGAAGCCAGTCGCTTGCGATGCGGATATCTTCATCGATGAGCGCATGGCCCGCTTCGACTGTGCTGACGGTAAGCGCCGCTCCATCTTCTCGCAGGACTTTTTCCAGCGTTCCGGCCTCGTCGCCAAAAGGATCGGAAGCACCTTTCATCAGAAGCACCGAAGCATCGGACAAATCCGCCCCTTCGGGCTGTTCTTCCAGAACTTCCTGCCCGCGCAGAAGGATCGCCGTGCGAACTACGTGAGGATGCAGGCGCATGAAGGCGGCCAGCAGATTGGCGCCGTTGGAGTTCCCGATGAATGCCGTCCGGTCCGGATCGATGCCATAGGCAGCAACGGCTCCCTCGACGAAAGCCTTGAATGCTTCGGCTTCAAACCGGATATCGGCCTGATCGAACCGCTTGAGGTCAAAGCGGCGGAACCAGCGCTGGATACCCTCTTCCGTGCTGCGTCCACGCACGCCTAGAAGGGTTGCGCGCGGCGCCACCTTACGGGCGAAGGGCATCAGGTCATTTTCGTTTCCGCCAGTGCCGTGCAGGAGCACCAGCGTGCTGCCATCGGCATCTTCCGGCTGGTGTATCCGGTGAATGAAAGGCAGGTCGCGGTAGATCACTCGCTCCTCTCCCGGCAGAGCGAATTGCGGCATCCGTACGCGGATCGCATCCGCCTTTTCCTCATTGCCCGGCGGCACGAACAAAAATTTCCCCAGTTCTTCAACCGGCTCGTCTATCGTGAAGCCCGGCGCATCGGTTGCAAATTCGAACAGCGTTCCGGCCGGTTCGCGCACATAGAGCGAAGTGAAATATTTGCGGTCGTGCACATTGACGGCACTGGAGTTCAGCTTTGAAAGCTCCTTCTCCGCCCTTTCCACTTCACCTGTGTCAGCGGCGCGAAAAGCAACATGGTCGGCGATGCCGGTACCCGGAATGCCCGGCCAGAAGCCGCCCGCGTCGCGCACATCGATAGCGTCGCCCGAATCCGACAAGAGACGCTCTATCGTGCCTTCTTTGGCCGCAGCTCTGAATCCGAAATGACGCTCGATGAAACGGGCAGTCTGCTCCGGGGTTTCGGACAGGACGGTCGCGGCCCGCAAGCGCCTGACCGCGAAAACGGCGGGTATGCCCTCGCTTTCCCAGGCATCATTGGCGGCAAGATCGCAGCCGATCAGCTTCACAATCACTCCGTCAGGATCGCGCAGGCGCAGGACCGGTTCGCCGAATTCCTGCACCGGCCCTTCGGACGGCACATGATAGCGCAGCGCGCGTTCCAGCCAGAAACCGATGGCAGTTCGATCTATAGCCAGCGCAATTTCACCAACCTGTCCATGACCGACGCGGCCCCTGGAGCCATCCTCCCAAACCAGAAACGTGACCAGCGATCCGGGTGTGCCGGTACGATCCCCGTAGAACAGGTGGAGCTGCTCGGCATCCTCGAATCCACCCGTCTGCTTGACGATGCGCAGCCCCAGAAAGCCGACGTAGAAATCGACATTCGCCTGCACTTTTCTGGTGATGAGGGTGATGTGGTGGATGCCGCTTGTCATGGACGCTTCTTCCCGATTTCAGAACCTGGACCAGAAATAGAGTAGAGGCCGCGAATTGCCTATGGGCTTGCGCGGTTACGCATTGTCAACGCATCAGAACAAATAGGGGAAGCTGAAAAAGAAAAAGGCCGCGCGGGAGGAGGATGCGCGGCCTGATCTTGAATACGGCTTGGGAGGAGGAGTGCCGTATTCCTTATCGAGTTCTGGGAGGAGGAGTGAACTCGATGAAGAGATGTTTACCCGGCACCTCCCTCAGCAGCAACGACCATTAATGCATATCAGTTATGCAAAGACGTTGACGCTCACGAAAAAGGCAGGCCCTCTGGAGCGGTTCTGTTTTCACAGGTCCGTTCAAAACCACTCTAACCAATTGTTTTTATGAAAACGCTCACCCAGATAAAACGCCGGTTTCCGGGCGTTTATAGAAAGTGAGCGATCAGGGGCGCGGCCAGCACATTCACCAGTCCTACAAGCACCATGACCAGCCCGGCAATGGAACCTTCCTCGCTGCCGATCTGATGCGCCTTCGCAACACCGGCGCCGTGGGCGCCCATGCCGAAAAGGGCTCCGCGTGCCAGCGCCGAGCGGATGGGCAGCCAGTTGAGCATAACTTCGCCCATCGCCGCGCCGAACACGCCCGTGAGCACCACAAAGATGGCAGTCAGATCCGGCGTGCCGCCAATGTCGCCGGAAACCGTCATCGCAAATGGCGTACTCATCGAGCGGGGCATCAGGCTGAGGCTGATAGCTTCATTTAGTCCCAACAGATGTGCCAGACCCCATGCGGAAGCCATTGCCGACGAACTTCCCACCACCACGCCTGCCAGAAGCACCGGCCAATAGCGGCGGATCGTGGCGCGTTGCTGATAGATCGGGATTGCAAAGGCAACGGTTGCAGGTCCCAGCAGCGCGACCAGCCAGTGGGTGGCGCTGAAATAGCCGCGATAGTTCTGGTTGAGCGCGATGACGAGCGCCATCAGCAACAGTGGCGTGACGGCAAGCGGTGTCAGCCACCACATGGGAAAACGGCGGTAGACGCGCTTGGCCGCGAGATAAAGCAGGATCGTTGCGGCGGACCAGAAAAGCGTCGCTACAAGCGGGTTACTTAGCGACATAACGCAGGCTCCACCGGTAGCAGAGGTCGACCGTCAATGCGGTGACGCTCATCACCGTCAATGTGCCCAGCAAAATCACGGCCATGATCTTGAGGCCGAGCAGGCCTATCAATTCCTGATGCTCAAGTACCGCAAGAACCGCAGGAACGAAAAAGAGCAGCATCTCTGCCAGGAACCACTCCGCACCGCGCTTCATGCTGAAGAGGCTGATGCGCCCGCTCAGAAGGAGAGCCAGCACCAGCGCCATCCCCACAATGCCGCCGGGAAGCGGGAGGCCCACCAGGCGAACGAAGAACTCACCCGCCAGCCAGAAGCCAACCAGCGTCGCGATCTGCATCAGGCGACTGTGATGCAATACGTAACGAAACCGGATCAAGAGGCTGTGGGCGTTCATGTGCTTTTCCAATAGGAACCGAGGCATTTTCATCGATGAATATAGGCGGGGAGGCGCTATTCTAGAAATGAATTGATTTCATTGCAGCTATTCCGTAATAGAATGGCTCATGAATTTGCGCAGCTTCCAGGCATTTGTCGAAGTGGTGCGGCAGGGCGGTTTTTCCGCTGCCGCAAAAGCCATCAACGCGACCCAATCGACCGTCAGCAAGGCGGTCAGGCAGCTTGAGGACGAATTGGGGCTGGTCCTGCTTGATCGTGAAGTTTCGCCCTCGCGGCTCACTGCGGCGGGCGAGATCGTCTTCCGACGCGCGCTCGCGATGCTGGCGGAAAAGGACGACATGTTGGCCGAGCTCAATGAACTGCGCGGCCTCAAGCGCGGCCTCCTGAGGCTCGGGCTGCCGCCTATCGGCTCCAGCGTGCTTTTTGCGCCCGTTTTCGCAGCCTATACGAAGCTTTATCCGCAGATCGACATTCAACTGGTCGAGCACGGCAGCAGAAGGCTGGAGGAACTGCTGCTGGCGGGCGATGTGGAACTCGCGGCTTCGCTTCTGCCGGTTGGAGACAGTTTCGAATGGCAGGATGTGCGATGCGAACCGGTTGTGGCGCTGCTCCCGACCGATCACGCGAAGGCACAAGGCGATGGCGTTTCGCTGCCGGATATCGCCAGCCTGCCTTTCATTCTTTTCGAGAGCGGCTTTGCCCTCAATCATATCATCCTTGATGCATGTCGTTCGCATGGATTCTCTCCGAACGTTGCGGTCCGTTCCAGCCAGATCGACTTCATCGTGGAACTGGTGGCAGCGGGCATGGGGATCGGCTTTCTGCCGAAAATGATCGCGGAACAGCGGCATCACCCCGGCGTGCGCATTCACAAGATCAATGGCGCGGACGTGAGCTGGCATCTGGCGTTGATCTGGCGGAAAGGTGCATTCCTGTCTCACGCCGCTCGGGCATGGCTCGAGCTCAGCAAAGCCCGAACCGGCGCTGCATCATCTTGAAACACCCGTCATATCGCCTATCTCAAATAGACATACCGACTGGATAAGTGCCTTCGGCACCACTTCAGCCATAGGCCCGTGTGTAGAATATTGCTCTACCCACCCGTTTCAAAGCGCATGACGCCTGAAACCGCCGACGGATTTCTGCTCTGCGCGTCATCAGAAGGAGGCTATGATGGAAGGTCAGGTTATATTCTATAAGGACGACAGAATACTCTACCGGCACCATATCGATGTGCAGGAAGACGATTATTCAAAGGGCGTCAATGATGCGCTCATTGCCTTTCAGCGTAACTATGCTGGCTTCGACCTCGCAAGCGACAACATTCACATCCGTTTCAAGAAACCGGGCGATGTGTAAGTTTTGGAGGTTTCCTGCGGATCGGTTCAGGGTCGCGTTTCCAAAAGAACAACGACCCTGACATGTTCACGCGAAAGCGGCTTCGCGAGCAACGCGATGAATATCTGTACGGGAAAGCCCCAGATCGGAAAGCTCGCGGTCTGTGCAGCCGCTGAGTTCGCGAACGTTTTCGCGATATTGCATCCAGCGATGGAAGTGGGTACGAAGATTCATTGTGGTATCCCCTTTTTTATCTTCCTCCCGAGTGTGAGCTTCCGCCTTCCTGTGCCGTTTGAGAAGTGCATTTCCTGCATGGCAGCCGTGATCGCAGCGAAATCCCAGCATTTCCACCGGATTTCAATTTCTTCCGAGAAATAGTCTCCAAATATCGTATTCATTATGTAATTCTGGTTTAGAGATGCCCGCTATTTCACAGTCGGCCGTGGTTCGTTCTATTTTGAGTTGGAGTGCATGAAAAAGACCTTGATCATCGTCGGCAACGCGCCTTTGCCGCGCGATCTTTCTGCCGAAGTGGATGCAGCGGATTTTGTTGTCCGTTTCAATGAACCCAAACAATCAATCGGCATGAGTGGCACCCGGACGGATATCCTGATGCTGGCAACCTCCAGCAAGCCCATGCAGCGGCGTCTGCGCGATCCGGGCTTCGTACAGACACCGACCTTCAAGGCAGCCAAGGAAGTGATGCTGGCCTATCATCCCAGCATCATCCGCAAATACCACCCCCGCCCGAATTTCCTTTCCCGCCTCAAGGGACGGCGCGGTGACTGGACCATGCAGACCATTGAGGTTGTCGGTTCTGCCGGCAAGGAAATCCGGATAATGCCGCCCCAGTTCTATCTGGCCGGGTGCAAAGAGCTGGGCGTAACCGAAGAGAACATAAGCAAAGTCTTTCCAAGTACTGGTTTTTTTGGCATCTGGTACATGCTCGAAAAGTGCCCGCAGGAAAGCTGGGACGTGAAAATCTGCGGCTTCACCTGGGAAGGATGGAAACGTCACACCTGGGGGGATGAGCGCAGCTGGGTTGAGCAAAAGGTAAAGTCCGGGCGTATCAGCCTTATTCAATGACGCTGCACATACCTATAATTTTCGGCAGAAGGCGTGAGAACGATCACGAGGCAATCGCTTTAAAGGAGCATATGAATGAGTGAACCGTTGCGCATTTTCATCGGGTGGGATTCTCGCGAGCCCATCGCATACGACGTCGCCAAAGCATCGGCGTTGAAGCATTCTTCTATTCCGTTGGAAATCGTGCCGATCAAGCTGCAGGATCTTGTGGAACAGGAGCCTACACGCGAGAAGTCGACCCGCTGGCGTCGACTGAGTTTACCTATTCGCGTTTTTTCACGCCATGGCTTGCGGGCTATAAGGGCTGGGCACTTTTTTGCGATTGCGACTTCCTTTTCCTCGGCGATATTGCTGGCCTTCAATCCTATAACGATCCTTCGAAAGCCGTTTATTGCGTTCAGCACGATTATCAGCCCAAAGACAGCGTGAAGATGGATGGAAAGGTGCAGACCAGCTATCCGCGCAAGAACTGGTCTTCCTGCATGCTGTTCAACTGCGAGCATCCTTCGACGCGCAAGCTGACGCCCGAACTGGTCAACCGCGAAAGCGGGGCCTATCTGCACCGTATGCAGTGGGCTGCCGACGATGAAATCGGTGCGTTGCCGACGGATTACAACTGGCTTGAAGGCTGGAACGAGAAGCCGGAAACCGGACTGCCGAAAGTCGTCCATTACACGCGCGGCGGGCCGTGATTCAAGGACTGGCAGAATGTCGACTACGCCGATTTGTGGCGGGCGGAAGCCGATCGTGTCGAACCAGGCTGGCAGCCTGTCTGATCTGCAAAATTCCTGGAGCTTTTCCATGTGTTCCAAGGTAAATAGGGACCATGAACGAAACGCGTCCTGACATTACCGCGAGTGACGGCCCGCAGAGGGCCGTCAAGGCTTTCATCATCCATCTGGAGCGCGCCACCGACCGCCAGCCCCAGGTCGAAGAGCTTATTCGAAAGCTGCCGATTGAAACAGACGTCGTCAACGCTGTCGACGGTCGCACGCTCGATGCGCAAACGATCAGCCGTGTCTATCGGCGGTCGGCACACAAGCCCCGCTATCCATTTCAACTCAGCACCAATGAAATTGCCTGTTTCCTTTCGCACCGGAAGGCCTGGCAGGCTATTGTCGATCAAGGGCTGGACGCAGGTCTGGTGCTGGAAGATGATGTGGAACTGACGCCGGAATTTGCCGCAGCCTATTCCGCCGCATGCCAGTTTCTCAAAGCCGACAGTTTTATCCGCTTTCCCTTTCGCGAGCGGGAAAGCGGTCGGGTGGTACTGACGACGGAAGGTGCACGCATCATCGAGCCGGTGCCGGTCGGCCTCGGCATGGTGGCGCAGCTTATCGGGCGGGAAGCCGCGCAACGGCTGCTCTCGGCAACCGAAGTCTTCGACCGCCCTGTAGACACCACCGCGCAAATGAACTGGGTAACCGGGCTGAAACCACTGTCCGTCCTTCCGGGCGGCGTGAAAGAAATTTCGGTGCAGCTGGGCGGCAGCACGATCCAGAAATCACGCTCCCTGCCAGACAAGCTGAAGCGTGAAATCTTGCGCCCGCTTTATCGCTGGAAGATAAAATCGCGCTCGCGCGCAGCTGTTTGAGGTTCTCGTGCCTGTTCCGATTCTTCTTTATCACCAGATAGACGTGCCGCCGACGCACCGCGCGCCCTATCGCAGCATGATCGTTCATCCGGATCGCTTTCGCCAGCAGATGGCGTGGCTGAAAAGGCTGGGTTATCGCGGCCTGTCGGTGCGGGACGCACTGCCTTACATCTACGGCAAAAAGCAGGGCAAAGTTGCTGTCATCACCTTTGACGATGGTTTCGAGAACGTCTTCTGCAATGCGCTGCCCGTGTTGCAGGAGTTCGGCTTCACCGCCACAAACTATTTCGTCGCCAACCAGATTGGCGGTTTCAATCTTTGGGATCAAAAGATCGGCGTTGCGCGCGCCACCTGCATGAGCGTTGCGGAATTGCGAGAATGGGCAACGCTCGGGCATGAAGTTGGTTCGCACACGCTCGACCATATCTTACTTCCAGACGCGAGCGAAAAGGATGCCATAGCGCAGATTCACCAATCGCGGACAAGGATCGAGGACGTGCTCGGCAGCGAAGTCACGTCTTTCGCCTATCCTTACGGTGGAGAAAACGCAGCGACACGCAAGATCGTCGAAGCGGCAGGTTATACAAACGCGACGACGACGGAAAAACGCCGCGCAAGACCAACTGATGATCCGTTCGGCATTCCGCGCCTTACGATCAGGCGCAATGATATGTTGCTGCAGTTCTTGCGTAAGACCTTTACGCGTTAATGCGGCACTTCGGTCCCGCCGCCGGCTTTATATCTCGCAAATCGGCCATGAAGCCACGTTCAACGAGACCGGCAGGGCCTGTGTATTGCAACGAGCCTTCGTAAACGAGTGACAGGTCATCCGAAAAACGCTCGTTTTCAACGATTGCCCGATAATGTTCGGCCCCGCCCGCGTGGCTCTTTTCCGAGGCGATACGTTTGAATTCGCTGACCGAGAGCGATGAAAACCGATAATGGAGAAGAGCCCCGGTAGCGGGTAGAAAATTACGGAAACACGGTCCCGGCCCGTGAATGCTACCTCGGCGATAATCCGTTTTCCCGTCGACCCAAATCAGCGGGAATTTTGAAAGGCGCATGCTGCGTCCGAACAGGCGCAGACGCGGTCCACCGCGCACAGCTACGCCAAACTTTTCCGGCGTCACCGTATAGCCGTCGCCATCGAAATGTGAGGACACCTCGAACGGGTATCTGGTCCCATCATCGACAAAAACCCCTTCGCGCAGCAAACCGCCGGGATACATATCGATCATCGGCGCCAGGCATCGGCGAATTCCGTTCTGCTCCAGCTCCTCGATAAACGAGCGGATATTCCGCTGCTCCATTCTCGGAAACACGAAGAACTCATCGGCATCGACAGACAGATACCAGCGTCCGCGCCCATAAAGATTGAACAGAGCATCGCGCCAGGCACGGCCGCGGTCGGCCTCTGCATAACGAATGCTCGAGGAGTACAGATCCACATCAGGGGCGCTGGATAATATTTCAGCCGTACCATCGTCCGACCGGTCGTCAACGACGATGAAGCGCGTAACACCCATCTCGCGATAATAGCGCAAAAAGGATTTGATGTAGGCTGCTGCATTGCGCACCACGCAAACGAGCGGCAGATCATCGGGCTTCAAAGTCTGGAAGCTTCCAGCTGTGGCGATAAGATTTGCCTTGTTTTTTCGGTTTGGAACCGAAAGCTGCACATGACGCCATAGCAATCGCAAATGTCGCATCGGGGAAGCGCCCCAATAGGCGTTCCAATCGCCAGTGTTTGAGGCTGGATAGTTCATCGCCGAGCGCGTTGATTTCATGCAAATGCCGCGTTTTGTGTTGGATGCTGGAAACAGCTGGCGATTTTTGGCTGCTTATTCAAGCAACTCTGCGTCGAAACCAATCACTCTGCGCGATATTCCGATATGGTTCGTGATGAACAAGGGTTGTCATTATTGCCAGTGTCGAGCCTACTTGCTTGATTTCAATCAATGCTGCTTCATTCAAACGTGGCAAATTGCCCATCAATGCGCCATGGACGGCAAGTGCCAAAAGCGCTAGTTAGGGCACAGACTAAGGAGCGCATTATGGACTATCGCCGTTTTTTCGAAGAAGCGATCGACCAGTTGCACGCCGAGAAGCGTTACCGCGTTTTTGCAGATCTTGAACGTATTGTCGGACGTTTCCCCCGAGCTATCTGGCGCAACAATGGCACTGCCCGCGAAATCACCGTCTGGTGTTCGAATGACTATCTTGGCATGGGCCACCATGCCGATGTCATCAAGGCTATGTGCGACACAGCCGGCAACGCTGGCTCAGGTTCCGGCGGAACGCGCAATATTTCCGGCAATAATCACCCGCTCGTCGAACTGGAAAACGAACTCGCTGATTTGCACGGCAAGGAAGCCGGACTCGTTTTCACATCGGGCTTTGTCTCCAACGAAGCCTCGATTTCCACGATTGCCCGATTGCTGCCTAACTGTCTTATCCTGTCTGACGAGTTGAACCATGCTTCGATGATCGAAGGCGTGCGCCGCTCGGGTGCTGAGAAGAAGATTTTTCGTCACAATGACGTCGAGCATCTGGAACAGCTGCTGAAGGCTGCCGATCCTGCGCGCGCAAAGCTGATCGTGTTCGAATCCGTCTATTCCATGGACGGCGATATCGCGCCGATCGAGAAGATCGCCGATCTGGCCGATAAATATAATGCCATGACCTATATCGATGAAGTTCATGCGGTCGGCATGTATGGCGCACGCGGTGGCGGCATTACCGAACGCGATGGCCTTGCACATCGCATCGATATTATCGAGGGCACGCTTGCCAAGGCTTTCGGCGCGCTCGGCGGTTACATTACCGGCTCGCGTGCGATTGTCGATGCGGTGCGCTCCTACGCACCGGGCTTCATCTTCACCACTTCCCTGCCCCCGGCAGTCGCTGCAGCAGCGACGGCTGCGATCCGGCACCTGAAGACCTCGCAGGTGGAGCGCGACGGCCAGCAACGTCAGGCCCGGCGCGCCAAGGATGTACTTTCGGCCGCCGGTTTGCCCGTCATGTCGTCGGAAACCCACATCGTGCCCATTCTGGTCGGCGATCCCGAGCTTTGCAAAAAGGCCAGCGACCGCCTGCTTGAAGTGCATGGCATCTATATCCAGCCGATCAACTATCCGACCGTTCCGCGCGGCACCGAAAGATTGCGCATCACGCCGTCGCCCCTGCATGATGACGCCTTGATCGACGGTCTCAAGGAGGCACTTCTGGAAGTGTGGAACACGCTCGGCATCCCCTACGCCGAACCCACTGTCTCACAGCCCGCCAGTTCCGAGCGGATCATTCCGCTGATGGTCTCCAAGGCCGGCGGCTGACAAGCAGGATCATTGGAACAAAAGGCCGGTTCAACCGGCCTTTTTGCTGTGTCAGAAGATGAGCGTGGCCGCGAGAGCCGCAAGATAGAGCCCCGCTCCGAACCACAGATGCGTCATTATACTCCATCCCCGGGCGGCCCAGGGCTTCGGCGTCTTTCGTGCGGCGATCCCCGCCCCCATGCCGGGCTGCATGACAAAGAATGGAGCAGCAACGGTCAACAATCCGAAGGCAAGCGCGGGCAGGAGCTTCGGCGATGCCATCCACTCAAGCCCGCCAGCAGCAACCAAACCAGCCGCAAACAGCACGCCGATGGCGTAATGAACGCCCCAGCCAAGAAGTTTCTCTCCTCGAACCGGCGGGCTGGCGGTGATCCGCTCGTGCACGAAGCGCCCTTCCATCATATGACTGAACCAGCGTCCCACCAGCCCATAATCCAGGCTCGCAACGCCGAACAGCCGCGCTCTCGCCATCGTCCAGATATCCGTTATGATTGTCGCTCCCACTCCGATGAAAACGATCTGCAAAACAAGCATTTACCTTTCCTTTCCACTTGCGTGGATCATTGAAAAGGCGGACCATACAAGTTAAAGCCGACTTGAGGTCAATATGAAAGATATGGACATTGCTGAAGTTGCGAAAGTGACAGGCATTCCCGCATCAACACTGCGATACTATGAAGAAAGGGGGCTGATCGCCTCGCACAGCCGACGGGGCTTGCGCCGAGTATTTGATCCCGGCGTTGTGACCAAGCTGTCCCTGATCGCCCTCGGACAGGCGGCTGGCTTTTCGCTCGATGACATTGCGGGCATGTTCGGCCCCGACGGCCAGGTTTCGATCAGTCGCGAAACCCTGTCTGCGAAGGCGGATGATCTCGACCGTACAATCGCCCATCTTGCGGCACTTCGAGACGGGCTGCGCCACGCAGCGACCTGTCCAGCTAAAAGCCATATGGAGTGCCCGACCTTCCAGCGTCTGATGAAGGTGGCGGCAAGCCGCAGCCCCCGCCCTTCAACCGGGAAGCGATGAGTTCAACGCTTTTCGATCCAGTGCACAAGCCGCCTTGCGGCCTCCTCCACCTGTTCAGGGTCGCGGCAGAAGCAAAGTCGGAAGAACCCTTCGCCACCAAGGCCAAATGCGCTGCCTGGCGCCAGGCCAACATTGGCATTGTCCACCATGTCGATAGCTGCCTTGACCGAATCCTCGACGCCATCCACGCCGAAGAACAGATAAAATGCACCCTGTGGAGGATTGAGGCGAACCTTGCCCGTCGCCAATAGCGCGGCGCACAGGCTATCGCGCGTGGAACGGGCGCGCTCAACCTGCATCGAAATGAAGGCGTCGCCCTCATCGAGAGCCGTAACGGCACCACGCTGCATGAATTGCGCAACGCCCGAATTCGAATACTGGATCAGGTTTTCAATAACCGGTCCCAGCAACGGGTGCACAGTCATCCAACCAATACGCCAGCCCGTCATCGCCCAGTTTTTGGAGAAGGAATTGACAAAGATGATGCGGTCATCCGGCTCCATAATATCCATGAAGGAGGGAGCACGACCGCCGCCATAATAGAAGTGGGTATAAATCTCGTCCGCAATGATCCAGAGGCCCTGTTTGCGCGCCAGATCAAGAATGAATTGCAAAGTTTCCCGATCCGCCGTCCAGCCGGTGGGATTGGAGGGGGTATTGACGAATAGGGCCTTTGTGCGGGGTGTGGTGGCGGCTGCAATCTTCTCCGGATCAAGCATCCAGCCGTTGTCCCCGAATTCCAGTTCGACCGGGACCGGCGTGACGCCAGCAAGACCAGCCGCACCGACAAAATTGGGCCAGGCCGGGGAGAGATAGATCGCTTCTTCACCTGCTCCAACGGTTGCTGTCAGCGCCATTTCGATGGCATGCATACCCGAACCGGTGACATAGAAGTTCTCGGGCTTTAGAGCGAGTGGAAAATGCCGCGCATGATAGCGAGCCAGCGCTTCCCGCAACTCCGGTATGCCTGCCTGCCAGGTATAGAAGGTCTCTCCGTCAGAAATGCCTTTTTGAGCCGCGGCGCGAATGAAATCCGGCGTAGAAAGATCGCCCTCGCCTACCCACAGCGGAATAAGTCCTTCGCGTCCGCGCCCATGATTGGCGACCGCCACAATCCCGCTTTCCGGTGACTGGGCTGCTTCCCGACGAAGATTGGCGATGAGCGTCATGATTTCCCCGCGTTGGATCTGGATTTTGACTTCGTGCTTATCAAGGCCCGGTAGCGAAATCACGCGGCTTTTTGTGATGGTCTGATCAAACGCATTTATGGATCAAAAGAAACGGGGCCAAAAGGCCCCGTTTCATCCGTCAGTTCCTGGGCAATCAGGCTTTCTGCTTTGCCAGAAGATCGCGGATTTCGGTCAGCAGAACCTCTTCGCGCGGTGCTTCCGGTTCCGGCTTTGCTTCTTCCTTCTTCTTCATGCGGTTCATCGCTTTCACCACCAGGAACAATACCCACGCGATGATAAGGAAATTGATGAGAAGAGTGATGAAGTTGCCGTAGGCGATGGTCGCACCGGCGTCGCGGGCAGCTGCCAGCGTGGTCTTGGGTTCACCTGCCAGCTGTATGAACATGTTCGAAAAGTCGATACCGCCGGTGATAAGACCGATGATCGGCATGATGATGTCATTGACGATGGAGTTGACGAGGCCGCCGAACGCCCCGCCGATGATAACACCGATGGCCAGATCGACCATATTGCCCTTCAGGGCGAATTCCTTGAATTCCTTGAGCATTGCTGTCTCCCTCACGAACGCGGACCGCTTGGGCCGTCCTGCCACGGTGGCGTTCGTCAAATCAACCTGGGCACCAGAAAAACTGGCAGTGGATGGCAAAGCCGTCTTCCACAAATGGAACCGAAAGCGCTTTGTCATTTCAAACGCAGTCCTGAAAAGGGCCCTGCACTTTCAGGATCACACTGTCAGTTTGTAGACGAAAATTACCAAAGAAAAGATAAAGCGGCAGAAACGCACTGTTTTTGATCAATAATCTTGCGCGATCGCACTGAAAGTGCTTGCGTCATTCGTGATCGAGGAGTGAGGGAACAAGCCGGCTATGCAGGGCTGGGGTATTATTGGCGCCGCCTTTTTGTATCTGCTGCTGCTCTTTGCGGTAGCCAGCATCGGCGACCGGCGCACGTCGCGCTGGAACAGTGCCCCGCGCCCATATATCTACGCGCTCAGCCTGGCCGTCTACTGCACATCCTGGACGTTTTTTGGCTCTGTCGGCTTGTCGGCGCAGCGCGGACTTGAATTTCTCGGCATCTATATCGGCCCCATTCTCGTCTTCACGCTCGGCAACCGTTTGCTGCGGCATATCGTTCGACTGGCGAAGTCCGAACACATCACATCGATCGCCGATTTTCTCGCTGCACGCTACGGCAAAAGCTTTGGTGTCGCGTCACTTGCGACCTGCATCGCAGCCGTCGGCTCGATCCCCTACATCGCGCTCCAGCTCAAAGCCGTTTCCGGGAGTGTCGGCCTCGTCATGGAACATTACGGATCGGCCGTCGATCCGTCAGTATTCATATTCGGCGATATTTCCCTGCCAGTCGCCGCCGTGCTTGCCGTCTTTGCGATTCTCTTCGGCACGCGCCATACCGACGCCACCGAGCACCAGAACGGCCTCATTCTGGCGGTGGCCCTGGAATCGGTCATCAAGCTCTGCGCCTTCCTGACCGTCGGTTTTGCCTGCACTTTCTTCCTGTTCGGCGCTCCGTCGCAACTGATCAACCAGATATCCCAGTCGCCGGAGGCGCTGGAAGCGTTTCACTATCAGACGTCCATCGGCACATGGATCGTGCAAAGCGCACTTAGCGCCGCGGCCATCATCATGCTGCCGCGCCAATTCCATGTAACCGTGGTGGAAAGCCGGAGTGAAAAGGAACTGCGAACCGCCTCGTGGCTCTTCCCGGTTTATCTGGTGCTCATCAATATCTTCGTGTTTCCCATCGCGCTGATCGGCGTGATGACACTCGGAGGCAATGTCAGCGGAGACCTGTATGTTCTGGCCCTGCCGCTGGCTGCTGGTGCTCACTGGCTTGCCCTCGTGGCTTTTCTCGGCGGGTTGTCGGCGGCAACCGCGATGGTTATCGTCGCCTGCGTCGCGCTTTCGATCATGATTTCCAATCATCTGGTGCTGCCGCTTTTCATACGGCGGCTGGCCAAGCAACAGGCAGCAGAACAGCGCGACCTGACTAAAATCATTCTGAACACCCGCCGCCTCACCATTATTGGCATTCTGGCGCTGGCGTTTGCCTATTATCGCTTCACCTCCAACAATATCCACCTGGCTTCAATCGGCTTCGTTTCCTTTGCTGCGATTGCCCAATTCGTGCCTGCCTTCATTGGCGGGCTGTTCTGGCGCAATGCCAACGGACGCGGTGCGATGCTTGGTCTTTCGACCGGCTTTCTGGTCTGGGCCTACACTTTGCTGCTGCCCACCATGGCGCCGGAAAATGCCGCCATTTTACGCAATGGTTTTCTCGGGTTCACCGCATTGCGCCCTGAGGCGCTTTTTGGAACCAATGCTCTTCCCCTGACCAACGGCGTGGTGTGGAGCCTTGCGGCCAATACGCTGTTCTACGTTCTTGGTTCCCTCTCGCGCGCCTCGACGCCGCTGGAACGCATTCAGGCCAGCATCTTCCTGCCGCGTTATGTGATCGGCACACCGACCCTGAAGCGCTTTCGCACGACTGTCACCGTCGCCGAACTGAAGGCAACCATGGCGCGCTATCTCGGCGCCGAACGCGTGGAGCGCGCTTTTCTTCGTTTTGAAGGAAGGGAACAGCGGCGACTTGATCCCGGCATGACCGTCGATACGCCTTTGATCCGCCATGCGGAGCAACTGCTTGGTACGGCAGTCGGCTCTGCATCGGCGCGCCTTGTCCTGTCACTGCTGTTGCAAAAGGGCGATGCGTCCGGCCGCGATGCGCGACAACTCCTGGACGATGCTTCAACGGCCTTGCAGCAAAACCGCGACCTGCTGCAAACCGCACTGGACCAGATGGAACAGGGCATCACTGTTTTCGACAAGGACTTGAGGCTTACCTGCTGGAACCGGCAGTTCCGCAAGCTTTTCGATCTCCCCGATGAGGTGATGCAGGTCGGGATACCCGTTTCCGAAATCGTGGAACAGCTGCATCGTCGCGGCGACATATCTTTCACCGGCCAGAACAGCGCCATACGCTCGCTCGCGGCTGTGCGCCGTCCGTGGCGCATCAATATGAAATCCACCGGCAAGGTGCTGGAAATTCAGTCCAATCCCATGCCTGATGGGGGCATCGTCGCGACATATACCGATATCACGGCGGCGGTCGAAGCGGATGTCACGCGCCAGAGGGCGGCAGAGATGCTCGAGCAGCGCGTGGCGGATCGCACGGCGGAACTGACCCGCGTCAACCAGCAGCTTGCCAAGGCGCAAGCCGCGGCCGAAGAAGCCAACCAGGGGAAGACACGATTTCTTGCGGCTGCCGGGCACGACATTCTGCAACCGCTTAACGCAGCAAGACTGTACAGTACCGCGCTTGCCGAAAGACTGGGGCGTTCCGAAACCAGCGAATTCGCACGCAATATCGACTCCTCACTGGAAGCCGTGGAAGCCATTCTAGGCATGGTGCTGGATATTTCACGGCTGGACACCGGATCGCTCAAACCCGAACTCTCGGTATTTCGTCTCGACAAGCTGATGAGCCAGATTGCAACCGACTTCACACCGCTTGCAGCTGCCAAGGGGCTGAAACTGCGCGTTGTCCCGTCAAGCATCGTGGTCAAGACGGATCGCAACATGCTGCGGCGCCTGATCCAGAACCTCGTCTCCAATTCGATCAAGTATAGCCGCAGGGGCGGTATCTTGCTCGGCGTCCGCCGCCGTGGTTCCTTTGTGGAGTTGCAGGTGCTCGATACCGGAATCGGCATTCCTCCGCAAAAGCTGAAACTCGTCTTCCGCGAGTTCACCCGGCTCGACGAGGGAATGCGGGAAGCGGAAGGCCTTGGCCTTGGCCTTTCCATCGTTGACCGCATCGCGAGGCTCTTGTCGCTGCCGCTCGCGCTGGCTTCGACGCCCGGCAAGGGGACGATGTTCACCCTGCGCATTCCTGTCTCGCAGGAAAAGGTGCCCGCTGACGAAGTGAAGAACCGTCGCGGGCTGCAACGGGCGCTGGAACTGACGGGACTCGATGTTCTCTGCATCGACAATGACGCCAGCATCCTGTCGGGAATGGAAACGCTGCTTCGCGGATGGGGGTGCCAGGTTACGACACTGCGCAGCGGAACTGCGCTGAAATCGTACTGCACCGACCATTCCCGCCCGCCGGATGTGATCGTCGCGGACTATCATCTGCTGAACGAAAACGGCCTCGATATGATCGGTTTTGCCCGCGAAACGTTCCAGACCGAAATACCGGCCATCCTCCTGACAGCCGATCGCTCCAAGGAAGTGCGCCAACGCGCTGAGGATGAAAACGTCACTGTCTTGCACAAGCCGCTTCGTCCCGCGGCGCTTCGTTCGCTGCTATCGCATTTTCATCATGCGAGGCAGGACAATGCATCGGCGCAAAATGCCGCTCAGTAACGGACTGTCCGGAACATTTCCTGTTTAAATTGAGCCTCGCAAATGCTCTATCCAATTGTCTCCCAGTTTCGGGAGACGTGCCCTAATCCGTGTTCAGCGCATCATTGCCGATGCGCGACAGGAGAATGACCGCCTGTGTGCGGCTATCGACCCCCAGTTTCTGCAGCACTGCCGAAACATGCGCCTTGACCGTGGCTTCCGACACGCCAAGCTCATAGGCGATCTGCTTGTTCAACAGCCCCTCCGCCAACATGGTCAGCACGCGCGTCTGCTGCGGCGTCAATGTGCGCAACCGCGCGATGAGCGCCTCTATTTCCGGGTCGTGCGCATGATCCAGTTCAATATCGGCGGGTGTCCAGATATCGCCAGCCAGAACAGTGCTTACGGCCTCGCCGATGGTTTCCATGCTGGCGGATTTCGATATGAACCCAGAGGCACCGAGCTCGACCGCATGACGGATCGTCGCCGCATCGTCGGTTGCCGAAACGATGATGATTGGAAGTGCAGGCTGCAAGGCCTTCAACGTCACCAGACCGGAAAGGCCAGTACCGCCCGGCATCGTCAGATCCAACAGCAGAAGGTCGATATCCTCTCGCTCGCCGACCAGTTTCTTTACGGCGTCGAAATCGCCAACTTCGATGATTTCCACGCTTTGCGACTGTCCGGAAAGGACCTGTCTCAATGCCCCCCGGAAAAGCGGATGATCGTCAGCGATGATAAAATGCATGTGCCTCGCGCGCCATTGTTTCAGGTCTCCTCCCCTCGCGGTGCAGGCCAATCAGCCAATCACTCCGTTTTATGCCGTTTTTTGGCTCGGGCAACCAAAATTCACGTTGCTAATCCCTTTTCGCATTACTCATTGCCGCCATCTGGCCGCATTGTATGTTAGGTTATGCGCTGAAAGTAACATAAGAGCGGCCCGACCAGCGAAATGGGGGGACCAAAAGGCATTTCATGACGCGCAATACGCTTTATCCCGAAATCCAACCGTTCAAGGAAGAGATGCTGCAGGTCTCTTCGCTGCATCGAATCCACGTCGAGCAATGCGGCAACCCGGACGGCAAGCCGGTCATCGTGATCCATGGCGGCCCCGGCGGTGGAATCACGCCGACGATGCGTCGCCTGCATGACCCGGAGCGCTATCGCATAATCCTGTTCGACCAGCGCGGATGCGGCCGCTCCACCCCGCATGCGGAACTGCGCGAAAACACGACCTGGGATCTTGTGGCGGACATGGAGCATATTCGCGCGCATCTCGGCATCGACAAGTGGCAGGTGTTCGGCGGCTCGTGGGGAGCGACGCTCGGCCTTGCCTATGCGCAATCCCATCCGGATCGCGTTGCAGAACTTATCCTGCGCGGTATCTTCATGGTTCGCCGTTTCGAAGTCGACTGGACCTATTCCAACGGCGCAAGCATTCTCTTCCCTGATCATTTCGAGGCCTATCAGGAGCATATACCGGAAGCAGAGCGCGGCGATATGATCGCTGCCTATTACAAGCGCCTCACCGATCGCAACCCGCAGGTGCAGCTTGAAGCGGCCCGACGCTGGGCGCGCTGGGAAGGCTCGATCATTTCGCTTCTGCCCGATCCGGCGCGTGTCGATGCCTTCGGTGAAGACCAGTACGCCATCGCTTTTGCGCGTATCGAATGCCACTATTTCCAGAACCGTGGCTTCCTCGATTCCGACGACCAGCTTCTGCGGAACGTCGACCGCATCCGGCATATTCCCGGCGTGATCGTGCATGGCCGCTATGATGTCTGCACGCCGTTCATCAATGCCTGGCAGTTGAAGAAGATGTGGCCTGAAGCCGATCTCAAAATCGTCGAGGACGCCGGGCATGCCGTTACGGAACCCGGTATAACCCACGAATTGATAGAAGCAACAAAGCGTTTCGCGCAATAGGGCGAAACGCACTCACATTTGCTGGAAATGCTCAATGAAAAGGCGCCGTGCGGCGCCTTTTTCCTTGCTTTCAGGTTCGGCCGCCCGGAAGGGTTCCGTTGTCCGGCTTTTCCGGCTCGCTGTCGAAACTCTTCGCGATGTCCATAAAGCGCCGCATGAACCGTTCCATATAGCTCATGGATTGCTCAAACTCCTGCTCCGTCGGCAAGCCCGAAGCACTACTTCCGCCTTTCCCTTCAAGAGCGGAGACCTTGTCCTCAAGCTTCTTCACGCGATCCTGCAGGCTGGCAATGTCGTTCTCATAAGCCTCGCGATCTTCGGTCGCCATCTTGCAGACGAGTTGTCCCTGCTGCTCTACGCAGGTCGAGAGCGCGCCGGTTCGGGTGTCCAGACGGACATAGCCGTTTTCCGTTCCTTCCAGCCGATAACGCCCGTTTTCCTGCGCCAGCGCATTGGCCGGGGCAAGCGCTGAACCAAGAACAGCAACAGCAGCCAGATTGCGGACCATCAATGTCTTTCTGTTCAACATAAGGCTATTCCCTTCAGCTTCTCTTTGAGGTGTCCCCATCATATGGGACGTTTACGACGAAAATCGAACATGCGGGACTTTGATTTCCGAAGAAATTCGGTCTAGAGAGCACCCATGACCAATGAGATCATCTATAAGATCGCTCCGCGCGGGCTTTGGGCGCAGGCAGAACAGGCTGGTAATTTTACCGGGGCTCCAGTTGATATTGCGGATGGCTATATCCATTTCTCTACTGGAACACAGGTGCGGGAAACGGCAGCTAAACATTTTGCGGGCCAGCGGGATCTGCTTCTGATCAGTGTGAATGCTTCTGCGCTCGGCGCGGCATTGAAGTTTGAAGTTTCACGCGGCGGGGCCCTTTTTCCTCATCTTTACGGCACACTGCCGCTTGCAGCCGTTTTGAAGGTCGAACCCCTGCCGTTGGGCGACGATGGTCTTCACATTTTTCCGGAGCTGGAAAGTTAATGAGCGGGCTTTTTGAAACTCTCGGGCGACGCGCCCTTTTCGCCTTCGATGCAGAACAGGCACATGGTCTTTCCATCGCTGGCCTGAAGACAGGTCTCGTGACCTGCGGTGCGCCGAACGATCCGGCGCTTTCCGTCAAGGTTGCGGGATTGCAGTTTCCAAATCCGCTCGGCATGGCAGCGGGCTACGACAAGAATGCCGAAGTGCCGGACGCCCTGTTGAAGCTCGGTTTCGGCTTCACGGAAATCGGCACCATCACGCCGCGCCCGCAAAGCGGCAACCCGCGTCCGCGCATTTTTCGGCTCGTGGATGACAGGGCCGTTATCAATCGGCTGGGCTTCAACAATGAAGGCCATGATGCTGCGTTTAAGCGCCTGTCGCAACGCGCTGGCAAGAGCGGTATCGTGGGCGTCAATATAGGCGCCAACAAGGATGCCGAAGACCGCATTGCCGATTATGTTGCCGGTATCCGTCGCTTCTATCAGCTGGCGCGCTACTTCACCGTCAATATTTCTTCGCCCAACACGCCGGGACTGCGCAATCTTCAAGCCCGCGACAGTCTGCGTGAACTGTTGAGCCGCGTGCTGGAAGCGCGCAACGAAGAAGGCAAGATGTGCACGCTGAAGCGTCCGGTTTTTCTCAAGATCGCCCCCGATCTGGCCGATGAAGAACTGGACGACATCGCTGCCGAGGCAACTGAACAGAAGCTCGATGGCATCATCATATCCAACACGACGCTTTCACGCACCGGATTGAAAAGCGCGGACAACCTGAACGAAACAGGCGGGCTTTCCGGGGTACCGCTTTTCGAGCGCTCCACCATCGTCCTTGCCAAGATGCGCGAGCGCGTCGGCCCCGACATGCCATTGATCGGCGTCGGCGGCGTGGATAGCGCTGAAACGGCGCTGACAAAGATCAAGGCCGGTGCCGATCTGGTCCAGCTTTATACAGGCCTCATCTATCGCGGACCGAACCTGCCCGCCGAAATCGTGCGTGGCCTGTCGGCGGCGGTGAAACGCGAGGGCGTTGCCAACATCGCCGCACTGCGCGACCGGGACACCAGCGACTGGGCGAAGCGTGACCTGCCCGCCTGAGAGCCGGGTCACATAATGAATTCTGTACGATAACGTCGCGGCAGAATCGCCAGAAGCAAAACTCCGCGAATTGACAGAAACAGGTTGAGAGCCAGCCAGAGCCCGTGATTGCCCATCACGGGTTTTGCCGCATAAAGAACTGCCAGAAAGAAGCCGAGCGACAGGAACATCATGTTGCGCATATCGCGCGACCATGTGGCGCCGATATAAACCCCGTCCATATGGAAGGCCAGCAGTCCCGTCATACCTGTCAGCGCCGCCCAGGGCAGGTATTTCAAGGCTTCAGCGTGAACGTCTTCCGCCTTGGACAGTAGCCCGATGATCGCATCGCCAAACACCAGCAGGAAAAAGGCAATGACGCTGGCCATGACCAGCCCCCAGACGAAAGTGAGCTTGGCGCCGCGCACGAACGCAGGACTGTAGCGCGCGCCAATAGACCGTCCGACAATCTGTTCGGCGGCTGCCGCCATGCCGTCCAGGAAGAAACCGGCGATGAGGAAGAAGTTCATCAAGACAGCATTGGCCGCCAGTGTGACCGGGCCGAGATCGGACCCTGCCCGCGTGAAGAACGCGAAGGCCGTGAGAAGCAGGAAGGAGCGGATCATGATGTCGCGATTGACCGCGAACATGCGCAGGATTCCTTGCTTCTGGAATATCCGCGCCCGGTCCGGACGCAGTGACGCATCCTTTCGGAAATGCCGCAGCACGATGAACATGCCGACGAGAGCGGCAACCGTTTCGCCGGTCACGGTCGCCCAGGCAACGCCAGTAACGCCCCAGCCCCACTCCAGCCCGAGGATAATGCAGAGCACGATATTGATGCCGTTGAGGAGCACCTGAAGGCCGAGGCCGACAATACCCTGTCCACGTCCGAGAACCAGTCCGAGGATTGAATAGTTGATGAGCGCAACCGGCGCCGACAACATGCGGATCGACACATAGGTCGCCATTGCTTCCTGCGTTGCAGACGTCGGATGCATG
The DNA here is from genome assembly GCF_052246815.1 of Brucella sp. RRSP16. Taxonomy (NCBI): domain Bacteria; kingdom Pseudomonadati; phylum Pseudomonadota; class Alphaproteobacteria; order Hyphomicrobiales; family Brucellaceae; genus Brucella; species Brucella sp. RRSP16. The sequence goes on from NZ_JBQQAM010000002.1 coordinate 253,161, forward strand.
AAGGTGGACGAGACGCCGATGATGATCGGCAGGCACAGTATCATCAGGCTGCCGGCAATGACCGCGATGATGATTGCCCGCCAGAAGATCGCCTGCTCTTCCACGGCGTCTTCCGCACCCATGGCCTGTGCAACCAGTCCGGTCGTGCCGGAACGCAGGAAATTGAATATCGACAGCAGGACATCGAAGACCAGCGCGCCAATCGCCAGCCCCCCGATCAGCTCGGCCTGTCCCATCTGGCCGACGACGCCCATATCAACAAGTCCGAGAAGCGGCGTGGTGATCGCAGCAAGCGTCATGGGAATGGCGATCAACATCACCATCCTGTGTGTTACTTCGAACGGCCTTGTTGCGCCACCACGCTGCAGCGACTGATCCATGATGCTTGTCCCGAATATTCCCCTCAGATCAAAACGATCTACTCTGGAATCAATCGAAACTACAGATAATTCGGCCACCGCATTGTCGCAGTTCCTGACAACCGACTGTCAGGAGAATGAGGGATCAAAGTCCGAGCACCATGGCCCAATATATATAAGTTGGTTTGGTTTCTGGTGTTGCCCAGGCGAGACCATAATGCTCGAAGGTCGGATCGAGCATGTTCTTGCGATGGCCGGGCGATTTCATCCAGGCATCGAAGACGGCCTGTGTACTGCGCTGTCCCGATGCGACATTCTCTGCCGCCGGCCCCCGTATACCTGCCTGCCGCAGTCGCGCCACAAAACCATTGCCCCAACCGACGCTATGGCCGATCTTTCCATAACCCGCCATTCGCCTGGCCTGGTAAAGCGCGGCTTGCTCCAGCTTGGAATCCGTCGCCATCAAAGGCAGTCCGTTTGCCTTTCGAATAGCGTTGAAAATAGCGGTGGGATCGTCGTCACCTGCCGCCCATGCCGCCTTCCACGGCATTGCCGACATCGCCAGCGCGCCCCCGGCAAGGATCAGAAAGCCACGCCGGTTGAGTGTTAAACATTGTTTTTGCTGCATGCCTGTCTGAGCTACCCAGTTACCGAATTGATTTCATTTCCGGTAGCTGAGGATACGGAGCAAAATAAAGGCAGGAATGACGACTGCAGCGCCAAGAATGAGATAATCGACAAAGCCTGCAATTGCCGAAAAGCCCATATTCCAAAGGCGGAGGAAGAAATCGCGGATGCCGTACAAGATGTCGTAGGGCGTCCAGTGAAATGCGCTCATGACCACGCCAACCACCAGCGAAATCAGCACCAGCTTGATCAGAACGCGGGCCGGGGTATCGCCAAGAAAACGGTTTACACCATCCGACATGCAAATCTCCTGTGTGGTTATTGGTTAGAGCGGATGCTCTCAAGTTGAAACGTCGTCCCGCTCTAAACTTTTGTTTGAGCATAATTCCGAAAACCGGTTCCCACTTTTCGGAATCATGTTTTAAAGCGACAGATTCTTCGCGCAAGAAATAGGCTCTCCGTACAGCCTGCGCAAGTTCTACCCTCGCCTCAGCGCTGCTTGCGGTACTCGCGCGGGGCTTTCTGCTTTTGGCGCGAGAACGACCGGTTCATGCTGCGCGTATCGGTAAAGCCGCTTGCAACAGCCACTTCCAACAGTGACAGGCTTGTCTCCGACAAGAGCTCCTTGGCCTTCTTAACCCGCAGCTCTTCGCGGACCTCGAACGCCGTCCGCTCAAGGGCAAGCTTGAACCCACGCTCCATCTGGCGGACGGAAATTCCCAATCGGCGCGCCACGTCAATCATAGGCACCGGGTCTTCCAGTGTTTCCTCGAAAATGCGGATTGCCTTACGGATCATCGGCGACCGCACGCCGTTGAAGCTCAGCGCCGGTTGTTCGGAACGCACAAGCTCATAAGGGATCATGAGGATGGACGCACTCTTGCGCGCCAGTTCCTCCGAAATCTCGTTCTGGATGATGGACAGCGCCAATGACGCCGTGCCAAGCCCGCCCGCACAGGTGAAGTGCCTGCCGCTACGATGGAACAGGCTCGTCGTATCGGCTGTATATCCATCGAAAAGCTCCAGAAAATCGTCGCGATGGAACCAGCTGACGCAGCAATTGCGATCCGGCAGAAAGTCTGCTTCCGCCAGCAGAAAGGCAGCCGTGCAAAGGCCCACCACCGTCTTGCCGCGCCGGTCCGCACGCTTGATGAGATCGACCAGCGCCTGCTGTCTGGGCCGATATTGCGCAAGCAATCCGCCGACGACTGCCACATAATCACAATCGTCGAGTTCGCCTATGGGAGCGGTCGGCTCGATCACCATGCCCGAGCTGGAGGTGACAGGGTCTCCTGACAGCGTGCATATTTTCCACGCACAGCGTATCTGACGGCTCTTGTCGCGATCATCGGCGGCAAGGCGGAAGGGATCGAGGAAAAGGCTGAGTGCACTCAGCGTAAAACCGGGCAAAGCAACAATGCCCACCGACAGCCTGCGTTGCGGGGCATCTGTTGCGGCTTGAAGCTTCTTGTCCCGATCCCGTTCAGTTCCGTTCGTCACGTCGACCTTGCTCCTCCACCAGAATTATATTTGCTTGGAGGAGGCTATTATAGTCAACGAAAATGCTTGGAAAGCTTCAACTGCTGCGCCTGGTAGTTGGAGCCGAGATCGACGCCATAAAGTGCAGATGGGCGATGCAGCATATGTTCGTAAACCAGCCGCCCCACGATCTGCCCGTGCTCCAGAATGAATGGAACCTCGTGGCTGCGGACTTCCAGAACGGCGCGACTTCCGGTTCCGCCCGCAGCGCTGTGCCCGAAGCCCGGATCGAAGAAGCCGGCATAATGAACGCGGAATTCGCCGACCAGCGGATCGAAGGGCGTCATTTCGGCCGCATAGAGCGGCGGAACATGCACTGCCTCGCGCGAAACGAGAATATAGAATTCATCCGGGTCAAGCACGAGTTCGCGCGAACCCCGATCATAGATCGGCTCCCAGAAATCAAGGATGTCGTGCGCCGCACGCTTGTCCACATCCACCACAGCCGTATGGTGCTTGCCGCGATAGCCAATCAGCCGATCAGGACCACCCGAAAGATCAACCGACAGCGCAATGCCACCGCCGGAGATGTTCGGCATTTCCGCTGCGACCAGCGTTTCGGCCTTGTGCAATGCAGCAAGCTCCGCCTCGTCAAGCTGGGCACGTCCCTTGCGGAAGCGTATCTGCGACAGGCGCGATCCGGTGCGCACGACGATAGGAAATGTGCGCGGGCTGACTTCCAGATAAAGCGGACCGTTGTATCCGGCAGGTACCTTATCGAATTCCTGCGCTCCGTCGGCGATGACGCGGGTGAAGATATCGAGGCGGCCCGTTGAACTTTTCGGATTTGCCGACGCCGAAAGATCGGGCGACAGCGCCAGGCTTTCGAGAAGCGGAACGATGTAAACGCAGCCCGTTTCCAGAACGGCTCCCGCCGTCAGGTCGATCTCGTGCAATTTCAACCGTTCCAGCTTTTCGATGACCGGCGTCCCGGGTCCCGGCATGAAGGAAGCGCGAACACGATAGGCTTTTGCGCCCAGCCTCAGGTCAAGGCTCGCGGGCTGTATCTGGTCGGGATCAAGGGCGCGCGGCGACGCCAGCAAACCGCTTTCAAACAGCGCGGAAATATCCGCGTCCGCCAGAATTCCAGCATCTTTCTGCGTCATCGACCCGATACTCCGTAGCCTAAAGCATGTCGTACTTTGTCGTAATCAAGCGACATGCTTTAATCTCTTGTTTTCACGCATGTCTCCCGAAACCGGTTCCCGATTTCGGAAGGCATGCTCTAGGCATTGCTTGACAAAGACCATTGACCGCTCTGGGCCTCAATGCCAACCCTTCCAGCCGCTAGAAACCGGGTTTTCCGCAGGAATCAGAGTATTTTCATGGCGCCCCGGATGCGCTTTTCGAGAAATGCGTTGGTTTCGGCATTGACGGCTCCGCGCAACAGGCATAATGGAAAACTGTTCCGTGGTGATTTGGCCGGCCGGCTTGCAGCCACGTTAAAGAATTCGCTAAAAAAGGCCGCGGTTCGTTACCGGCCTTTTGCGTTTTCGCAAGGCCGGTTTTTTATTGGCCGCCGAGGCTCGACATCCTGCCCCGGCCGACCAGCTTTTCGACAGGTTGGAAAAATGACGACTGAGAATACCCGCAAATTTCGCCCTGCAACCGAACTCGTGCATGCCGGATCGCTTCGCTCCGGATTTGCCGAAATGTCGGAAGCGATGTTTCTGACACAGGGCTTCCTTTATCCCAATGCCGAAGCCGCCGAAGCGCGGTTCAAGGGCGAGGACCCGGGTTTCATCTATTCGCGTTACGCCAACCCGACCACCGACATGTTTGAAAAGCGCATGTGCGCGCTGGAAGGCGCCGAAGAAGCACGCGCCACCGCCTCCGGCATGGCTGCGGTCGCGGCTGCCATTCTCTGTCAGGTGCAGGCAGGCGATCACGTGATTTCGGCTCGCGCCGTCTTCGGCTCCTGTCGCTACATCGTCGAGACGATCTTGCCGAAATACGGCGTCGAAATCTCGATCATCGATGGTTCCAACATCGAAAACTGGAAAGCGGCTGTTCGCCCGAACACGAAGGTGATGTTCCTTGAAAGCCCGTCCAACCCGACGCTCGAAATCATCGACATTGCTGCCGTTGCGCAGGTCGCCAACGAAGCAGGCGCCAAGCTGATCGTCGACAATGTTTTCGCGACCCCGCTATTCCAGAAGCCGCTGGAGCTCGGTGCGCATATCGTCGTTTATTCTGCGACGAAGCACATTGACGGTCAGGGGCGCTGCCTTGGCGGCGTGGTCCTCTCCGACCGCGAATGGATTGAAAACACCCTGCAGGATTATTTCCGCCACACGGGTCCGGGCCTTAGCCCGTTCAACGCGTGGATCATGCTGAAAGGCCTTGAAACACTGTCCGTGCGTGTACGCCAGCAGACGCTGTCGGCGGCAGCAGTTGCCGACTTCCTCGCAGGCAAGCAGGGCGTGAAGCGCGTGATCTATCCGGGTCGGGCGGACCATCCGCAGGCCGACATCATCGCCAGGCAGATGACCGGTGGCTCAACACTCATCGCCCTGGAGCTGGAAGGCGGCAAGGAGGCAGCGTTCAAGTTCCAGAACGCCTTGCAGGTCTTCAGCATCTCCAACAATCTGGGCGACGCGAAAAGCCTTATTACCCACCCGGCAACCACTACGCACAAGAACCTTACCGACGATGCCAAGGCCGAACTGGGTATCTCGGACGGCCTGCTTCGGATATCGCTTGGCCTTGAGGATACGGACGACCTTGTGGAAGACGTGGAAGCAGCGTTGAAGGTCGCTCGCTGAACAGCCACTTCCCACATTGTGGCATTTAGGCTGCAAACAGAGGCCCAAACGGTGCAATTTCCGGAGATTTCGGCAATTGCATCGTATTTTCTGCCCCACATTGTTGACCCTCCCGCAACTTTAGCGATAGGAGGGGCGAAAAGCGGCGTCCGTAAACCGAACGACGAACCGTTGAGTAGACAGCATCATTGCGATCCGGATTGCAGGGTGCCAGGCCGATGTGAATGTAGGGCGGTGCGCATGTATAGAGCGGTAACGCGGGGGATCGAGGTTTCTGTCGAGCCTTTCTATCTCGAAGATCAGTCGGACCCCGATGAAAACCGTTATGTCTGGGGTTATCGTATAACGATCGCCAACAATTCGACGGAAACCGTGCAACTTCGCTCGCGTTACTGGCAGATTACCGACGCAAACGGGCACGTCGAAGAGGTGCGCGGCGCGGGTGTGGTTGGCGAACAGCCGACACTTGAGCCCGGCGATTCATTTCAATATTCCTCGGGCTGCCCGTTAACCACCACATCCGGTGTCATGGTAGGACGGTACCAGATGCAGGGTATTGGCGGCAGCATGTTCGAAGTCGATATCCCCGCCTTCTCGCTTGACATGCCGGACCTGCGACGCACCTTGAATTGAAATATCCCAGCATTTTGCGAAGGCAGATGACGAACAGAGTTGTACTCTGTTCTTTGCCTTTTCAGGAAGCCGCCGCCCGGCTCGAAGAAAAGCGCGCTGGATTTTCAACAGGGCGCGCAATCCGGCGCCCGGTAAGAAAGTTTTAAACGCGTTCGATCAGAAAATAAGTCGTTGGACCCGGTGGGTTCGGCAGAACAGAAACATTGTTCCAAAGCTCGACATTGAGTCCATCCGTTCCGTCACCCGTAATCGCCGGAGGCTGCACCACGCCATCCAATCCGACCGGGGATAAGCGCCAGGCGGTGTTGATCGGCATCTTGAACCAGACATGCCCAACCTTGATCTGCACCGGCAAGGTGCCAAAGCTGCTGACAGTCTTTTCTTCGTTGTCGGCGAATACCATGTCGGTATTACGTGCATCCGTGGCGAAGATCAGCAATAGCTTGCTGCTGTCCGCTACCCTCTCGCCATCGAGCGAAGAAACAGCCAGCATGCCCGCACCGGAAGCCGAACCGACCCAGAGCTGCCCGAGTTGTACCGGCTGGGTGATGGATGAGAATGCAAGTGCTTCCGTATGCTGCGTGACAACCCGCATCTGTTTGGCCGCGCTATCAAGCCTGATCTCTCCGGTATCGCTGACATATATCCCCGATGCTGCATCGCTTGGATTTGTCGCAGCCAGAACTCCATGGCTGCGCAGGAATGCGATGGCGTCCGCACGGGTGCTAATCTGGCGAGGGGAACCGACCGTCACAGCGTCTGGTGCGAACGGAGCATCGCCTTGTGCGAAACGAGACATTAGCGACATGATCGTCACCGCATCCGGTTCCTGCATGTCCAGCCTCGCCAGATTTCCGATATCCTGTATCTGCGCCACCACACGATGCAACGCTTTCGCAACGTCTCCACGGCGGAAGAGCAGCGCCGACAGGGTTTCGCCAGCACGGGCAACAGGATCAAGTGCCGCGCGGTAAGGACGGATATACTGTTCGTTAAAATCGCTGCCGCCATAGCCAAGGACAAGTGCTCCATTGCTATGCCGGCACAGAATATCCCAGTCCTGCAGAGCGGCATAAGCCGGCATTGCAAGCCCCGCCTCGTAGCGATGCCTGTTCCAGAAGACGTGATCATACTCCGTCATCACAAATGGCTTTGCTGCCAGACGTGTCGCAGCCGCATTGCGGACGTAATCCACCGCGCCGTCAAGCGAACTGGTCTGGAATATCGGCCCCGTCATAGTGTCGTTCGGATCATGATAGGTATTCATCGCCACCGCCTGTTGATTGCGGCGTGTGAGCATGGTCTGGATGCCATATCCGTTATTATAGGGTGCTATGATACCCCTGAAGCCCATCGCATGGATGCAGTCGCTCATTTTCTTCGCCGTCTCGGTTTCAACCGACACGCAGAAACTTGCAAAATCGCGCAGCCTTTTGGACGCGGCATAGCGGTTTGAAGGCAGGGCAACTGTGGCGTTTTCAATTTGTTCGGTACCCAGCAACTCGCCGCCCCAGGCAGCCTGCAAGGCTGCCGTGGTACCATATTGCTCCTTCAGCCAAGCATTGAACGGCGGCTTCAATTCCGCCAACGCCTGGAGGTCGCCGTTGGCGTAAACCCACGAGTTGAACACCAATCCATTCTCATTGAACGGCACGACCATCGCCATAGCCGGGTCTTCGAAAGGCACAAGCCCGGTATAGGGATTGACCGTCCCGAAGATATCGACCTGAAAGCGCAGCCAATGGCCGAAAGCCGCATTCTCAACATGCGTCTTGAGTTTCAGCCTGCCTTCCGTTCCCCAGCGATCCGTTACGCCGCCCAACGCGCCAGCATTCGATGTAAGGCCATCGACGACCCAGTATATGCCGTTCTGTTTCAACGCAGCCATGTAGTAGCGGAACCGATCAAGAATATCCTGTCGGTATTCGAAATCCTGAAGCTGCCCCTCCATCAAAGCGATGTCGAGAAAATGGAACCGTGCGCAATTGTATCCATGACGACGCAACTGAACGGCCATCCTGTCCGCTGTCACATGGTCGGGAATAGTTGCAATGGCTCCGCACAGCAGCCGATATGGAACGGCCGGATTGCTCTGCAAGCCGATGTGACCGTCCGAATTGACGATGAGCCGTCGCTCCTCGTCAATCGGCGGATTTGGTAGGAATGTCGAAAAATCGAGCGGACTGCCAGCCTCGATCTCGAGATTCTGCTGGGTAACCGGTATCCAAATGTCGGGCATATCGTATCTCCACAATTGACTGGTGGAGAATAAAAGCCTGCCCGAACACGGGGATAAATTCCTACTAATTTATCTACGCATCAGTTCCCGAACTCTGCCGGATCAAACGAATAGATTTTCGAGCAAAATTCGCAAGTTACGGAAATCTTGCCGTTTTCCGCGCTTTCTGCAATTTCCTCGGCCGTGAAGCCTGATAGCACGCCGGAAATTTTCTCTCGCGAGCACGAGCATTCGTCCAGCACAGGCACAGATTCGAACACACGCACACCGCGTTCATGGAACAGCCGGTAAAGCAGCCGCTCCGAGCCAACTTGCGGGTCCGTCAGTTCCGAACTTTCAATCGTACCCACCAGCGAGCGAGCCTCGTCCCACGCGTCATCTTCCGGATGGAAGGCGGCCTCGGCTCCGTCCTCGTCGCCACCCGGCAAGTCGGGGATGCGCGCGCGCAATTCGGATTCCGGCAGGAATTGAATAATCAGTCCGCCAGCCCGCCACTGTTCGACAGGTTTTCCGTCGGCGCCACGCTCGACAAGCTTGGCGACACTCAGTTTGAGGTCGGTTGGAATCTGTTCCGACTGACGGAAATAGGTCGTAGCGATTTCTTCCAACGTCGAACCATCCAGCGCGACGATGCCTTGATAGCGCTGGGTGTAAGCACCCTGGTCGACTGTGAATGCAAGCGTTCCCCGTCCCAGCAGTTCCTCCGGCTTCGTCTTGTTTGCGGCAATCGCTTCCTTCAGGCGCTCCGCGTCGAAACGTGCATAGGCACGGACTGAACGCGGCGTGCGGAAATCGACCACCAGCATGTCGACGGGGCCGTCGGACTGCGTCTGGAAGATAAACTTGCCTTCGAATTTGAGCGAGGTGCCAAGCAATACGGTCAGAACCGTTGCTTCCCCCAGCAGACGGGCCACTTCTTCGGGATAGTTATGGCGTTTCAGAATGCCGTCGATGCTCGGGCCGAGCTGAACCGCGCGACCGCGCACGTCGAGCCCCTCCACCTGGAAGGGCACGACCGCGTCATCGCCTGCGAAGTCGAAATCGCCCAGATTGACGTGGATGTTCTCGACTTCGATATGCTCGTTGCTGGTCTTGTCAGCCAAATTATGCTCCCAAACCGCGGCCTTGCAGGCACCACGCCAGAATGGCTTTCTGGGCATGAAGCCTGTTTTCCGCTTCGTCGAATACGACCGATTGCGGTCCATCGATCACTTCATCCGTCACTTCCTCGCCGCGATGGGCGGGCAGGCAGTGCATGAAAAGCGCCTTTGGATCAGCTTTTTCCATCAGTCGCGCATTGACCTGATAGGGCATGAAAACGTTGTGGCCGCGAGCATGATCTTCCTGCCCCATCGAAACCCACGTATCGGTCACGATGCAATCCGCACCGCTCGCCGCCCGTTCCGGATCGGTGGTGGACATGATGTTCGCGCCGTTCGCTTTCGCCCAATCGACATAGTGCGACTTGGGTTCGCTGCCTTCCGGCGTTGCGATATTGACGTTGAAATCAAAACGCGCCGCGGCTTCGACCAGCGAGTGGAGGACGTTGTTGCCGTCCCCCATCCAGGCAAAGGTCTTGCCTTTGATCGGGCCGCGATGTTCCTCATATGTAAGAACGTCGGCCATGATTTGACAAGGGTGCGTGTCATCCGTCAGTGCATTGATGACCGGAACGGTCGCATATTCGGCAAGTTCGAGCATCCGGTCATGCGATGTGGTGCGGATCATGATCGCATCGACATAGCGCGACAGGACCTTCGCCGTGTCGGCGATGGTTTCGCTGCGCCCGAGCTGCATTTCCGAGCCCGTCAGCATGATTGTCTCGCCGCCCAGCTGGCGCATGCCGACATCGAAGGACACGCGCGTGCGGGTGGAGGGCTTTTCAAAGATCATCGCAAGCACCTTGCCTGCGAATGGCTTCTCCATTTCTCCAGCCTTGAGGCGCGCCTTGCGTGCCTTGGCGTCTTCCATGATCGCACGAAGCTCCGATGCAGGCACAGCGGAGAGGTCGATAAAGTGTTTGATCCCGTTATCGTTAGCCATGATATCACGCTGTTTTACTGGTCGGATTTGCAGTTGCGAGCCGTTCGACCGCCATTTCGATGCGCTTCAATGCTTCGCGCGCTTCTTCGGGCGTCGTGATCAGCGGCGGAAGCAGACGGACGACATTGTCTCCGGCCCCGACGCTCAAGAAATGCTCGTCACGGAGAGCCTGAATGAGACTGGTATTCGGCACAACGCACTTGATACCGATCAACAGGCCACGACCACGCACTTCCGAAACGACGTCCGGGTAGCGGTCGATGATGGAGGCGAGCCCCTGTTTCATGACCAGAGCGGTCGCCTGGACGTTCTCGAGGAAGCCATCGGCCAGAACAACATCAAGAACCGCATTGCCGACAGCCATGGCCAGCGGGTTGCCGCCGTAGGTCGTGCCGTGGACGCCCGCCGTCATGCCTTTGGCAGCTTCGGCAGTTGCGAGGCAGGCACCCATCGGGAAGCCGCCGCCGATACCCTTGGCGACCGCCATGATGTCCGGCTTGATACCGGCCCATTCATGCGCGAACAGCTTGCCGGTGCGACCGACGCCGGTCTGCACTTCGTCAAGGATCAGCAGAAGGCCCTTCTCATCGCAGACCTGGCGCAGCATGCGCATGAATTCTTCCGGGAAACCGCGCAGACCGCCTTCGCCCTGAACGGGTTCAAGCAGGATACCGGCGGTCTCGTCGGTGATGGCGGCGCGCAATGCCGCCTCATCGCCGAACGGCACCTGATCGAAACCGTCGACCTTCGGGCCGAAACCTTCGAGATACTTGGCTTGACCGCCCGCGGCAATTGTGGCCAGCGTGCGGCCGTGGAACGCACCCTCAAAAGTCACAATGCGGAAGCGTTCCGGATGACCGCTCACATAATGATAGCGGCGTGCGGTCTTGATCGCGCACTCGAGTGCTTCAGCGCCGGAATTGGTGAAAAAGACCTTGTCGGCGAAAGTGCTTTCGACAAGACGCCGCCCCAGCTTTTCCTGCGCCGGAATTTCATAAACGTTGGACAGATGCCAGAGCTTGTCCGCCTGCGCCTTCAGCGTTTCCACCAGATGCGGATGCGAATGACCAAGCGAGTTCACAGCAATGCCCGCCGCGAAATCGAGATAACGTTCACCGCTTTCGGTAATAAGCCAGATGCCCTCACCTCGCTCGAAGCGCAGAGCCGCACGATTATAGGTGTCGTAAAGCGGTTGCACGGTCGTAGCGTCGGTCATAGCATCAGGCCTCCAAAGCCCATATTAGCAGCTTGCCCAGCTGCGCCGGCAAAGCTGTGTTTTCCCATAAACAGTCCTCAGGCACCCGAAACGGTTCCCACCTTTCGACGAGCGCCCAACACCCCATTCCAAGCCGTCACGAAACTACGAGGAGACATGAGAGGAATGGGCTCAGACCCATGCTTCCTAGCCTGAGCCTTCGGTAGAAATAAAAAACCGCCCTCTGGGCGGCATATTTATCTCGCGCGTATATTGGCGTTCGCAGAAAAAATGTCAATCAAAGCAAGCGAGGTTTGAGGGCCATCTTTCGACATGAGTTCATGCATTTTCGCGCTCTTGCCGCACTCCGGCATCGAAGGTGGCTTTACGTAGACACCCATACTATATAGTGAATGGCCTTTCCCTGGCTGAGACTGCCAGACGACGTTGCTCATTCCGCAAGTCCGCGATGTTCCATCCTGAAACAATCCGGGTTTTCAGTTCTGAAGCAATTGCGTGCAAAATTTCGGGGCGGATCAAATAAAAACCGTCTTTGGCACCCAAGTTGGGGAAAACCGTAAAAATGGAATCCGCCTGACAAGGCTATCCCTTGTCATGGAGTCGTTGGATATTGTAGTTTCTTTTTAGAGATTAAAGCTACATTTCGTGCGGCGGACCTAGTCACCCGGATAGATATGGTGTTTTTGCTCGGAGCGATCCGAGAACACTGCCGGATTCCGGATAACGAAAATGATTGGAGCCCAGGGCGATGAACTGGACAGACGAACGCGTCGAACTACTGAAGAAACTGTGGAGCGAGGGCTTGAGCGCGAGCCAGATCGCAGCGCAGCTTGGCGGCGTCAGCCGTAATGCAGTGATCGGCAAAGTGCACCGTTTGAAGCTTTCGGGCCGTGGCAAGACCACGACCGCTGCTCCGCGCAGCAAGAAAGTCAATACGGTTGCCGCATCGCCACGTCCTGCAGCACAACATTCAACCGGCGTACATACGACGACGATGCGCACGGCCACGGTGACCAAGACGGTCGGCGCGACGGCCCTCCAGGTGGACTATGCCGTGGACGTTGTTGCGGAAACAGTGGTCAAGCCCGCTTCCGACGTGGTGGTGCCTATTTCCCGCAGGCTCTCGCTGTTGCAGTTGAGCGAACGCACCTGCAAGTGGCCGATCGGCGACCCGCTGAACGAAGACTTCCATTTCTGCGGCCATGAATCCGGTGAATCGAGCCCATATTGCAGCTACCATTCGCGTCTGGCTTTTCAGCCGACCGCAGAGCGTCGCCGGGCACGCTGATTTAAGGAAAGTATGGGAATAAGGGAGTGTGTCGAACGTGTTCGGCAGCTCCCTTTTTCTATTTCAGCATTTCCGCAAGATCCGAACTAAAAAACACATATGCGACTATGATGATTGTCGGGTGGAGAAACGCGGATAAGTTGCTGGTTGCAGCACGGGGCGACTTTGGGAGCTGGCTCTTCTCCCATATCCCCCTACTTTCCTATTCCCTTATTGCTTCCTCATAGACCTTCAGCGTGCGATCAGCGATCCCGCTCCAGCTATAGTCCCTTGCGATCCAGTCGATCATTTCCTGCGACTGCTCGCTTGTCAGAGGTTGATCGATTTTCCGCCGCAGCGCATCCTTCAACGCATCCACATCGCCCAGTGGAAAGTAGCTATCCTTCGAAAGTCCGACTTCCACATTTGCAGTGATATCGCTTGCAAGCACGTTCAAGCCGTATCCCATGGCTTCGAGAAGCGCGATCGGCATGCCCTCATGGCTGGAAGGCAGGACGAATAGTGCGGCCTGACTGAACAGGGCCGACAGTTCCTCCCCCTGAAGCGCGCCCGTCAGCACAACGCCGGGTACAGCCGCAGCCCTTGCACGAACGGTTCCGGCATATTCAGCCGTATATTCCGCTGATCCGATCAGGGCCAGTTTCAAGGAAGGATCCGCAAGTTTTGCAAAGGCTTCAATAAGATCAAGCTGACGTTTTTCCGGAACGATCCGCGCCACCAGAGCAATGTAGCGTTTGGGATCAAGCCCGTGCTTTTCCAGCCACCTCGTGTCTTGGCAGGCCGGGCGAAGCGTGACCCCATTGGGGATGAAAGTGATCGGCACATGATAATGCTGCTGCATGGTTTTTGCGATATCGTTGGACACTGCGATGCGCGCATTTGCAAAACGCATCCCGCACCATTCGCCAAGCTTCAGCATTGCGCGCGCAAGCCGTCCCCACTTCTGCCGATTGTAGTCAAAACCGTGATGGGTCACGACCGTGCGCAGACCGAACAGACGTGCCAGCGGAACCGCAAGAGCCGGACCGATCGCATGAATGTGCAAGACATCCGGGCGTGTGAAACCTGCACGCAGCACGCCCAGCACCGTATGCACAATTGCCTCGAACTTCATGGAGGTAGGCGCCCAGCCTGGCGTCACCTCTACGCCCTCCCAGACATAAGGCTGCTTTTTCTCAAGATAAGGACGGCGTCCGATCACCTCCACATCCCAGCCCTTCGTCAAATAGAGCCGGGCGAGTTCTTCGACGTGTTTTTCCACGCCCCCCTGCACATTGGGGACACCGCGCAGGCCCAGCATCATGACGCGAGGTCTTTTATCGCTTCGCACCATCAAAACGCTCCCAACTCGGCATAGAGTTCCAGCGTCCGGTTTCTGTACGCCTCTGGCGAGAATTCATGGCCGGCCCACATGCGGCCTGCCTCTCCCATCTTGCGCCGCGCCTGCGGGGTCAACCGCGCAAAATCGCCCAGGACGCGGGCGAGGTCGTCGATATCGCCCGTACGCGAAACCATCCCGGTCTCGCTCTCGATAATCATTTCGGGAATTCCGCCAATGTCGGCGCCGATCACCGGCACCCCGAGTGCGTAGGCTTCGAGAATACTGATCGGCGCGTTCTCATACCATTCAGACGGCAGAACGAGCGCTTTCGCCTCGCCGATAAGCTGATGCAATCTTTCGCCCGAGACATAGCCTGCAAAGGTGACATCTCCGCCCGCCTCAGCCGCGAGCGCTTTCAAGGATTCTTCCTCCGGCCCAGTGCCCGCAATGACAAGTTTCTGTCCAGCAAGAGCCGCTGAGCGAATGAGAGTACCAATCCCCTTTTCCGGCGCCAGCCGTCCGACATAGGCGAAATAATCGCCTTCATCCGCATAGGGCTTCAGGTCGTCCGTGTGGGCGAAGTTGGGGATATAGACCAGCTTTTCTTCCGGCCATCCCCATTCGGCGAGCTTTGCAATATAGAAACGGCTCGGCACAACGATACGGTCAAGCGTATTGCGATAAAGGCCAAGCATGCGATGGATCGCTGTCTCAACGAAAACCAGTCCGCTCAGCGCTGTGGAATCCTTGATGCATTTGTGGAGCGCCACATTGTAGATGCGTCCGCCCTTGCAGCGCTCGCAGATCTGGTTGTGGGACAGCATCTTATAGGCCGGACAGGCAAGTTTAAGGTCGTGCGCCGTCATGACCGTCGGAATTCCAGCCTCTTTCAAAACCGGAAAAATCGACGGCGATAGATGATGATAGATATTATGCGCATGCGCGACGTTGGGGCGAAAGTGTTCGATCAATGCCTTGATCCGGTCCCGCGCCTCCCATGAATAGATGATCTTACCCGCCTGCACGACTTTGGTGAACGGGCTGCTTTCCCGGCCATACTCGATTTCGGAAACAAAATAGGAGGACCAGTCGGAGGGAAAATTATCCGGATGCTGCATGGCAAACGGTGCGGTTTGCCAGCCGATCTCCGAAAACAGTTTGATGTGGTCGAGAAAAACAGTTTCGGCGCCGCCACGCCGATAAAAATAGTTATTAATCGCCAGCAGACGATGGGCCGTATCATTCACATGCGTCAAACAGCACCTCGTTGCGCGCTGGAGCGTTTCGATTTGATTGAACAAATCGGCGCGTCTCAGCAGTTTGTCTTTTGATGCGCATCTTATCCGAAAACCGTTTCACGTCTTTCGGGATGCGCTTCAAGGCGCGCCACCGCCTCGCGGACAGAAAGAATGGTCGCCCCGCTTTTCACCGCATGGGATACGAGGCGCTCGAAGGTCTCAGGCCTGCACCCGAATTCAGTCGGCGTATCGCTGATATCATGCGTATAAAAGACGAGCCAGCCAGGATTGGCACTAAGGTCATCGATCCAGCGGGTCTGGCGTGCAGCCCCGTCGTCCGGCTGTCTTATTTCCACTGCCTGCAAAAAGGCAAGATCGATCATGCCGCGATTGATACGATTGCCACCGCCGCGACAGGTCGCGTAACGGTCAGCAAATAACCGCCGTGTCATCATGGAAGATGCGCAATAAGGATAAGCGAAATTGCGTGGCATGCCACGATTGGGCTCGAACGCATCGAGATAGGCCGTGTTGCGGTCCAGGTCAGCTGCTATTTCCCCGGCGCCGAAATAAGGGACCTTGAGATGGTTGTAGGTATGGCAACCCAGCTCGTGCCCCCCTTCAACCAGCTTCCGGCACCCTTCCTGCGTGATCAGGTTCCTCTCGCGCTCCTTCGTGCCGACCATGCTGCCGGCAATATAAAAAGTGCCATGGACGCCGTGCTTGTCAAGGATCGCAGCTCCGGCGCTTTCCGCCGTGTCGGGTACATCGTCGAACGTAAAAGTGATGATCCGTTCGTTGGCTGGCAAGCAGAACGGGCGCAACGGAAACCGGCGACTGATGCTGTCGTTCAGCCGAATGGCGTACCATTCCAGACGTCTGCGTGCCCTCTCGAGACTATCCATTTCCGCCATTGCCCCCAGCTCCCCAAGCTGTTTCAGACGAGCCTTGCCTTAGCCTGCAAGCGCAATCCGAAGACAGCAACCATGATACAGAACCATAGTGCCCCACCGTTCTGAAAGAACGTACTTTCCATACAAGACATATATAATCCGTAAAGCCAAAGGCGAATGTAAAGCAGCGTTAATATAGGGTCGTTGTCTGTGCTTTCCGCTTCCCTAATATATCGAAGCGGCAAAATCATTATCCAGATGAGTGTCAGAATGAGACCAATAATGCCAGCATTGATCATCATATCGAGGAATGAATTATGCGCATTGAAGGCGGCAACCGCCCAGCTTGCACCGCCGCCGCCTGCATAGACCATTTCGGGCGTTTTCCAAAACGAGTCCAGACCGTAGCCGAAAACCGGCTTGGCCGAGATCGCAGAGAATGCAAGTTTCCAGATATCAGAACGGTTTGTAAAACTGGCGTCAACTCCCAAGCTTTCTACAAGCTCGCGCAGTGGATCGAAGACAGCGGCCCCTACGGCAACAATGTTAAAGGCCGCGATCCCGCCGACTGCAATGAAAACACGCGTCCATTTCCACCGCACGAACACCAGCGACATCACCACGATAAAAGGCAACATGGCCGTCGATGTCTTGCCGCCTGTATGCAACACGAAAAAAACGCAAAGGGCGACAATCAGCAGACCTGTTATCGGCAAACCGCGTTTCCGGATGTAAAGCCCCAGAAAACTCATCAGCACCAAAGATGCGGCGGCGGCATTCTTGTGCGGATAGTGACCGCGCCAGGCGCCAGCCAGCATGGGCTCAAGGACTTCAGTGCCCTGATGAATAGCGCGCTGCGGCATGAAAATTACGCCGAAATAGGCAAATGCCAGCGTTATCAGTGAGCCAATTGCCAGCAATCGCGCCATCTGGCGTTCGGACTGCGGCAACATAAGAAAGATGCTCGCGTTCAAGGCAGTCAGGATAGACAGCACGACTTTCTTGCTGGCGATCATGGGGTGGGCCGACAGCAAAGCCGTCAGGAGAAGCCAGAAGAAAACGAGCCCCATCAGAATGCGCGGCTGCATGATGACACTGCGCATGGAGCTGTTCAATCCGCAGATCAGAAAGCCGCCCGTCAAGAAGAGAGTGACAAGCTGGTTGAAGGAACTGGAGTCGGCGGCTTTGGCTGTGACACCGGTCACCGCACCAATGTCGGGATAGGGATTGGTGCCTATCCACATAAACAGGAACATGCACAGAAAAAGGCCAGCTCCGACAGCTGACGAGACTCGCGGCTGTATCTCCTCACGGTAATGAACCGACAGCTCAGCCAAGGTCAGATCGTACCTTCCCGATTTCTGCGCCACGCTCCAAGATAGCCGAGGCCGAGCGCCAGCACCACACCAAGTCCCATACCGGCGATACCGCCTCCCGCACCGAGCACCAGCGTCTTCGGAGGCCAGCTCCGGCCGATCGGCGGAATGGCCGTCGAAATGATCCGTATGTTGGTCGCATCCAGTTGCTGGCGCTGGCTCGTCTCCGATGAGCGGGTCAGAAAGGTGTTGTAGATCGACACTTTCGCGGCCATGTCACGTTCGAGGTCCGAAAGCTGGACTTGTGCGTCATTGTCAAGCGCCACCGCTGAACGGGCCGAAGCAGCCTGGGCGTTGAGCAATGCGACAACGGCATTTGCCTGATCCAGATCAACCTTCGCGGATTGCAGAATACGCGCCCGTTCCTGCGCCATTTGCTGCTCCAGACCGGCAAGCTGCCGCTCCGTATTTATCAATTCGGGATACCGTGGCCCATAGGTCATCGCGAGAGCGTCGTAGCGCTGTTTCAGCGATGCATATTGTCCGCGCAGGTTCGTCATCGTAGGCGACTGCAATGTACTCGCAGGACTGACGGCGCTGCCCGTGTCCCTCGTCAATTCCTCGTAGCGCGTGCTTGCGTCGGCAACTCGCGCCTTGGCGTCAACCAGCTTGGAATTGATCTGCGTCATGGACTGGGTGCTGACAAGTTCGCCGCCGGCGGTCTGCAAGCCATGCGCCCTGCGAAACGCGGCAACTTTCTCTTCCGCTTCTGTCGCGGCCTTTTGCAGCGAAGCCAGACGTTCGGATAGGGCCGCAGCCGCCCGCCCCGCCCCATCGGCATCCGCCTGGGCGACTTCTTCCTGAAAGGCGTTTGCGAGAGAATCCGCAACCTTCACCGATTTTTCCGGATTATCCGTCCAGACGGCAATCGTGACCAGATAGGATCGTTCAGGCCGCGTAACGGTAATGCGCTGCGACAGGGCGCGCACCGCAGCCAGCGTATCATCCTTCGGACCTGCAGGCTTGCTGAGGCCAAGCATGGCTCGCAGATCGAAGGCTGGCGGAGGCGGGACGAACTCCTCGTCTTCATTCAGTTTCAAATCCGTTACGACCCGCCGGAGCACGTTGCCGGAAGTCAGGATGCGCATCTTGCTTTCAATGTCGAGAATCTGGCTGTCCGCCTGAAGGCTCTGGGCATAGACGTCATTGGGCAGCAACTGAAGACCCGATGGGGGCACCAGCAAATCGGTATAGGCTGTATATCGGGGCTTTGCCGTCATGCCGTAAGCAAGGCCCGCCAGGCCGCCGATGATCGCGAGCGCGGCTATCAGAATCCACCGGGCACGCATCCAGGCCAGCGCTTCAAACAGGTCGATTTCAGGCAACATCAGCCCGTTGTGAGCGGGCGCAATTGTTTCGGTGGTCCTCTCTTCTTCGCGGATAATATGCGTTTCGCGCCGGGCTGCGCGCAACCGCTCATCTACGGGGACCGGATTTTCACCAGCGGCCTCCGTTACCCGTGCTTTCGAAGCGAGGTCACGCAACGTATACATTAGTTGCCCCTAAAGTTCACTCGACAGCGCGAACATGGCGCCACTGTTTTCCTTAGACTTAAAGATTAAAAAATTCGGTTAATGAAAGGCAATCATCCGCAATGGTGTCACCAAAATGCCCTTGAGGATCATTTAGTCTTGCAGTTTGCGACAAATTTCCGTCGACGTGCTTGGCACCTTGTGTTTTTCGGGATTAAGAGAAAACGGAGCATATGCTGCACCATCAGAAATTCAACAAAAAGCACTCCGCTTCACTACGGTCCGGACCGGCCCGAAAATTCGGTATGAAAATTTGAAACGCCATTGGTCGACATTACTGTCCTACGCAGCTTCTAGCGGCAGCCTTTTTGCAGCAAACATCGCACAGCTTTTTACATTTGCCTTGTTGGCGCGGTATCTTGGTTCCCACGAGTTTGGCCTGTTCGTAACCGTAATGGCCGTAACCAACATCGCTACCTTCATCTGTGGCCTGGGCGGAGCAGAATGCCTCGTGCGCCGCGTGGCGCAGGACCGGACGATCTACCCCGCGATGCTCGGCCACAATCTCATTCTCATCGCGATTACCGGCATTGTCCTCGTCGCCGCCGGAATGATCATATTGCCGCTCTGGCTTTACAATTCTCCTGAATTTACAGGAAACCTGTTCGGGCTTTTCCTGCTGCTCGTCACCAACATCGTGCTTATGCGCCTCATCCTGCTGGTCGAGCAGATTTATATCGCACATACCGACTTCGTATCCGCCAATCTCTCCGTCGTCGGGTTTGCCATTGCCCGAACCATTGCGGCAGCAATCGCCTGCCTTCTATTCGGTGTCTCCACTGTCGTCGGGTGGGCCTATTGGCAGTTTGGAGCCCATGTACTGGTCGCCGTGGTCTACGCACTGTTTCTGCGCAGGCTCGGACGGCCGCAATATACGATCGTGCGCGACGAAATACGGCTGGGCGTGATGTTTGCTTCGCAATTCATCTTCAAGGCCGTGCGCCAGAATGCAGACCTCCTGCTCCTCGGCACATTGATGCCGCCGAGCGTCGTCGGCAGTTACGGCGTCACACGTCGTATCATCGACAGCAGCACCTTGACCGTCGAGGCGATGAACCGTCTGGTCTATCCTCATCTGGCCCGCGCCAGCGCAAACGGCATCCATCATGCCCTGCCGATCACGATGCGCCTGCTTGGGGCCGCTTTTGCAATCGGCATATTGACGTCGCTGGCCGTGTTTATCATCGCGCCCTATCTGCCCTATCTGTTTGGCAGTGAGTATGACACGCTGGTTTCGTTCTGCCGCACGCTTTGCTGGATCACCGTGTTTGTTGCCCTGTGGTCGATAGCAGTCGATCTTCTGGGTGCCGCCAGCCAGCACAGCTATCGCACGGCTGTCCTCAACACAGGCAATATTCTCGGCGCGCCGCTCCTGGCACTGGCAACGTGGTACGCGCCGATCACGGGAACTTTCGCCGCCATTTACGCAATTGAAATCAGTATTGTGCTGGCATCATGGGGATGTGTTATCTACCTCGTTCGTCGGAGTCGTGACGCAGAAGAGAAGAAAGCGGTTTCAACAGTGGGGGCTTAGATGGCGGATATCTCGACCTCGGCAAACGACGTCAAATCGCGGCGCGTTCGCGCAATGAAGCTTGATGATATCCCGGCGATCCGAAACCTGTTTCAGCGAGTTTTTCGCCCACATTCGAAGTCATGTAACGAAGCTTTCGATCAGTATTTTCAGCGATTTTTCTTCGAGAACCCCTATTACGACCCTGCGATTGGCAGTGTTGTGCACGAGGACGAGCGCGGCGAGATCGACAGCGCACTCTCGGTCTTGCCCATCCCTTACAAGGTCAACGGGAAAAATGTCATGGGGCGGTTGGTTTGCGCTTTCATGATGAAGCCGGAGGTCTCCCCCCGCGGCGCCGCTGAACTGACCCTTACCCTGCGTCCGAGCGAAAAGTTATTCAATTTCACCGACAGCGCAGCCCCCGTAAGTCTCAGGCATTCCGAAGCAATCGGCGGAATTGTTCTCAGCGCGCATGGTCTGGGTTGGACACGGGTGTTTCAGGCCGCCAGCTACGTGGCCAATTACGTCGCCGAACGGCGTCCAATCCTCGGAGGGCGCGGGACAAGCTCGCTTGGCAAAATGCTCAATCCCCTTTTTCCCCTCCCGCCAATCAAGAAGGCCCCCAGGTCGCAAGCGAATGTGACGGAAATAGCGAAGGATGAGGCTGTCTCGCTCATCTCCGGTTTCCTGCAAGGCTATTGCGCACATCCGGACTGGACGGAAAACGACATCAACTGGCTGCTGGATATGGCGGCGGGCAACCGGGCGGCCGGTATCTTGCGGTTCTGCAAGATCAGCGAACAATCCGGGGGTCCGAGCGCCCTTTTCTGCTACTACAGCCGCCCCAATGGCATGGCGGAAGTTCTGAATGTCGTTGCAAAAGCCGGGGCGGAAAAACCTGCTGTCGAAGCGATGTTGCTCCATCTGCAGGAGGAAGGACATATCGCGGCCCAAGGCCGCGTCGATCCGCGCTATCTCAATGCGCTCTCGCAGCAATCCATCATGTTCTTTCGTCTCAAAGCCAATGTCTGTGTGGTCACCGCAAACGAGGACATACTAGGCGCGATCCAGCGCAATGATATCTTTATTGGCGGACTTGCCGGCGAAAGCTGGAGCAGGTTGTCGACGGATTTCTATTGAACAGCAAGCTTCCTTTCCAGAAGGAAGAAAGTGGTCGGTCCGGCTTTGCCCGCACCATTATCCAAACGGAAAGCGATCGGGCCAGACCCGGCGGCTATTCGTTCGTGGACCTTGCCATCGAGGCCAACCGGAGAGAGCGTCCATGACACCGTGTTTCCTG
Organism: Brucella sp. RRSP16; assembly: GCF_052246815.1. Taxonomy (NCBI): domain Bacteria; kingdom Pseudomonadati; phylum Pseudomonadota; class Alphaproteobacteria; order Hyphomicrobiales; family Brucellaceae; genus Brucella; species Brucella sp. RRSP16. The sequence continues at coordinate 275,046 of NZ_JBQQAM010000002.1, forward strand.
CCAAATTCACATCCACGCGATTGCGCAGCAAGGTAACCGGTAGACGTCCCCAGTCTTCAATAACCTTCTCTGCCTTGTCACGGAAACGCATATCGGAATTCCGTGCATCGCTGGCGAAAATGACAAGCAGCTTTTCGCTGTCCTTCAGCACCTTTCCATCAATTGCCGAAACAGCAAACAACCCCCTCGCCTCCGCATTGCCGAGGGACAGCTCACTTAATGTCACGGGGTCTCTCAGCTCGGCAAAGGCAATGGCCTCGGTCTCAGGTGTAACAACCTGCATCCGCTGCCTGTTGCGGTCGAGCATGATCTGGCCTGTAGCGCTTTCAAACAAGCCTTGCGACGGATCAGTGGCATTATCCCGCGGCAGAAGTTCTGCGCCCTTCAAACGCTGCAACACGTTGTCGAGCGAGACGTTCCGGTAGTCCACCGCAACCAATTTTTGCAGTCCCTGCGGCCAGGCCTGCTCTTTCGTCGCCAGACCGATCCCTCCGACAAGCGCCAACGGCTTCAGTCGCGCCGGTTCTGGAAACTCCAGCGATTCACCAAGACTCGTCTCTCCCTGCATCATGAGCGGCACATTGAAAGCTGCCGTTTCGACGTCGCCCCTGCGAAACAGCAACGATGCCAGTGTCTCACCGGCACGGGCGACGGGATCTACAGCGAAGGTATAGGGGATGATGCGCTGACGGAATGGAGCTGCCTCGTCGAATGCAAGTGTCAGCGGCCCCTGACCATGGCGGCAGATACCATCCCACCCCTGCAAAGCGGCATAGGCTGGCATCATTATTCCGGCTTCATAGCGATAACGGTTCCAGAACAGGTGCTCGTATTCTGTTGCGAGAAAAGGCCGTCCGAGCCAGCGTCCGGCGGCGATTTCACCGACGTAGGAAGCGGCGTCGGCAATCGAACTCGTATCCTTGATTTCGGTACCGGGGTTCAGGGTTCCGATCCAGTCGTGGTAGGTGTTGGCGACGACCGCCTGCTGGTTTTGCCGCGAAAGAGCCGTCTGGACCGTGAACCAGTTGTTATAGGGAGCGACGAGGCCGCGATAACCAAGATCGCGGAACGCCTGCTCCAGACGTTGGGTCAACAACCGTTCTCTCTCAACCAGAAAAGCCTGAAAATCCCGCAATCGTCCGCCGCCGCCGCTCCGGCTTTGCGGCAACTGGACAGTTTGCTGTTCAAGATTTTCGCCGGAGGCCAAACCGCCCCAGGCTCGCGACAAGGCACGGGTATCCGCATATCGTTTTTTCAGAAAAGCATTGAATGCAGGACGATAGCCTGTCCAGAATGTTGTCCCGTCAGCGTGCTCATGCACAAAGCTCGTAAACTCGATACCATTTTCGTTGAAAGGAACGATCAGCGCGAGCGCGGGATCGTGCAAAGGTGCAAGTCCCGTATAAGGATTGACCGTCGCGAAGACTTCTTTTTGAAAACGCAGCCAATGATCAAATGCCGCATCGTCCACATAGATCCGGCGCTTCAGATTGCCGTCCACGCCCCAGCGATCGATGTCCTTGCCGCCCAGGGCGCCGCTCTCGGACGTCAGTCCGTCGATAATCCAGTAGATGCCTTCGCGCTTAAGCGCAGCCATCAGATAGCGCATCCGGTCAAGGGCTTCAGGGCGGAAGTCGAAATCCCGCTCCTGTCCGAGCATCAGATCGGCATCAACGAAGTAAAACCGGGCTATATTGTAACCGTGCAGACGAAGCTGCCGCACATATCGATCGATAAAGGCATGATCCACCGCCCCCGACGACGGCGGTCCCCAGGCAATTGACGCACATTGCAGCCGGAGCGCCTCGCCCGGCTTGTCAGCCTGAGCGAAATGCCCATAGGGATTTGCGATCAGGCGATTTTTTTCTTCGATCGGCGTATTGGCCAGAAACCCCGAAAAATCGAGAGGGCTCCCGGCGGAGATTTCGAGATTGTTTTCTTTGACGGGAAGCCATTCTTCAGCACCGGTGCCAGACACTGCGAGGCCGATAAACAAGGCGGATAAGGCCAGTCGCCGAATGTCCATCAGGGCTCCCTTATAACCTTGCTCTCAATCCAGTCGGTCGGTTTACGGCGTGGCTGAAAAAAGCCAAGGGGCAGTGCTGCTGCATGGAATATCCATGCAACCACCGCGTAGACACCAAGCTCGATACTACGCGTTCGGACGCACATTGCCACGAACGGCGCCGCGGCAATAATGGCCGCCACAACAATTGCAGGAAACCATCCCGGCACGAAAAACAGAGCGGCCACAATGGCCAGCCACCAGAGATAGACCGCGCCCCAGAGGCGCAATTCCGGCAGTTCGCGAAACAGATTTTTTTGATGCGGCTGCCCCATTGCAGCACGCAATACTTCACCGGTGCCACGCAGGTATTTGCTCTTCCAGCGACGGACCAGGAGCTTGTAGGCATTCATCGTATAGCCGAAATGCTGCACGAACGGCCGGTCCAGACGATGGAGTTTCCACCCATGGCTTCGCAGGCGAACACCGGCATCGAACTCTTCGTGACCATGCAGATTGCGATCCGAGAAATATCCGGCCTGCTCGATGGCGCTGCGCCTGTAGAGCCCGCCGCCGTTCATCCGGTCGATATCGCCTGTCCGTGCTTCGGGCGAATGTCGTTTTGAACGGCGCTGGAATTCCAGACTTTCGAGAACCTGATCCACGACATGGCCGGTCACGCCACCGGCATCGGGGTGATTGTCGAGATAAGCAAGAGCGGCTGGCAGAAAATCCGGCTCAATTATCATGTCGCCATCGATCAGGCAGATAAAAGGCTGGGTCGAATACTGAAAACCCAGCTGCGGGCCGAGGCCGCAACTGGCCTGCGCCGGCGGTTCGATCTGCACGATCCTGATCGGATAGGCCCGCGCGATCTCGATCGTGCGGTCGGTAGAGCCGCTGTCGGCTACGATCACTTCGACTTTTCCGCCGGGCAAGGCTTTCAGGGCACTTTCAACAGCCTCGGCGATGCGCTTTTCCTCGTTCAAGGTTTTGATGATAATCGAAACAGACATCGTTGCCCTATTTGTGAAAAAGCACGCGCGAAGCAATTTGGGATTGGGACCAAACCAGCCAGAACTTCATAGTTTTTTTTGGTTTCAAATCCAATAAACACTTCAACTATAAAATGAGATTCGGTGCGCTCGGAAATACTGAAAGCCTTTTATGTTGACCAAAGATTTTGACATCCGGGTTTTCAGCAACATGGAACAGCTATCCATAGACTGGCCGGACGCCGATGACAAAACCGGCTGCGCATTTTTTGTCTTTCAGTCCAAATCCTTTATCCGGGCATGGGAAGCGAGCTATGGGCAAGAACCCGGCGTACAGCTCTGCTTGACCGAAGTTCGCCAGACTGACGATACACCGCTTCTTTTTCTGCCGCTCTTTATCACACGCATCTGCGGTTCCCGGGTCCTTTCATTTATCGATGGGGGCGTAAGCGATTATAATGCCCCTATCGTCTTTCCGGCCGCAACACAGCTTTCGCATGATGCCGCAATGCGCGTCCTCGCAGCTGTGCTTGCATCGGTTCCCTCTCACGATGTCGTTGCGCTCTGCAAAATGCCGGAACATATCGAGGGTCTTATCAATCCCTTATGGTCGGTAACGGACCGCTTTTCCGGTGCATCCACGCACACGATGTCACTGGTGCGTCCGATCGCGGAAATAGAAAAATCCATACAGGGTATCGGCAATATCAAAAAACGTGACCGAGCATTTCAGAAGCTGGAAGGGGCCCGGTTTCTTATAGCGCAGACCGAAGCTGAGCGCCGGTCTGTTCTGGATGCCATGTTCCGCCAGAAACAGCGGCGTTTTGAAGAAACCATGGTTCCCGGTTTCGATGCACATCCTGAAAAACGACGCTTTTTTGAAAAAGCGACAGAGCAACTCGCCCGACATGGCGCCCTGCACCTGTCCGCGCTGGCCGTGGGGGAAACCATATGGGCTACGCTGTGGAGCGTCGTCCGCAATGGCCATTATTGCGCAATGATCATAACGTTCGAGAACGGCATGTGGAGCAAGTTTTCACCCGGAAAACTGCTGATATTGCGCCTGTTATCTGCGCTCAAGGCTGACGGTTACAGCATTTTCGATCTGGGCTTTGGCGACGAGCCATGGAAGTCCGGCATATGCGACCGAACCACACCTCTGCGTGACTATATTCGTCCGGTCACTTTACGTGGGCGCATTTCGCTTAGCCTCGCCCGTGGCATGGAAAGACTGAGAGAGACCTCCCTCTACGCCAAGCTGCGCCCGTTGAAATGGAGGCTCTTGCGCAAGTTCGGCTAGGCGATCTATGCCGCACGTTTCGGCAGCCGTACGGTAAACGTCGAGCCTTCGCCCAGTTGTGAGCGAACGACCAGACGTCCGCGGTGACGGGCGAGAATATGTTTGACGATGGCAAGACCAAGACCTGTGCCCTTATGAGCCCGGCTCGTTTCCACATCGATCCGATAGAACCGTTCCGTCAGGCGCGGCAGATGCTCGGCCGCGATGCCGGGACCAAAATCCTGAACGGACGCCACGACCTCCGGAGAACTGCCACTATCGTCTTCGTCCAGTTTGACGATGACGCGCTTGCCAGCCTGTCCGTATTTGCAGGCATTCTCCACGAGATTCTGGAAAACCTGGATAAGCTCGTCACGCGCGCCGGTGACCATGACAGGATGACCCGGCAATACCCGCTCGATGTTGATATCGAGGCCTGCGGCCAGCGGCGCCAGCGTGTCGGCAACGTGATTGAGAATGGAAGTCATGTCGATGCATTCATTGACGGTCAGATGGGCCCGCATTTCCAGTCGCGACAAAGACAAAAGATCATCGATCAGGCGCGACATGCGTTCGGCCTGTTTCTGCATGATATCCAGAAAGCGATCGCGGGCAGCCGCGTCATTTCGCGCTGGCCCCTGCAGCGTTTCGATAAATCCGCGCAGCGAAGCGAGCGGCGTGCGCAACTCGTGGCTCGCATTCGCGATGAAATCCGAGCGCATGCGGTCGATGCGCCGTGTTTCGCTTTGGTCGCGAAACAGCAGGACAAAAAGTTCGGGTCTGCCGTCCTTGCCCGGCAACGCCTTGACCATGGCCTTGAACCAGCGATCGATCGGGACGCGCTCGAAATATTCTATGCTGCGTGCTTCGCCATCGGCGATTACCCCCTGAATCAGTGCGTGCATTTCCGGTGCCCGAAACCGCAGATAGAGCGCTGTGCCAGTCTCCAGACACTGAAATGCTTCGATAGCCGCTGAATTGGTGAACAACACCGTGCCGCCATGATCGAAGACAACCATCGGGTCGGTCAGAAGGTCTGCCAGGCGCTCGCCGGACACTCCCGCCATTTCGTTGGGCGCTATATTCTTTACCGGCACTTCATCCGGCTCACTGCTTGCAACTTCGCTTGCGAGCCAGACGGCGCCGAGCACGACCACGGCCAGCAGACCAGCGCGAAACCAGAAAGGAAGATCGAGAGCCAGCACGCAGACGGCGAGAACCATGCTGGCGATCACGACACCCTTGACCCGAAGAAGCGGTTCGAAAATGGACTTCTCCGCTTCAGGTTCTGGACCGGTGTGATTGCCTGCCTCGCTCATGCTGCTTCCTCTGCGGTTGTGGCATCGACCTTAGAGCGCAATGATCCCGCTCTACATTTTTGTTCAAGCATGTTTTCACCCGAAAACCGGTTCCCGCTTTTCGGAATCATGTTTTATCCGGAAATGCCCGGACGTCCTTTACGTAGCTTCCAAACAGCCCATATCATGCCTTGATATAAACGAAAGGGAATTGCCGTGGGTGACAGTTCGAAGACAGCTAACAAAAAGAAAGACAAAAAAGACGAGGCAAAATCAGGCGACAAGCCAATCAAGCTCAAAATTGGAGGCGAGACGCGGACGTTCGACATAAACGATCCGAAGCTGCCGAAATGGATCGACGACAATGCGTTGCGCTCAGGCGGATATCCCTATCCGTCCAAGATGAAGTCGGAAGAATATGAGGAAACGCTGGAGCGGCTTCAGATCGAACTCGTCAAACTTCAATATTGGCTTCAGGATACTGGCGGGCGTGTCATCAGCGTTTTTGAAGGCCGGGACGCTGCCGGCAAGGGCGGAACCATCTTTACAATCCGCGAGTTCATGAACCCCAGAACCGCGCGTAACGTCGCCCTGCCCAAGCCAACCGAAACAGAACAGGGTCAATGGTATTTCCAGCGTTATGTCGCGCATTTCCCAACGGCTGGCGAGTTCGTCACGTTTGATCGTTCATGGTACAACCGGGCCGGCGTGGAACGCGTCATGGGGTTCTGCACACCGGCGCAGCTCGAAACCTTCCTGACCGAAACGCCCGATTTTGAGCGCATGATCGTGACGGATGGCATCCATCTTTTCAAATTCTGGCTGGATATCGGCCAGGAAATGCAGCTCAAGCGTTTTCACGAGCGGCGCCACAGCCCTCTCAAGAACTGGAAGTTCTCACCGATGGACGTGGCCGGCATTTCTCGCTGGAATGATTATTCCGATGCATTGCACACCATGCTCGAAAGGACCGATACGGGCTACGCGCCCTGGACCATCATCCGTTCGAATGACAAGAGACGCGCCAGACTGGCAGCAATCCGGCGCATCCTTTTGACGCTACCCTATGAGGGAAGAGACCTTCAGGCCATCGGGGCCGAGGATCAATCAATCATCGGACGCGGCTCCACATTCCTCACCTCGTCATCGGTGGAGATGTAAAACAGGCTTGGCTGGTGCGGTGTCTTTTCCCAAAGATGCGGCACATGCACCAGCTGCCATAGCGCGCGCCAGGCCGCAATTGAGATCAGCACCCAATATACCGGGATCGAGAACAGGTACGCATACCCTCCCAGTTCCGTTGGCTCCATCGTTCTCGCTCCCAGAAGGTAGAAACTCAGATAGGCCAGCAGAATGTTCGTCACATCGATCCCCAACAGCCAGATACTGTGTGTCGTCAGCGGCCCGAACATCATTCCGATCAGCAGGAAGGCGAACATGGCAAGCATCAGAGGATGCAGAAGCGCCGAACCGATTATTCCCAGGGTATAGACCTGATTGACGGAATACCTGAACCAGCCAAGCTCGCGCCAGGTATTGTGCGGCTGGCGGCCATGGACGAGCCATGTCTGCATCCAACCCTTGAGCCAGCGTGTCCGCTGCTTGCGCCAGACGTCATAGTTTACGGGCGCATCTTCAATCGTGCCACGCGTGATGACACCGATACGATACCCGAAACGAGCAAGCCTCACGCCGAGATCGGCATCTTCCGTGACGTTGTAGGCGTCCCAGCCGCCAACCTCCTCCAGACAGGACCGCCGAAAGTGATTGGAGGTTCCTCCGAGGGGAATAACGTGCCCCCGGGAAGCAAGCCAAGGCAGCAGCCCGCGGAAAAGTGCGGCATATTCAAAGGCGAACATTCGCGTCAGCAGATTATGGCGAAAATTCCCGATGATCAGCGGCGCCTGCACACAGGCCAGCTTGTCGCCTTCGACCTGAAAGGTCTGCCATGCTTCAAGCAACTGGTCAGGGTGAGGCCGGTCCTCGGCATCGAAGACCGCGACGATCTCCCCTCGGGCAAACTGCAATGCATAATTCAACGCCTTCGGTTTCGTCTTGGGCCCGCCGGACGGCACGAGAACCAGTTCAAAATTCGATGGCAGCCCCACACGACGTATCGCGGCGATCGTATCGAAATCGTCCTTCTCGCAGACAAGCTTGATATCGAGCTTGCTGGCTGGCCAGTTCAGGCGTTTCAAACTCGTTACAAGCTGGCCTATCACCTCCTGTTCCCGATATAGCGGGACCAGCACGGAATAGATCGGCAGATCGCGCGGCCTGCTTTTCTTGATCTCCAGAAATTTCAACCGCCGTCCGGCAACCGCTGCGAACAGACGGATCATCACGCAGCCGAAGAAGAATAATGACAGTGCTACATGGAGAACAAGGAGAGTGGTCGCGGGCCAATTGAACATGCAGGCGAAAAGCGCGTAAACCGCCATGGCGATGATAAACGCCTGCGGCGTATCGAGAACGCGCGATGCGGACAGCGATTGCGGTGTCATTTCATAGGCTCTGGCGATCAGATCCTTTTGATGCCGCTGCCGCATGACCTGCTTCAGGAGCGTCGGCGTGCAGATCCGTATCCGGTTCTTCAACTGCGGCGTCGCAAGCACATAGTCCCGAAGCGTCCGGATGCGATTTTCCGAAGGCGCTATATAGAGATAGTTGCTTCCATCTGCGCCGAGCACCATAACCTGTCCCACATCGATGAAAGCCGACGGCTTTTCTTCGCCCGATACGAAAATACGGGACGGCAAGGCTTCGTCTGTGAACTCCAATGTCAAAAGATCAGCTATGGCTGCATAAAGCACCGATTCCGCAACATCACCCCGCTGAACCAGCTCCACGCAAAACGACGTTCCGTGGCGAGCAGCAGCCCTATATGCCCCAAGCAACGCCTCTCTCGCTACGCCGCATTGTTCCAGTCTGGCTGATATGGCGCTGCATATCTCCAGATCGAACGCAGTCGATACACTACTCATAGCACCCCCGCACTACTGAATATTTGTGATTTGTATTTTAGATATATACTAATATAGTAATTTTACCGAACGCTTTATTAGTTAATTATTTCAGAAAAATTACAATCGGAACGTAATATACTCTAAAAGAATTGCAACCTTTATTTTCCTGGCACTTTTGGTGAATATTGGAGAGGCAATCGATCGTGCGGTTAACGCGAAATTATAAAAAAGAGAGCAGAGACGGGTCATGAAACGCCACCTTCCAAGACTGCTGATCGCGCTGGCATCCGCATGTGGTATTCATAGCGCGCAGGCTTCCGACACAGAGCCCCAGGCTCCGTCCTTCATCAACCAGAGGGAGCGCCTGCCATTGCCGTCCCTGCAAGCGCTCACACGGTTGAGGTTCATTACAACCGTGGACTTTCCACCGTTCAATATGCTCGGCGACCGGGGGCAGCTTTCCGGCTATAATATCGACCTTGCCAAGGCCCTTTGCCGTCAATTGGGCGTCGACGACATATGTCAGATCGAAGCTGTCCCATGGAATGAGCTGGAGGAGCGCCTGCTCAGCGGACAGGCTGAAGCCATACTGGCGGGGTGGAAGCCAACCGAAGCAAACCGGGAACAATTTGCCTATTCACGGTCCTATATGCGGCTGCCTGCGCGTTTTGCGACGACCAATGCCGGCGCTTTTAACGATGATCCGGTGACGGCCACGAAGGGCAAGAACGTCGGCGTCATTGCAGGTACCGCCCATGAACAATTGTTGAAAAGCTATTTTCCCCAGGCGGTCGCAAAACCCTACCCTGATGAACCGAGCATGCTCGCCGATCTCAGGAGCGGCAAGATCGGCACAGTCTTTCACGATGGCATGTCGCTGTCCGTGTGGCTTAACAGTCCCGAGGGCCATGCATGCTGCACCTTCGCAGCCGGCCCCTATCTGGCACCCCAGTATCTGGGCACCGGGCTCAGCATTGCCGTTGCGCAGAAAAACGCTCCCCTTGTCAGCGCCTTCGATAATGCACTGCAAGCCTTGCAGCAGAAGGGCACGCTGACGGAGCTTTACCTGCGCTATTTCCCGAACAGCTTTTACTGATCCGGACATCGGACGGGCGGGTCGTTTAATTTGTCCGCCCATTGCGTGCCATTTTGACGCAGGAGAATACTGCTACCCAACGAATTTTCAGATATTTTTGAAATTTCCGATATATCGATACTTACAGTATAAAAGTAAAATTGTTTTCCATCAAATAAATAGCACGGAAACCCGTCTTTATAGCGACATAACAATAGACAAATCAGGATAAGTTGCGCCGCTTTTAGCACAAGCGAGACGATAAATACATCCATTTATTTTGACTTGAACAAATCCGACTCCGATCAATAATCAAAGCGAGGGAGAAGGAGGATATATACAATGTTCGATGGCGTACCTGCTCAATGGCACAAGACTCCGGAACAAACAAAACGCTCGCCGAATGAAGCCGCCTATGTGTTTCTGGGCATCATGCTCGCAGCACTCAGCGTGCCGGCGACGTTCCTATGCTGGGCAATCGTTCAAAGTATCGCATCGCTTTTCTAGAGCGGTTCCTGTTCTAACAGAATCGCCGGAACCGCTCTAACTATTTGTTTTATCGCATTATCCAACGCAAAGCGGTTTCACACTTTTGCTGGAAATGCTCTGGAGCCGGGCAGTCCTCGTCCGAAGACTGGTAATCAACCATTTCCGCCCTGGCAGCAGTGCGGGTACAGGATGCAAAAAGCCCCGCCATTCGGCGGGGCTTTCGTTTGCAGCTTGAAGCGGGCTAGACGTGATTATCAGCCTGCGGGTTGGGGCTGATCGTTTCATTCACGTCTTCATCCTCCGGCCTCTTCGGAGGCTTACGAGCAATCAGACTGTAGAACATCGGAATGAAGAACGTGGCGATGAACGTTGCTGCCAACATGCCGCCGATAACGCCCGTACCGATGGAGTGACGGCTTGCCGAACCGGCACCCGAGCTGATCGCGAGCGGCACCACGCCCAGAATAAAGGCGAGCGAGGTCATCACGATCGGACGGAAGCGCAGACGAGCCGCCGACGCCGCCGCCTCGATGGCGGATTTGCCGGTCTCTCGTTCGAGCACCGCGAACTCCACGATCAGAATCGCGTTCTTCGCCGCCAGACCTATGAGCGTCACCAGACCAATCTGGAAGTAGACGTCATTGGTCAGCCCGCGCAGATCGGTCGCCAGCAACGCGCCGAAGATTGCGAAAGGCACCGCCGTTATGACAGCGAGCGGCAGGCTCCAGCGTTCATACTGCGCAGCAAGGATCAAGAACACCATGACAAGGCCGAAGATCATGGCCTGCGTGCCTGTGCCGCTGGTGGTCACTTCCTGATAGGCCGAGCCGGTCCATGCAATCTGATAGCCCTGCGGGAGAACCTCCGCAGCCACTTCCTGCATCGCCTTGATCGCGTCGCCGGAGGTGAAGCCCGGCGCCGGATTACCGGTGATCTTCGCCGCGTTGAAGGCATTGAAGCGTTCGAGCTGATCAGGACCGACAATACGCTTGACGGTGACGAGTGCATCGAGCGGGATCATGCTGCCGGAATTGGCCCGGACGAAGACATGCTTGAGATCGCTCGGATCACGACGGAACTCGGCTTCCGACTGCAAGTTGACCTGATAGTTGCGGCCAAACAGTGTAAAGTCGTTGACGTAGAGGCTGCCGAAGGTTGCCTGCATTGCAGTGAATACAGAGTTGATCGGCACACCCATAGCCTTCGCCTTTTCGCGATCAAGCTGGATGTCATACTGCGGAACGTTCGGATCGAACGTCGTGCGCACACCCTGCAACTCCGGCCGCTTGACGGCAGCCTCGGTAATGAGCTTGGTAGCCCGCGTCAGCGAATCCACACCGCCGCCCGTGCGATCCTGAACATAGAGTTCAAAGCCGCCCGTCGTGCTGAGACCCATGATCGGAGGCGGGTTGAACGCAAGAACAAGACCGTCCTTGATCCCCGCATTCATCCCCATGATGGCACCGGGAAGATTGCGCGCATCGGTTTCAGGCGTCGTGCGTTCCTTCCAGTCCTTGAGCATGATGAACATCGTGCCCGCGCTGGTTTTCAGACCGCCCGACAGAAGGTCGAAGCCGGATACCGCGAAGACGCTCTCCACAGCAGGGTTTTTCCGGATATTCGCACTCGCCTGATCGAGAACCGCCGTTGTACGTTCCAGAGAGGCCGCCGGGGGAAGCACTGCAACGCTGAACAGGAAGCCCTGATCCTCATCCGGCAACAGCGATCCCGGCACCCTTTCGAAAAGATAGTAGGTGGCGCCAAGAAGGCCCGCAAAAATGACCAGCCCAATTGCAGCGCGCTTCAGGAAGAAGCGAACGCCGCGCGAATAGCCGTCCGTCACCCGCTCGAAGAAGCGGTTGAAGATGCGGAACGGCAGCATCGGCTCATGATGACCCGGCTTTAGGATAAGCGCGCAAAGCGCCGGTGTCAGTGTCAGGGCCACGAGACCCGACAATGTCACCGAAATCGCGATGGTCACGGCGAACTGCTTGTACATTTCGCCAACCAGACCGCCCATGAAGGCGACCGGAATGAACACCGCACACAGCACAAGGACAATCGCAATCACCGGCCCCGTCACTTCGCCCATGGCCTTGATGGCGGCCTTGCGCGGCGACAGTTTTTCCGTCGTCATGATACGTTCGACGTTTTCCAGCACCACGATGGCGTCGTCGACCACGATACCGATTGCCAGTACGAGACCGAAGAGCGTCAGGAGGTTGATGGAGAAGCCCAGCACATACATGCCCGCGAAAGTACCGATAATCGAGATCGGCACCGCGATGATCGGGATAAGCGTCGCCCGCCAGTTCTGCAGGAAGATGAACACCACCAGCACGACGAGAATGATCGCCTCGATGAAGGTGTGAATCACTTCCTCGATGGAGACCTTGATGAACTTCGTCGTATCGAAGGGGATCGAATAGTCGATACCCGCCGGGAAGCTTGCCTTCAGCTCATCCATACGGTTCTGAATGAGTTCCATCGTGTTGAGCGCGTTGGCGCCGGGCTGCAGATAGATTGCAATCGGGACGGCCGAGGTGCCGTTCAGATTACTGTCGACGAGATAGCTTTCCGTGCCGAGTTCGACACGCGCAACGTCCTTGAGACGGAGCGTTGCCGCATTGGGGCTCGAACGGAGGATAATGTTCTCGAATGCTGCGGCATCCGGGAGGCGCCCCTGTGTGGTCGCGGTATAGGTGAACGGCCCGGCTTGCGGGTCAGGCTGATCGCCGAAGCGGCCTGCTGCAAACTGCGCGTTCTGTTCCTGAATGGCGGTCGAGACATCGCTCGGCGTCAGGTTATACTGCGCCAGCTTGTCGGGACGCAGCCAGATACGCATCGAATAATCGATGTTGCCGAGAAGCTGCACGTCGCCAACGCCCTGAAGGCGCTTGAGATCGTCAACCACATTGAGAAGCGCATAGTTGCCGACATAGGTGCGATCGTAGCGATCACTGTCGGAGAACATGGCGACCATGCCCAGAATTGTGGTGGAACGCTTGTCCACCGTGACGCCAAGACGCTGCACTTCCTGCGGAAGCGAGGAAGTCGCACGCTGCACGCGGTTGTTGACGTTGATCGTGGCCTGATCCGGGTCGGTGCCCAGAGCAAAGGTTACGGTCAGCTGCATCGTGCCGCTGCCGAGGCTCGAGGACTGCATATAGAGCATGTTCTCGACGCCGTTGATCTGCTGTTCCAACGGCGCGGCAACGGTCTGCGCCACCGTTTCGGCGCTGGCGCCGGGATAGGTCGCGCTGACAACAACCTGCGGCGGCGTCAGTTCGGGATACTGTGCAATCGGCAGAATCCGGATACAGATCAGGCCTGCCAGCACGAGCACAATGGAGATGACCGCCGCGAAAACGGGGCGGTCGACGAAAAATCTGTTCATTGCTTGCCTGCCGCCTGTTCTTTGCCAGCTTCGGCACCCGCCTTGTCCGGCGATGTGCTATTGCCTGCTTCGGTAGCTGCGTCGACCGGATTAACGGGCTTGCCCGGGGCTGCCTTGATAAGCCCTTCGCTAATGACGCGGTCACCTGCGTTGAGACCTTCGGAAACCAGCCAGGCATCGCTCAGTTCGCGAGCAACGGTGATCGGCCGGACTTCGACGATATTGTCCTTGTTGACCACGTAAACGAACTGCGTTTGCGGCCCCTGGAGCAATGCGGCCTTCGGGATCGTGATGGCATCCTTGACCTGGATGCCAAGAATGACAGCGCGAACGAACTGACCCGGGATCAGGCGACGCTTGGGATTCTCGACCACCGCGCGGGCACCGAGCGTACCCGTTTCCGTATCGAGCGACGAAGAGGTGAAATCGATCGTTCCTTCGTGGTCATAAGCCTGCCCGTCCCCGAACAGAACCTTGATCTTGAGACGGTCGGCATCTTCGCCCGTCGCACCGCGCTCGGCGCGCAAACGGTCGATTTCAGCGGCTTCCGTGTCCGTGAAGGAGAAGTTCACATAGACCGGGTCGAGCTGGGTAATCGAGGTCAGAAGGCTGGAAGACGCATCCGTACCGATAAGGCTGCCCTCATTGACCTGTTCGAGGCTGGTGATGCCGCTGATGGGCGCCGTCACCTTGGTATAGCTCAGATTGAGTTCAGCCGTGCGCAGCTGCGCCTTGGCTGCGGCGACAGACGCCTTGTTCAGGTCGCGCGTCGCGAAAGCCGAATCACGAACGGCAGTGCTCTGCACCTTCTGCTGGACCAGCTGTTCTGCGCGCTCCGCGTCGCGGATGGATTGCTGATACTGCGCCTCGGCCTGTGCCACCTGTGCCTGAGCCTTTTCAAGCTCCGCCTGGTAAGGTGCCGGGTCTATTTCGAACAGCACGTCGCCAGCCTTGACTTCCGTGCCTTCGATGAAATTGCGGTGAAGCAATATCCCGCCGACACGCGCACGCACCTGAACGTCGCGATAGGCACTGATACGCGCCGCATATTCGTAGGTGACAGGTACATCATGCGGCTCGACCACGGTAACAGATACCTGTGGCGGTGGCGGCGTTGCGCCGCCGGGTGCCTGCGCCAGAACGGGTTGCCCCGCAAAGACAAGAAAAGCGGCCCCTGCCGCAAAAAGCCGAATGGAACGGTTCAAAGTCATGGTGGGAGTGCCCTTGCTGTCGCGCGGTGCTGCCAATTTAACATACACGAGTGTTTGTAAATACGATCTACCGTGTTATAGTCAATCGCTCAATATTACAGATCACGAATGAGTTACCCGGATTCAAGTGGCGAACTAAGCCATCAGACTGCATTCACCCGAGAGAAATCATGCGAAGAACGAAAGCCGAGGCAGCCGAAACCCGGGAAGCCATTCTGGTGGCTGCCGAGCAGGTTTTCCTCGAGCGTGGTGTCAACCAATCTACACTGATGGAAATTGCCTGTCATGCCGGAGTGACGCGGGGTGCGATTTATTTCCACTTCCGCGACAAGGTGGAGATTCTTCGCACCATCATCGGCAATGTCCGGTTTCCGCAAGAAGAAATCATGCTGCAGGCTGCGGCCGTCAACCACCCCAATCCGATGCATGTGCTCGAGCAGTCGATCATTCAGGCGCTGCAGCTTTTCTCGAACAACGAGCGTCAGCAGAACATTTTCATCATTATCAACCAGCGATGCGAATTCGTCGGCGAAATGGCCCCGCTTGAAGATCGCCTTCGCGAAGCGCGCGCCAACGTCCTCTCCCTGTTCGCAGGATTGCTGGACGTGGCTGCAAGACGCGGGGAGCTTTCAAAGGAATGGACCGCAGACACGGCGGCACCGATCCTGCTGTCCCTTCTAAGCGGCCTTCTCAACGAATGGTTGCGAGGCGACCGGAACTATGATCTTGTCACCTACGGTGGCAGGGCAATCTCGATACTCGTTCAATCTCTTAGAAATCCGGCATTCGAAGCTCATCAAACATAGTTGTCGGGCCCAATTTCGATATGCCTGCCCCGCCGGACAGGCTATTTTCACGATGGCCGGTTTCAACCAATCGTGATTGTCAAACCGCAAAATTGGGAGAGACGCTCGACTCTTTTATAATTTACGCTTACGTCAATGTAACTCTTGCGAAGAAATTAAAACTCGACCACATTTACCAATGAGGAAGCCTTCCGGGGGGCGGATGGCTTGGGAGACGGCGGGGCGCACATGCGGCCCAATTTAGGACGGAGCGATCCGGGGAGAAGAAATGGCGAAAAAGACGACTGGGCAAAGTGCATCCGTAGTTGAATCCATGACCGCCGGATCGCCAGCCAATGGCGCGCCGACGCAGGAAAAGATCTGGTTCAAATCATATCCGGCTGGCGTTCCGCACGAGATCGATCTGAGCACGGCAACTTCCATCGGCGATATGATTCTGGCATCTTGCCGGCAATTCGCCTCCAGCCCAGCCTTCACCTGCATGGGCAAGGATCTGTCCTACAAGGAACTCGACGAATATTCGCGTGCGCTGGCTGCTTTTCTCCAGTCGCGCGGTCTCGTGAAGGGCGACCGCGTTGCGGTGATGATGCCGAATATCCTGCATTATCCGATTGCCTTCACGGCCATTCTCCGCGCAGGTTTCGTCGTCGTGAACGTCAATCCGCTATATACGCCGCGAGAACTGGAACATCAGTTGAAGGATTCCGGCGCCAAAGCATTGATCGTTTTGGAAAATTTTGCGTCGACGGTGGAAAAGACCCTCAATTCGATCAACGTTCCCAATATCATCGTCGCGTCCATGGGCGACATGCATGGATTCAAGGGCCACATCATCAATCTGGTCGTGCGCCGCGTGAAGAAAATGGTTCCGGCGTGGAACATTCCGGAGCATATCCGTTTCAAGGACGCATTGGCTCAAGGTCGTGCCCTATCCTTCAACCCGGTTCCGGTACAAGGTTCCGACCTTGCCTTCCTGCAATATACCGGAGGCACGACCGGCATCTCGAAAGGCGCCATGCTGACCCATAGCAACATCCTTGCGAATGTGGAGCAGATGCATACCTGGATGGAGGTTGCCTTCCGCAACAAGGGCAAGCCGAAGGCGCTGAATTTCGTGTGTGCGCTGCCGCTCTATCACATCTTCGCGCTTACCGTGAATGCGATGATCGGCATCAAGCTTGGTGCGCGAAATATCCTCATTCCCAATCCGCGCGATATTGCTGGCTTCGTCAAGGAACTGAGGAAATTCCCGTTCCATATCTTCCCGGGCCTCAACACTCTTTTCAATGGCCTCATGAATAATCCAGATTTCCAGACCCTGGATTTCAAACCTCTTATTCTCACTCTCGGCGGCGGAATGGCTGTACAACGTCCTGTGGCCGAACGCTGGCAGAAAATGACCGGTTGTCACATCACCGAAGGATATGGCCTTTCCGAGACTTCGCCCGTCGCCTGCGCCAACGCGCTGGATGCAACCGAGTTCTCCGGAACCATCGGCCTGCCGATGCCGTCAACCGATGTTGCGATCCGCGATGATGATGGAAACGACCTCGCTCTCGGTGAGGTCGGCGAAATCTGCGTGCGCGGACCGCAGGTGATGACGGGTTACTGGAACCGCCCGGACGAAACCAAGCGTGCAATCATGCCCGACGGATTTTTCCGGACCGGCGACATGGGTTTCATGGACGAGCGGGGCTATACCAAAATCGTCGACCGCAAGAAGGACATGATCCTTGTTTCCGGCTTCAATGTTTATCCGAACGAAATCGAGGAAGTAGCCGCAGGTCATCCCGGCATCGTGGAATCGGCTGCCATTGGCATACCGAACGAACATTCCGGCGAAGTCGTGAAACTGTTCGTCGTGCGCAGCGATCTCAACCTCACTGAAGACGAAGTCAAAGCCTATTGCGCCGAGCGCCTTACCAATTACAAGCGCCCGCGCGAAGTCGAGTTCCGCGAAAGCCTGCCGAAAAGCAATGTCGGCAAGATCTTGCGCCGCGAACTTCGTGACTGAGAACGGTAAAACTTGAAAACAAATGCGGCCGGACTTTCATCCGGCCGCATTTGTTTCAGACAGCATCAGGCAGAGGGTGGCGCCAAGGGCTGCACGATCTCCTGAAACGGTGCCAGCGCTTCGCATCGAGCGGCCAGACCAGCCAATGAGGGGTATTTCTGCTCATCGAAGAGATGTGGATGGGCTTCACGAAGAAAGCGCAGTGCACAGGTCGCAGCAATATCGGCATGCCCGATATCATCTCCGAACCAATATGGTGATTTTCGTTCTGAAAGGTCGTTCTCCAGCACGTCCAGCACCCGGGCGATCTGCGTTTCGCAACGCTCTACCCAAACGTTTGATTTTTCGCTTCGCAGCAAACCTTCATAGAGCAGGCTTACGGCTTTATCGGCAAGACCGGTAGAAAGCGCGCATATCTTCAATGCCTGACGACGCTCGGCACCTCTTGGCGCGATCAACGGATGTTTGCCGTTGGCGATCTCATCGAGATAATCGAGTATCGCCGCGCTTTCGATCGCGACCTCGCCATCATCCAGTACAAGCGTCGGCACGCGGCTCAGCGGATTGAATTCCGCAAGCCTGTCACGATCACCGAACGTCGACCATGGTTTGTGTTCAAATGGCAGGCCGTAAAGCCGCATGGCGATAGCGACACGCCGCACAAAAGGAGAATCATACTGGCCGATCAGGATCATGGGTATAGCTCGCCGCGAACGTTAAACGTCCTGCCATGCTACTCCATGCCAATTCCGCCGCAAGAGCAGCAAGAATGAATTGTGGTGACGCTTCCATTCAATCCGTTGAATGGAAGCGACGACTTAACGTTTCAGCAATTCGGGCAGGCCGGCCACGCTATCCAGCACGATATCGGCGTGGGGTTCCAGTGCTTCGCGAGGACTGTTGCCCGATAGAACGCCGACTGCCAGTCCCGCACCGGCTGCGTGGGCTGTCTCCAGGTCATGAAGATTGTCGCCGACCATGGCGATCTCATGCGGAGCAAGCCCCAGCTTTTCTGCAAAATAAAGCAGGGGATCGGGATAGGGTTTTGGACGCGCCGCCGTGTTGTAGCCGATCACGACGTCGAAAAAACCGTCGACACCCAGCGCTTTGGCCGTGGCGTGCGCGCCAGCCTCGGAATCGTTGGTGGCGATACCTAGCCGGAACCCCATGGTGCGAAGCGTTTCGAGCGTTTCATGCAAAGCTTCTACGGCCACAGCAGAACGTGCGCCTTCGGTGACGCAGTAAGCGTCATATTCTTCGATAAGCTCGCGCGATTGCTCGGACACCACATCAGGGTGCCAAAGCGAAACAATGTCTTCGACCGTACCGGCCGCGATGACTGAATTGGCCCGGAAACGCTCGGTCAGCCAGTCATAGCCCCCAGCGTCGAGCAATGCGCGGGCCCGCAGTTCATCCCCCTTTGCGGCTCGCTGCGCAAGCTGCCAGGAGATTGAAAACCAGGTCCGGTCGAAGTCGATCAAGGTGCCGTCCTTGTCGAAGAGGACGGCACGGATTGATCTGATGCGTTCTTCGGAAAGCTTTTCGCTCATGCTTCAAGCGCGCCGGCACGCTTCTTGACGGCAGAAGGCTTCACCCCCAGCAATTTGAGAAGATCATCGCCACGGCGCACATAGCGCAGCGAACGACGGGTCAAAATGCGCCCGTCCTGCGGTGCCGTGAGCGTAATGTCGCCTTCCGGTTCACCCGGTTTCGTAACCACCGTGACGAGCTTCGCGCCTGCTTTGACTTCATCGCCGGGCGCTACATGATAGAGCACCATGCCGCCCTCCGGCGCCCGCAGCATCTCGACATGCGAGAGCGGCGTGACAAGGCCCTTATACTCGGTTTCGAGCTTCACATTGTCGTCGCGAACGACACCGCGATGTACGAGGAATTTATACAAGCCCTCGGCGTCGCCCTTGCCCATATCGGGATAAACATCGCTCAAGCCGCGAAATTCGACTGTCGTCACCGCGCGGCGCTTCATGTTGCGCTTGTCCGCTGGCAATTGCAGGACAGGATGCGCGCAGGCTTCCTCAAAAGCTGCGTCGGCAGTCGTATCCCATGCGAGGATCGCCGTCGAATTGAGCGCGATGGCCAGATCTTTCATGTCCTCGGCAAATTCTTCAGCGATGTAGACGTAGTTTTCGCTCTCGTCGTCGCAATGCAGATCGAGAACGATGTCGTTCGGCAGAGCCAGCTTCAAAAGCGTCGCCTTCAGGCGCTGTGCCAGTGAGATCGGCGCATCCGGCTCCGGCAGTTCAGACGTGTTGAAATCCGGCAGCAGCGGGAAGGCGCGGTTGAAATTGGTCAGCGAGAAAGTTTCGAAGCGACCGAGATGCTGATGGGCCTGCCACTGATTGGAGCCGATCGGATTTGCCTGTGGAACAACGGTGATATTGCCGAGAACGCGCCCTTCCTCGGCCGCTTTCTTCAACATCGGAACCAGGAAATGAAGAGCCGCCTGCCCCGGAAGTTCGGCACCGTGAAGCGACGATTGCAAATAGGCGGAAGGCACATCGCTGTCCTTGCCGGCAAAGCGCAGCACGCGCAACTCGATGGCATTTCCCGGTACATCGCCGGCAAATTTCACAATCTCGGTTTTCATTTCATGTCCCATTCTATTCCTCATGAAGAGAGCCGGATTACGAACCCGGCTCTCTTTCATTTCTAATTGTGCAGAGAATGCCGTCAAGCTTTCCTTCGCGCATGCAGATGGGCGACAAGCCCTTGTGTGGAAGCGTCGCGACCATCGCTGGTTTGCTCGCCTGAGACAACCGGCAAGAGTTCGGTGGCAAGTTCCTTGCCAAGCTCGACGCCCCATTGATCGAAAGCGTTGATGCCGAAAATCTGCGCCTCGACGAAAACACGATGCTCATAGAGCGCGACCAGACGCCCGAAAGCGAACGGGTCAAGCTTGTCGTGAACCAGCGTCAACGAAGGACGGTTGCCCGAGAAGACGCGATGGGGCGCAATGCGTTCCACTTCGCTTTCGGCAAGGTTCTTCGCCTTCAACTGCGCCCGCGCTTCGTCCAGCGTGCGGCCCTTCATCAAAGCTTCCGACTGCGCAAGGCAGTTTGCGAGCAGCATTTCATGCTGGTGGTCAAGGTGCTTTTCATGACCTTTCGCCGCAACGATGAATTCAAGCGGGATGGTGTCGGTACCCTGATGCAGAAGCTGGAAGAAGGCGTGCTGGCCGTTGGTGCCGGGCTCGCCCCATACGACCGGGCCGGTCGGGCCGGAAACCGGCTTGCCATCGACCGTGACGCTCTTGCCATTCGATTCCATATCCAGTTGCTGCAGATAGGCAGGCAGGCGGGCCAGACGCTGATCGTAGGGAATGATCGCACGGCTGCCATAGCCGCAGATGGCGCGGTGCCAGTAACCGATGAGGCCCAGCCAAATGGGCAGGTTTTTTTCCAGCGGCGCATCGCGGAAATGCACATCCATCGAATGTGCGCCTGCCAGAAACTTGCGGAAGTTGTCCGGTCCAATCGCGATCATGACCGGCAGGCCGATGGCCGACCACACCGAATATCGTCCGCCGACCCAGTCCCAGAAACCAAAAACCCGATCTTCGGCTATGCCAAAGGCGGCTACCTTGTCCAGCGCCGTCGAGACTGCGGCGAAATGGGCGCCTACGGCTGCTTCGCCAAGCGCTTCGGCTATCCATTTGCGCGCGGTCTGCGCATTGGTCATGGTTTCGATGGTCGTGAACGTCTTGGAAGCGATAATGACGAGCGTCGTCGCGGGATCAAGGATGCCGAGCGTATCGGCAATATGAGCGCCGTCGATATTGGAGACGAAATGCGCGCGCGGGCCATCATGATAGGGAGAAAGCGCGAGCGTCGCCATGACGGGACCGAGATCGGAGCCGCCAATGCCGATATTGACGATATCGGTGATCTTCTTGCCGGTTGCGCCCTTGATAGCGCCCGACCGGATGCCATCCGAAAATGCCGCCATACGGTCCAGCACTTCCTTCACGTCCGGCAGGACATTGTGTCCGTCGACGAGCACTTCCTTCGAGGAAGTATCGCGCAGAGCGACGTGGAGAACGGCACGATCCTCGGTATTGTTGATATGCTCGCCTGCAAACATCGCCGCGCGACGGCCTTCAACATCGGCAGCACCGGCCAGCTCCTTGAGGAGCCCGATCGTTTCGTCATTGACCCGGCATTTCGACCAGTCGAACAGAAGGTCATCCAGGGACAACGAATACCGCTCGAACCGACCCGGATCCGATTTGAACGCTGCCCGCATGTCCTGCGGAGCCGAATCTGCCCAATGCTTTTTCAGCTTTGCGACCGTTGCTTCAAGCTTCGTCGCGTCTCTTGCCATGATGCTACTCCCGAATCAAATCGATTTAATTGCGGACATTAAGCGCTTTAGAGAGGATTTGCGGCAAATAAATTACCGAACTTCCAATTTGGACAGGGTGTCATATACACCATATTGATCAATTTAGGGTGATCCACCTCGGAGTGAACCATGGACCTGACTGGAGAAGAGCGGATAGCGGCACCGAGACAAGCAGTCTGGGATGCGCTGAACGACATTGAGACGCTGAAATCCTGCATTCCGGGCTGTGAAGATATCGAGCGAATTTCGGACACGGAAATACGGGCTGCGCTCAAGGTGAGTTTCGGAATCCTGAAGGTTCGCTTTCACGGGATTCTGGAATTGTCGAATATGAAACCGCCGATCTCCTATACGATCTCCGGCCACGGTGAAGGTTCCATAGCCGGATTTGCGCATGGGGCGACCGATGTGCGGCTGGACGAAGATGGCGAGGATACTATTCTGTCCTACGCCATACGTGGCGATGCGGGCGGCAAGGTAGCGCAGATCGGCACTAAACTGCTCGGTTCGGTCGCACGCAAGATCGCAGACCGCTTCTTCGCCAATATCGCAGAAGCGGCGTCGAACGCCGCCGCAAAAACGACCTGATCAGGCTTCATTCTTGTAAAGCTGTAACGTTCTTCCTTAACAACCAAGTATTCAAAGTTTCGAATACTTCCTGAAAGTCCGCTGGCATGAAACCCAGAGATATCGCGACCTATGTTTTTCTTTCCGTAGCATGGGGGTTATCGTTCCTCGTGGTCTTGCGCGTCGTAGAAGCCTTTGGCTGGGTCGGCGCGGTGGCTTTCCGTTCCTTCATTGCGGCCGGAACGCTCTTTGCAATTGCGAAACTCTCCGGCCGCAGGCTGGATTTTCATGCTGGCTGGAAACCTTTCGCCGTGGTTGGCGCAACCACGGTTGCGGGCCAGCTGATCGGCCTTTCTTACGGCACCCCGCTGATCGGAACGGCGATGGCCGCGATCTGCGTGGCATCCATTCCGCTCTTCTCGATGATCATCAGCCAGTTCTGGGGGCTTGAGCGCATTACGTCGCGCGGGCTTGTCGGGCTGCTGCTTGGCGTTACCGGCATCGTGCTCTTGGTTGGTTTCCCGGCTGTTGCCGTCACGCCCGCCTTCATCATGGGCTGTGTCGCCGTGCTTTTCTCCTGCTTTTCCGCAGCTTTCGGCAGCAACTATGCCAGCCGCCGCCTTTCCGGCACCGGTTCGTGGGAAACCACCATCGGTGCATTCGTTTTTGGCGGCATCCTCTCCTTGCCGCTCATTTTCGCGGTGCCTGTGCCAGCCATGCCGGGGTTGGCTGATTTTGGATATCTGCTCATCTCGGCCTGCGTGATGAGCGCCCTCACCTATGTGCTCTATTTCAAGCTGGTCGGAAGTGTCGGGCCGACGAAGGCCATCAGCGTCGAGTTCGTCGTGACGGTCATCGCGGTTCTGGTAGGCGCCGTCTTCCTGAAGGAGCAGCTTTCCCTGATCCAGTTCGTCGGTGCCGCCGTCATCATCGGTGGTTGCGCCCTGGTGCTAAGCTCTCGCCCTGCACTTCCCAAGGAGACGGAAATTCTCCCTGAGCAGACAAGCGCGATAGAGGCAAGAAGCGGCCTCAAGTCCGACCCGTTGTGATCCCGCATTTCTGCCGAACATTGAAGGCCCGTGCTTCCAAAGCCGGGCCTTCCGTCCTGAACGCGCCCATTTCCATAAATTGACCAGATGATAAAAAATTTGACCTTCCGAGAAAATCTGTCATCCTGTCCTTAACGGGCATCATGCGGCGGCAAAGATCGCGGCCCGGTACATAGTTGCGGCGCGCAAAGGGAACCCGCGCCTGAACAAGCAAAAATGGGAGATGCGGTCGATGAGATCAGCAGAGAATTCGCCTATTGATGCAATAGATAATCCGGGACACGCAAACGGGCCTGACATCCGTGGGGCAAGGCTTGACAAGGCCGACTATGCGCATGTTTTCGACGATCTGCATCCACCGCTTACCAAGCACGAAGCCCTGGTCGAGTCCGATCGCTGCTATTTCTGCTACGACGCTCCGTGCATGAATGCCTGCCCGACGGGCATCGATATTCCGATGTTCATTCGACAGATCAATGCGGGCAATCCGGTTGGGGCAGCGAAGACCATCCTTTCGGAAAACATTCTGGGCGGCATGTGCGCTCGCGTATGCCCGACAGAAACGCTCTGCGAAGAAGTGTGCGTTCGCGAAATTTCGGAAGGCAAGCCGGTCAAGATCGGTGAATTGCAGCGCTATGCCACCGACGTTTTGATGGAAACCGGCAATCATCCATTCAAGCGCGCGCCTGAAACCGGCAAGCACATTGCCGTGGTTGGCGCGGGTCCGGCAGGTATCTCCGCTGCCCATCGCCTTGCCATGCATGGCCATAAGGTGACCATCTTCGAAGCCCGGCCCAAAGGCGGCGGCCTCAACGAATATGGTATCGCGGCCTACAAGACGGTCAATAATTTCGCGCAGCGCGAACTCGAATTCGTGCTCAAGATCGGTGCGATCAATGTCGAATATAACCAGACGCTCGGTCAGGACATCACTATCGAGGCGCTGAAAGCTGGCTATGACGCGGTCTTCCTCGGAATGGGCATGCCGGGCGTCAATGATCTGGGCCTTTCTGGCGAAGACGCGCCAAACGTTATCGATGCGGTCGACTACATCGCCAATCTGCGCCAGGCAAAAGACCTCTCATCCCTGCCCGTCGGCCGCAACGTGGTGGTCATCGGCGGCGGCATGACCGCAGTGGACGTAGCGATCCAGACCAAGAAGCTCGGCGCTGAAAACGTGACCATCGTCTATCGCCGCGGTCAGGAGAACATGAATGCCAGCGCCTATGAACAGGAACTGGCACAGATTCACGGCGTGGTCATTCGCCACTGGCTGCAGCCCCACGCGCTTGAACGGAACGAAGACGGCACCGTCAATGCCGTGGTGTTTGAATATACCGCTATCGAAGACGGCAGGCTTTCCGGCACCGGGGAATATCTCATTCTTGAAGCCGATCAGGTCTTCAAGGCTATCGGCCAGAAGTTCGAACCGGAACCGCTGGCGGGTTCGGGCATCGGGCTTTCCAGGGGACGGATCAGCGTGGACGACGAACGTCGCACGTCGGTCGAGGGCATATGGGCAGGCGGTGATTGCGTGGCAGGCGGCAAGGACCTGACCGTCGCATCGGTGGAAGATGGCAAGGTCGCCGCTGAATCGATCCATGCAACGCTGATCAAACGCCCCCAGGCAATCGAAGGCTTTGCCGATGCAGTGCTTTCAGGAGGCGCGCTCCATGCCCCGGCATCGGCTGTGCGGGACCGCGGCGTTCATCTGGGCCAGGAACAGGGCTGAGGAGATAGAAAATGGCTGATCTTTCAACGAATTTCCTCGGCATCAAGTCTCCCAATCCCTTCTGGCTGGCTTCTGCCCCGCCGACCGACAAAGCCTATAATGTGGAGCGTGCCTTCAAGGCCGGCTGGGGCGGCGTGGTCTGGAAGACGCTTGGCGCGGAAGGCCCGCCGGTGGTCAATGTCAATGGGCCGCGCTATGGCGCGATCCATGGTGCCGACCGGCGCCTGCTCGGTCTTAACAATATCGAGCTGATTACCGACAGGCCGCTCGAAGTCAATCTGCGTGAAATGAAGGAAGTGAAGATGCGCTGGCCCGACCGCGCATTGATCGCTTCGATCATGGTGCCATGCGAGGAAGAGGCATGGAAGGCCATCCTGCCTCTGGTGGAAGAAACCGGCGCTGACGGCATCGAACTGAACTTCGGCTGTCCGCACGGCATGAGCGAACGCGGCATGGGTGCGGCTGTCGGTCAGGTGCCGGAATATGTCGCCATGGTCGTCAAATGGTGCAAGCAGTATAGCCGGATGCCGGTGATCACCAAGCTGACGCCGAACATCACCGATATTCGCAAGCCTGCCCGTGGCGCCCATGCGGCGGGGACCGATGCGGTGTCGCTGATCAACACGATCAATTCCATCGTGTCGGTCGATCTGGACAGCATGTCGCCGGTCCCGTCCATTGACGGTCGCGGCAGCCACGGCGGCTATTGCGGCCCTGCGGTCAAGCCGATTGCGCTGAACATGGTGGCGGAAATCGCACGCGATCCTGAAACGCGCGGCCTGCCGATTTCAGGCATCGGCGGCATCACCACCTGGCGCGATGCGGCAGAATTCATCGCGCTCGGCTGCGGCACGGTGCAGGTCTGCACGGCGGCGATGACCTATGGCTTCAAGGTCGTTCAGGAAATGATCGACGGTCTTTCCGACTGGATGGACAGCAAGGGTTATCAGACGCTGGATGATTTCCGCGGCATGGCCGTTGGCCACGTCAGCGACTGGCAATATCTCAACCTCAACTACGTCACCAAGGCGCGGATCAATCAGGATCTCTGCATCAAATGCGGGCGTTGCCATATCGCCTGCGAGGATACCTCGCACCAGGCGATCACCAATCTGGTCAATGGCGCGCGGCACTTTGAGGTGATCGACGAGGAATGCGTTGGCTGCAATCTTTGCGTCAATGTCTGCCCGGTCGAGGACTGCATCACGATGGAGCAGATCGGCGGTTTCGATCCGCGCACCAAGGCGCCGATCCCGGCGCAATATGCCAACTGGACGACTCATCCGAACAATCCGATGGCGGTGAAAGAGGCTGCGGAATAAAACAAAACGCCGGGCAAAAGCCCGGCGTTTTCATTTTGATATTTGGTTTTTAGCTGCTGACGCGCATTCCCTTTTCCGGCTCGAACACATGGCTCGTGGCCGGATCAATGGCAATGGTCAGCACATCGCCGGGGCGCACCGTCAGCCGCTCGCGGAACAGGCAGGTAACCGGCTGGTCGCCGAGCTTGCCCATCACCATGATTTCCGAGCCCGTCGGCTCGACGATTTCGACCGTGACCGGCACGCCCTTATCGGCGATCTTCATATGCTCGGGGCGCATGCCATAAACGGCCTTGCCCGAAAGGCTTGCATAATCGCCTTCAGGAAGCGGCATACGGAAGCCGCCATCGGCCACAAACGAGCCTTCCTCGATCTTGCCGTTGACGAAGTTCATCGATGGAGACCCTATGAAGCCCGCGACAAACATATTGGCCGGACGGTCATAAAGATCGAGCGGTGCGCCGATCTGCTCCACCAGACCATCGCGCATGACGACGATCTTGTCCGCCATGGTCATCGCTTCGATCTGATCGTGGGTCACGTAGATCGTGGTGGTCTTCAGGCGCTGATGCAGACCTTTGATCTCACCGCGCATCTGCACACGCAGCTTGGCGTCGAGATTGGACAGCGGCTCATCGAACAGAAACACTTGCGGGTCACGAACAATCGCACGGCCCATGGCCACGCGCTGGCGCTGGCCGCCGGAAAGCTGGCGCGGGAAGCGGTCGAGCAGCTTGTTGAGGCCGAGGATTTCAGCGGCGCGCGCCACACGGCTGTCGCGTTCTTCCTTCGGTGCATTCTTCAGCATGAGCGCGAAGCCCATATTGTCGGCCACCGTCATATGCGGATAGAGCGCATAATTCTGGAACACCATGGCGATATCGCGTTCCTTGGCGCGCAGGTCGTTGACCACGCGGGGACCGATGGCGATTTCGCCGTCGCTAATTTCCTCAAGCCCTGCGATCATGCGCAGAAGCGTCGATTTTCCGCAGCCCGACGGGCCGACCAGCACGACGAATTCACCGTCCTGGATATCCACTGACACGCCATGCAGCACGCCGACATTGCCATATTTCTTGATTGCATTTCGGATGGATACAGATGCCATCTTGAACCTCGACTCTTATTTGACGGCGCCTGCGGTCAGACCTGCAACGATCTGGCGCTGTGCGAAAACGGTTAGCAGCAGGACCGGCAATGTGACCACGAGGGCGGCGGCTGCAAGCGGACCCCAGCTGACCTGTTCAAAGGACAGCATGTTATAAACTGCGACCGGCAGGGTACGTGTCTCGCGGCTTGCGAGCACGATGCCGAAGACGAAATTGTTCCACGAGAAGATCACCGCCAGAATGAGCGAAACCACGATGCCGGGCTTGGCAATCGGCAGGGCGACTTTCATGAACACCTGCCACGAGGAAGCACCGTCGATAATGGCGGCTTCTTCCAGTTCCATAGGTGTCGTCTCGAAATAGCCGATCATGATCCAGATCACGATTGGAACGGTGACGACCAGATGGATGATGATCTGCGGCCAGAGCGTGCCGAGCAGACCGAGCGTCTGGAACAGAAGGAACAGCGGGATCAGGTAGGACAGACCCGGCGTCATGCGGGCAATCATGATAACGATCGCCGATTTGTGCGCCTTGAGCCGCGCAATGCCATATCCCGCCGGAACACCGACCAGCAGCGCAAGCAGGGTCGCCATGCCGGTCACAATAAGGCTGTTCCAGAAATAGAGCAGAAAGTCGTTCGCGGCGAAGATCTCGGTATAGTTCGACCAGGCGAAACGCTCCGGGATCAGGATTGGCGGATAAGCGCCATTGTCGATTTCATATTTCAGCGAAAGCGACAGCATCCAGACGAAGAAGAAGATCGCAGGCGACACGATGATGAAGACCAGAAGTGCCGTGCCAAGCTTCGAAAGAATTGATTTGCGTGCCATGGTCGGTCCTCAGGCGTTCCACTTGGTCCGCTGACGAAGAGCCAGGAGGACCAGCGACATGGCGATAATGACAATGAAAAACACCACGGCAATCGCCGATGCATAGCCTATGTCGTAATAGGAGAACGCCACATTATAGAGATAGATATTGATGGTTTCCGACGCGGTGCCCGGACCGCCCTGCGTCATCGCATAGATGATGTCGAAGCTTTTCAGCGCATCGATCGAGCGGATGATGACAGCCACCATGATGAAGGGCAGGATCATCGGGAGGGTGATGTAGCGGAATTTCTGCCAGCCATTGGCGCCATCGATTTCCGCGCTTTCAAAGGGATCGCGCGGCATGGAAGCAAGGCCACCGAGCACGATCAGCATGACAAGCGGCGTCCACTGCCAGGTTTCAACAGCCACCAGCGAGGGGATGACCGTGTTCTGGTTGAATATCCACTCCTGGGGCGGAATGCCGACCAGCGACAGAAGATAGTTCAGAACGCCGAGCTGCGGGTGATACATCATCGTCCAGACCAGAGCGACGGCAACCGGTGTGGCCATCATCGGCATGACGAAGATGCCGCGCAGGAGCCCGCGCATCGGCAGCTTGCTGTCAAAGACCAGCGCTGCGATCGTGCCCAGAACCATCGGGGCCACGACCGACAGAACCGTATAGACAACCGTATGCCACATGGATTCCCAGAAGCGCATATCGGCGGCAAGACGCAGATAATTGTCGAAGCCGACAAAGCTCTGCTCGCCGCCCAGCTGCCACTGGTTGGTACTCATCCAGAGCGTAAACACCCATGGGAAGACGATCACCGCCCCGACGGTGATCAAGGCTGGAAGAACAAACGGCCAGTAGCTTGGCCGCAAGCGGCTCTTGCCAGTCTTGGTGGGGGAAGCTGCCGCAGCAACTCCCGTTTTTGCTCCTGTCGGGGCGGCAGATGTCATTTTCCTTCGCTCCGTGCGAGGACCGGACGGAATTCTTCCGTCGCGCGTTTCATTTCAGCTTCCGCGTCGGCGCCGTTCAGCAGATTGGTGAGGCCCACGCCGATGATGTCGCGGAATTCCGTGACAGGCACGATGACCGGCAGGCAGAGCTGGCTGATCGGGGCTGACTTCGACAGGGCTTCCACCCAGCCTTCCGGCATGGTGACGCCCTTGCGCACGGCTTCATCGTCGATGACCGACTTGCGGAACGGAACGCCCGACCCCGACTGCAACAGGCGAGCGCCCATTTCCTTGGAAATGGCCCACTGGCAGTAGAGATATGCGGCTTCCTTGTTCTTGGAGGCTTCGGTCACGCCGATGCCGTCGCCGGTCGTCGGTGCTGCCTGTGCATTCGGGCCTGCCGGCATGACGCCATAGCCGACCTTGCCGACGACGCGCGACTTGTTCGGATCTTCGAGCGGCGGGGCAAAACCGATACCGTCGAGCCACATGCCGACGCGACCCTGCAGGAAGTTCGACTGGCATTCTGCCCAGTTGAAGCCCGCAACGCCGGGAGGTGCCGATTTGGTCATCAGGCGCTGATAGAGCTTTGCGGCTTCGATGCCTTCAGCCGAATCCGTCTGGAGGTTGCCATCGGCGTCAACCGACTGCTTGCCATAGCCGAGCAGGAGGCTGGTATAGACCGGCGCATTGGCATTCTTCATGCCACGCGCGACGAAACCATAGGTGTTGGTCGATGGATCGGTGAGCGCTTCGGCGGCTGCGACCAGTTCTTCGAAGGTCTTCGGAAATTCGATGCCCTTGGCGGCAAAGAGTTCCTTGTTCCAGTAGATGATCCAGTAATCGACCGAGAATGGCAGCGCGCCGAAACGGCCATTGGCGTCCTTGGCGAAGGTCAGGCCGGCACTTGCGAAATCATCTTCCGTGAGCGATGCGTCCGTCAGCGTCGGGTCTTTCAGGAATGGATTGAGGTCGGCAAGCCAGCCGCCCTTTTCGAACTGGCGCTTCTGGACGTGATAGCTGATATGGATGACGTCGAAGCTCGGGCGGCCGGACGTCAGCTCGATCACCGCCTTCTGGCGCTGCTGCTGTTCGGGCATCTGTTCGGAATGCACCTTGATGCCGGTCAGTTCCTCGAATTCCTTCTGGTATTTCTGAAGGATTTCACCACGCGGGCTCTTGATGAGGTTTACTTCAAGCGTGGTACCGGCAAACTTTTTCCAGTCGACTTTCGACTGGGCGAAAGACGGGCTGATGCCCGTCATGCCCGATGCAGCGATTGCCGCCGAGCCCGCCAGGAACTGGCGACGTGTTGGACGTAATAGATTCATTGCATGCTCCTCCCCAAATTTCCGTCGGCCCGGCAACTCCTCTTGCCCGGGCTCTGGTCGTTAAATCTGCAAAGCCAGTTTCCGTGCATTGTTGATGTGAACGGCAATGGCATCCATGGCTGTCTGCGGATCGCGTGTTTCGATTGCAGCCAGGACGGCCAGATGCTCCTGCATGACCGGAATGACGCGACCGGTGATGCGGAAACGTTCCTGATTGATCAGGCGCATCTTGATCGTGTTGGTCTGATAGGCGCGCCAGATGATTTCATTATCGAGCGAGCCGACAATCGTATCGTGCAGGCTCCAGTCGATAGTCTGCGCCCGCGCCTCCAGTTCCGGTGTTTCACCTTCCGCCATCGCGCGTTCCAGAGTTTCCTCATGTTCCGCACGCAATGCGCGCAGCAATTCGTCGGACGCTGATTGGCAAAAAATCGCCACCGACTCTTTCTCGATAAAGAGGCGGAACTGAAACGCTTCGCGGATCAGATTGAGATCAATATGCGCGATCTGAAGCCCGCGCTGCGGCACGGTCTTGATAAGGCCTTCCGCTTCAAGGCGCGGGATCAGTTCGCGGATAGCGCCGAGCGGCAAGCCCGTCATGGTGACGAGCTGGCGCTGCGAAACGAACTGGCCCGGATGAAAATCACGCGCCAGCAAATGCTGGGTGAAGCTCTGATAAGCCTTGTCCCGCAATTTTACCGGTTCGTTGTGATCTTCCGCCAAATCCGTTCCCCCTCTATCCTTTCAGGCTTATGCCGCCTTCAGGCCGCTTTTGCCATATGCAAACGGTCGAATACACTACCAATTGCATCACAGTCCGCATCATTGAGTGAAACGAGCGGTGCGCGGACACGCCGCCATTCCTTGTCACCCGTATGGCGCGCCACCATGGCCTTGACCGCTGGCGTTACCGGATAGTTCAGCAATTGCTGTACTGCAGCCACCAGTTCGGCATCGTCCTGTCCGTCATTGATCATGCGCAGAAGACGGTCGGGGAACAGATTGGCCATGCCGGAAATCGCGCCCTGCCCGCCGAGACGCACACCGGCTGCAAGGTCACGCTCGTCGCCGATCAGGATCGCGATGTCCTTATGCGCAGCAAGCAGTTTTTCGGTATAGGCCCAATTGCCGGAAGAATCCTTCACGCCAATGATGATGCCACCAAAAGCTGCACGCAGGCGGCTGATAAGATCGACGGAAAGCTCGACCGCTGTAACCGACGGGATATTGTAGAGAATGATGCCGCGAGCATCTTCACCCAAACCTTTGAAGACGGACGAGAACCAGTTGAACAGGCCTTCATCGGAGAGGTTCTTGAAATAGGAAGGCGGCGCGAGAAGAATGGCCTTGCAGCCGCGGCGCAGCGCGTCGCCAGCCTGGAGGACAGCGTCGGCAACCGAGTTTTCCATCACGCCCACGACAATGCTGAAGGCCGGAAAACCGCCTACCACAAATGCATCCAGAAGAGCGGCGCGCTCGGCATCAGCAATCGACGACCCTTCGCCGGTGGTGCCAAACAGGGTCACGCTCGAGCAGCCATTATCGAGCCGCGCGCGGGCATGCTTCAGCGCACGGCTGACATCGATCTTGCCATCTGCGTCGAATGGCGTGGTGAGCGCTGCAGAGAGACCGAAACGCTCCTGCCCGGAATGATTATGTGCCAAGACTGGCTCCTCCCAAATTTGAACTTTAAGCTGGCACATACTAACATGTTAGTAAAGAGTCAATTCGTGTTCAGTGCGTAATTGCATGATTTTCGGAGAACGGGAGAGAAAGCAAATTACCTGAACCGCGAGCCAGTTCAGCGCGCTGACATCTCCCTCCCTCATCCTGAGGAGCTGTTGAAAACAGCGTCTCGAAGGACGAGGGCGAGGTCCGGAGACGGTCAACTTATCGGGTCGGAACAATACCGGTTTCGATGAAGGAAAGCACTTCCTGTGGGCGCGGCGAACCGGCCCGCCCGCCGAAGCGCGCGCATTTGATCGCCGCAGACGCATTGGCAAAGCGAATGATGTCCGTCATCGGCTTGCCTTCCACCAGACCCCATGCAAAAGCGCCATGGAACACGTCGCCTGCGGCCAGCGTATCCACTGCATCGACCTTGAAACCGGGCAGGTGAGAAACCGGTTTGCCAGCGCCTTCGCTCCAATAGCAGCCTTCCGCTCCGGCGGTGACCGCTGTGAACACATCATGGCGGTCAGCTAAAATGCGGACACATTCACGCAAATCCGTCGTGCCCGCGACGCTGATTGCAGCGGGTTCCGATGCAACGATATGGGTTGCAAGCGGCAGCAGCGTTTCGAGCAATTCAACCGGCGCGGTATCCGCGTCCAGTATGGCCGGAATACCGGCATCGCGCGCGGCACGCAGCGCAGTCTCAGCAGCCCATGGCCAGCGCACATCGGTCATCACGGCGGCATAGGCCCCCGCTGCAATGGGCGGCACCACATCGGACGGGCTTGCCAGCCTACGATCATAAAAAGGCACGATGATGCGTTCGCCGCTCGCATCAACGAGGATTGACGAAAATGCCGTGCGGGCGTCTTCCAGCCGCCGGATATAGGCACAATCGACGCCTTCGGCTTGAAGCTCCGCGACGGCACGATCCCCAACGGGATCAATCCCCGCAGAAGCCCAGAGCGCCACATCGCCGCCAAGCCGGGCAATCGCCGCGGCTGCGCTCGAAGCCATGCCGGCTGCTATTTCGACGGCCTCGCGCGGCAGGTATTTGCCTGCCGCATGAGGAAGCGCATCGAGGCGCAAGATGGTGTCCATGGTAAGGGCACCGACACAGAGAATTCTGGATGCCATGATTACGAAATGAGACCTTCCGAGCGAAGCATCGTCCAGAATTCCTCGGGGATCGACTGCTCGAACCAGACCACGTTCTGCCTGATCTGTTCCGGCGAGCGGACACCGATCAGAATGGAGCTGACGGCCTCATGTCTCATCGGGAACTGCATGGCGGCGGCGGCGAGCGGCACATGATACTCATCGCAAATATCGTGCAGGCGATTGGTGCGCGCGATGATTTCGGCAGGCGCATCGGCATAGTCGAACTTCTGTTCGCCGCCGCGCGGTGCCGCGAGAATACCGGAATTGAAAACACCGGCAATCACCAGCGCCATGCCACGCTTCTGCGCCAATGGCAGGAATTCCTTTTCCGAAACCTGATCGAGCAGCGAATAACGGCCAGCCAGAAGCGAGCAGTCGAGATCGGCTTCTTCAAGCGCATCGCGAATGATCTGCCATTCGTTTACGCCAA
This sequence comes from Brucella sp. RRSP16, assembly GCF_052246815.1. Classification (NCBI taxonomy): domain Bacteria; kingdom Pseudomonadati; phylum Pseudomonadota; class Alphaproteobacteria; order Hyphomicrobiales; family Brucellaceae; genus Brucella; species Brucella sp. RRSP16. The sequence goes on from NZ_JBQQAM010000002.1 coordinate 309,096, forward strand.
GACCGAAGCCCTTGATATTTCCCGCCTCGCGCAATTCGGTGAGCGCGCGGAAACCGCCGCCCTTGGTAAGCGCGTTCCAGTGGATTTCTTGCCGGTCGCCATGGGTCACACGGCCAATATCGTGGACATAGAGCAAATCGATTTCAGGAAAGCCGAGACGCTGCTGGCTGTCATCGAAGCTCCGCATGATGCCATCATAGCTGTAATCAAAGACCTCACGAAAATTGAGGCCATTGTGCCAGCCGGAATCGAACGGGTTTTTCGGCAGCGCAGGCGGCAATGTGCGGCCCGCACGCTCATTGGCCATCAGGCGCCCCACCTTGGTCGAAACAACTGCGCGCTCGCTCTTTTCACGCAGCATATCGCCGAGAATGTGCTCGCTGCGGCCATAGCCATACATCGGCGCACTGTCATAATAGCGGATGCCGCTATTCCAGCCGGCTTCCAGCAAAGCGTCGGCGTCAGAGCGGGAAACGGGCGCATAAAGCCCACCCAGAGGTGCAGTTCCCAGACCAAGCGCCGTCACAGTCAAGCCGGTACGGCCAAGCGTTCGCTTTTCGGATGCCTTCAAATGCATGGATATCTCCTCAACAACGCGACGAACGCCGCACTCCTTGTTCAGCGCCTCGTGATCCAAAAACCGCTCGCACTTTTTGGGATGCGCTTCCTCTTTCACCGCATCTTACCCAAAAACCGCTTCGCACTTTTTGGGATGCGCTGCCTCTTCCAGCGATTGATAGGAGCAAGCTTGCCGAAGCGCAATCGGAAAAGCATGCGCATGCGAACAGTCTATTCACTTGCGAATAAACCATCCTTGACAGCTGCAAATTTCCTGCCGATATTACTATGATGTCAGACCAATTTTAAAACCAAAAAGGGAACGGGGTCTGGACGGATTGCGCTGCGATTGTCTGGGGGCAGTCCGGAAAATGGAGGCAGAATGAAAGATCGCAGGCTGTTGCAGATCGCGCCGCTACCACCGATGGATCGCGCCCGGCAGGTAACCGATGCGCTCGCCAATTACATCGCGACCGCGCATCTTCAGGCCGGAGACCGCCTTCCCGCTGAACGCGAACTGATGACCGCTCTCGCTGTCGGCCGCTCCACCATTCGTGAAGCAATCCGCCACTTTCAAGCCCTCGGGGTGATCGAAGCGCGCAAGGGTAGCGGCACCTATCTGCTCAAGCCGATTTCGGCTGCAACCATCCATATGCCGCTTTCATTCGATCCTGCGCAGTTGCGCGATGCATTGCTGCAATCGCTTGAAGTGCGCCGTGGCATCGAAGCCGAGGCCAGCATGGTCGCTGCCCGCAAACGCACGGCTGAGGACCTCGTCATCATCGAACGCAATCTCGATGAGATGGAGCGCGTTCACATCGCGGAAGGCACGTCCGGACCCGAGGATCTGGCGTTCCATCTCGCCATTTACGACGCGACCCACAACCCGCTTTTCAGGCAATTGCTCGAACAGATGCGCGAAGCCTTCCTGCGTTTCTGGGATCATCCGTTCGAGCGGGTAGACTTCGCGCGGCGGACCTTTCCGTTCCACCGCACCCTCTTCAACGCCATCGTGGCTCAGGACCCTGAAACCGCGCGGCAGGAAACACTCAAAATCCTCGACATTGTCGAGGAAGACATCAAGGAAATGTCCAAATGACTGACGGGATGGACCCGCTGGATTTCGCAGCGCTTACAGTCGCCCATGATGAAGGCAATGCTTTCGACGCCGTGGTTCCGCCCATCGTGCAGACTTCGCTTTTCACCTTCCCAAGCTATGACGACATGGTCGCCTCCTATCGGGGCGAAAAGGTTCGGCCCATCTACACGCGCGGCCTCAACCCGACCGTGCGCGCATTTGAAGAAATGCTGGCAAAACTTGAAGGCGGCGAAGATGCGCTCGGCTTTGCCAGCGGTATGGCGGCGATCTCTTCAAGCGTGCTGGCTTTCGTCAATCCGGGTGATCGCATCGTTGCGGTGCGCCATGTCTATCCGGATGCGTTCCGGCTTTTCGGCACTATCCTGAAACGCATGCAGGTGCAGGTCGACTATGTCGATGGCCGCGACGAAGAGGCGGTTGCAAAGGCCCTGCCCGGCGCAAAGCTCTTCTACATGGAAAGCCCGACAAGCTGGATCATGGAAGCCCATGATGTCGGGGCCCTCGCCCAGATCGCCCGGCAGCATGGCGTTCTGACCATCATCGACAACAGCTGGGCCAGCCCGATCTTCCAGCGTCCGCTGTCGCTGGGCGTCGATCTCGTCGTGCATTCGGCATCGAAATATCTTGGCGGCCATAGCGATGTCGTGGCCGGCGTCGTGACCGGCTCGAAAGTGCTTATCAACGCGATCCGCGCGGAAACCTATCCATATCTCGGCGGCAAGCTTTCGCCCTTTGATGCCTGGCTTCTGGTGCGTGGCATGCGCACCTTGCCGACGCGCATGAAGGCGCATGAGGCATCGGCGCTGGAAATCGCAAAGCGGCTTCAGGCGCTGGATGTGGTTGAAACCGTGTGCCATCCCGCCCTTGCCAACCGCTTGCCTGCGGGCCTGCATGGCACCTCCGGCCTGTTCTCGGTCATCTTCCGCGAAGGCGTGAACATTCGCGAATTCTGCAATCATCTCGATCTGTTCAAGCTCGGCGTGAGCTGGGGTGGACATGAAAGCCTGATCGTGCCGGGCGAAGTCGTGCTGCAGCAGAAGGCGCAGCCCAATTCGGCGCATACGTTCGGCATCGACCCGCGCTCCGTGCGCCTGCATGTCGGACTGGAAGGAACGGAAGCGCTGTGGCGGGATATTGAAGGAGCGCTCGCAGCATCGGCCGTATGAATAAAACAGTGAGGAGCAATAAGGGGAACTGCAATGAAAAAACTAATAGCAGCCGCATTCGCAACCATGCTTTTGAGCGGTACGGCGCTTGCCGATACGACCTTGAAGCTTGTTGAAGTCATCACCAGCCCCGAGCGCACCAAGACGCTTGAATCCATCGTCGCCAAGTTCGAGGCGGCCAATCCGGGCACCAAGGTGGAAATCATTTCGCTGCCATGGGGCGAATCCTTCCAGAAATTCGCCACCATGGTTTCGGCGGGCGAAATCCCGGACGTCATGGAAATGCCGGACACCTGGGTTTCGCTCTATGGCAATAACGGCATGCTGGAGAATCTCGAGCCTTATCTCGAAAAATGGGAAACCACATCCGACCTGACCGAGCGCGCGCTTGAGCTTGGCCGCAGCGTCAACAACACAGCCTATACGCTGCCTTACGGCTTCTATCTGAACGCGATGTTCTACAACAAGAAGCTGCTGAGCGAGGCAGGCGTATCCGAACCGCCGAAGACGCTGGATGAATTTGTCGAAGCGTCCAAGAAGATCGCCGCCCTTCCCGGCAAATCCGGCTATTGCATGCGCGGTGGTCCCGGTGGGCTGAATGGCTGGGTGATCTTTGCCGCTTCCATGGCGGGCAACAACAAGTTCTTCAATGAAGACGGCACCTCGACCATGAACAGCGAAGGCTGGAAAAAGGGCATCACCTGGATGGTCGATCTCTACAAGAACGGCCTTGCACCGAAGGACAGCGTCAACTGGGGCTTCAATGAAACCGTGGCCGGTTTCTACAGCGGCACCTGCGCCTTCCTCAATCAGGACCCGGATGCGCTGATCGCCATTGCCGAACGCATGAAGCCGGAAGATTTCGGCGTCGCCATCATGCCGAAGGGCCCGGATGGCAAGACCTTCCCGACCATCGGCTTCGCCGGCTGGTCGATGATGAGCGCGAGCAAGAACAAGGATCTTTCCTGGAAACTGATCTCGATGCTCGAAGGCCCGGAAGGCAACATCGAGTGGAACAAGCGGACCGGCGCGTTGCCGGTTCTCAAATCGGCGCAGAACGATCCGTTCTATAGCGGCGAGCAGTTCAAGGGCTGGTTCGATGAACTGGCCGACAAGAACGTCGTTCCAACCATGATGCCGACCTATCTGGAAGAATTTGCCTTCTTCAAGGATTCGCTCGTCATCAAGACCTCGCAGGAAGCGCTTCTCGGCGACATCACGCCGGACCAGCTGGCCGACCAGTGGGCAGAATATCTGACCAAGGCGCAGCAGAAGCACCTCGCCAAGCAATAGCACCACGAACGGTTGGCAGGCGCGGAGTTTTCGCGCCTGCTCATCCTCTTCATGCAATCCCCGCGAAGGGAAAAATGATGACCGACACCGCTTCCATAAAGGCCCCGGTGCGCAACGAAGTGCCAAGGCAGGACCAGCGCAGCTTTTTGCAGCGGCTTGCGCACGCCTCCGAACCTTATCTCTACAGCGCCCCTGCGCTCATCCTCATCGGCGCCATCATGCTGGTTCCGCTGATCCTCGGCGTCTCCTATGCCTTTCGCGACATTCAGTTGCTCAACCCGTTTTCGGGCGGCTTCGTGGGGCTTGATCATTTCCGTGAACTTGCGACCGATCAGGCGTTCTATCGTTCCCTGAAGAATACGCTCTGGTGGACCGGCTGCTCCGTTCTGCTGCAATTCGTGTTCGGACTTATTCTGGCCCTGCTGCTCGACAAGCCGTTTGCGGGGCGTGGGCTGGCACAGGCGCTGATCTTCCTGCCATGGGCCGTGCCGACATTTCTCACCGGTCTCAACTGGGCCTGGCTGTTCAATCCGGTGATCGGCCCGCTGCCGCACTGGCTGCATGCAATCGGCATACTGAGCGCGCCAAACAATATCCTGTCCGATCCCAATCTTGCCATGTGGGGCATCATCACCGCAGGTGTGTGGTGGGGCATTCCGTTCTTCGCCATCACCATGCTGGCCGCCTTGCAGGCCATCCCGCGCGATCTTTATGAAGCGGCGGCGATCGATGGCGCAGGCCCCGTGCAGCGTTTTCTGTCGATCACGCTTCCTTACCTCGCGCCGACCATGGCCATCACCATTCTGCTGCGCACCGTCTGGATCGCCAACAGCGCCGACCTGATCGTCGTGATGACGGGCGGCGGCCCTGCCGACCGGACGCAGATCGTTGCAAGCTACATCTTCACGCAGGCCTTCAAGCGGCTCGATTTCGGTTACGCCTCGGCCATCGCGATGGTCCTGCTTGTCCTGCTGATGGTCTATTCGATGCTCATCGTGCTGTTGCGCCAGACGCTTCTGAACAAGGATTGAGCCATGCCCAACCGTAAAATCTACCTTGCCGGCGCGCATCGCATTGCCATTCTCCTGTTCGTCCTGTTTGCACTGTTTCCGATCTTCTGGCTGGTGAAGGTATCCGTCACGCCCAATGATCTGCTTTACAGCGAGGGCGTGCGGCTCTGGCCATCGCGCATGACCTTCGACCACTTCAGCCATGTATTGAACAACAGTTCGTTTCCGCTGTTCTTCTGCAACAGCCTGATCGTGTCCGGATCGACCGCCATCATCGTCACGCTGCTGGCATCGCTTTCCGGCTATGCGCTGTCGCGGTTCAACTTCCGCGCCAAATACTGGATCGTGGCGCTGATGCTGCTGACGCAGATGTTTCCGCTCGTGATGCTGATTGCGCCGATCTACAAGATCATGGCGCCGCTCGGCCTTACCAACAGCCTGCTCGGCCTCGTCATCGTCTACTCGGCCTTCAACGTGCCCTTCGCCACCTTCCTGATGCAGTCGTTTTTCGATGGCATTCCGAAGGATCTGGAAGAAGCCGCGAAGATCGATGGCGCAACGCAGTTCATGGCCTTCCGCCAGATCATCCTGCCGCTGACCCTGCCCGGCATTGCCGCGACGCTCGGCTTTGTCTTCACCGCTGCGTGGAGCGAGCTTCTCTTCGCGCTGATGCTGATTTCCGGCAATGATTCAGCCACCTTCCCGGTTGGGCTGTTGAGCTTCGTCTCAAAGTTCTCGGTCGATTTCGGACAGATGATGGCAGCGGGCGTGCTAGCGCTCATCCCGGCCTGCGTCTTCTTCTTCCTCATTCAACGGTATCTCGTGCAGGGCCTCACGGCTGGCGCGGTAAAAGGCTGAAAGGATTTTTCCCTATGGCTTCCATCGATATTCAGTCGGTCCGCAAAAGCTATGGCGAACATGCAGTTCTGCATGGTGTCGACCTTGAGATCAAAGATGGCGAATTCATCGTGCTGGTCGGCCCGTCCGGCTGCGGCAAGTCCACGCTTCTGCGCATGATCGCCGGGCTTGAAGACATCACCTCGGGTCAGGTGCAGATCAGCGGCAAGCGCGTCAATGAACTGGCCCCCAAGGATCGCGACATCGCGATGGTGTTCCAGTCCTATGCGCTCTATCCGCATATGAGTGTGGCCGACAATATGAGCTACAGCATGCGGCTGCGTAAAACGCCAAAGGAGAAGATCGCGAGCGCCATCCAGTCGACCGCCGCCAAGCTCGGCCTTGAGCCTTTGCTGGAACGCCGTCCGAAGGCGCTTTCCGGTGGCCAGCGTCAGCGTGTCGCCATGGGCCGCGCCATCGTGCGCCAGCCCAAGGCCTTCCTCTTCGACGAGCCGCTCTCCAATCTCGATGCGAGACTGCGCGAGCAGATGCGCGCTGAAATCAAGAAGCTGCACGGTGAACTGAAAGCCACGTCGATCTATGTGACACATGACCAGATCGAAGCCATGACACTGGCCGACCGCATCGTGGCTATGCATGGTGGTGTGGTGCAGCAGGTTGGCTCGCCGCTGGAGCTTTACGACCGTCCGGCCAATCTTTTCGTGGCGGGCTTCATCGGCTCACCGGCCATGAACTTTCTCGATGTGACCTATCTCGAACAGGATGGCGACCCGCGTCTGAAACTCAAGGACGGCACGCTCATCGCATTGCCGCAGCCCTTGAACCTCAGGGACGGCGCCAAAGCGACGCTTGGCATTCGTCCCGAGCATGTCCATATCGAGAAGTCCGCGGGCCTTCCTGCCGATGTCGATCTGGTGGAGCCGACCGGTTTCGGCATCATCCTGCATCTCGGCCTGCATGGATTGCCGTTCAAGATTTTCACGCTGGACCGCGATGCGCTGCACATGCAGGGCTCAATTCAGGTGAGCTTTCCGGCTCAGCACCTCCACCTTTTCGATGGCGACGGAAACCGGGTGGAGCCGCGAGCGGTTCAGTAATCCGTGGCGAAGCGCGCCTGGATGCTCTGCGACAACAGGGCGACCGGGCGCGTCGTGTCGCCCGGCGGGTTCCACAGAAGCTCCTCGATCTCGCTTGAGGCAACCGGAACCTGACCGTCTTTCAAAGTGAGGTGAAACAGTTCCGCCTCGACCGTCGCGTCGGCCTCATTGGCGGCAGGCGCTGCCATTTTTGCAGCATAACGCAACTGGCTCTCGTCAATGAGAATGCCAAGCTCTTCCTCGATCTCGCGGATGAGCGCGATTTCAGGTTGCTCGCCTGCGTCGATCTTGCCGCCGGGCTGGAAGAAAATCTCGCTGCCGCGCTTGCGTACGAGAAGGAAACGGCCCGCCTCATCGCGGACGATGGCTGCTGAAATTCGAATCGTCTTCATGAGGGCGGACTTTCGTCTCGCGGGCGAATGCCGTCAAGAATGATGGCACTCACCGCCCGGGCTGTTTCGTCGTAAAATCCGGCTTCTTCCGAACGGCGTCCGAGAACCGCTGCGACCTGAACGGAAAAATCCGAATAGTGCTGCGTTACCGCCCATATGGTGAAAATCAGATGGTACGGGTCCACCGGAGCCAGGCGCTTTTCCGCAATCCATCGGTGGATGACCGCCGCCTTTTCATCGACCAGTTGCTTCAGATGCCCCTTCAGAAAATCGGAAATCGCCGGTGCGCCGTGCAATATCTCATTGGCAAAGAGGCGCGAAGCCTCCGGTTTCTTCGCCGACATTTCGAGCTTCAGCCGGATGTAACGCCGCAATTCTTCCAGCGGATCGCCGTCAGGGTCGATGTGCTCGAAAGGCTCCAGCCAGCTCGCCAGCGTGTCTTCCAGCACGGTTACATAAATATTCTGCTTGCGCGGGAAATAATAAAGCAGGTTTGGTTTCGACATTCCCGCCTTCTCGGCGATCTGGTCGACCGTCGAGCCGCGAAAGCCGTAAGCAGAAAAAACCTCCAGCGCTGCATCAAGGATAAGCCTGCGATTTATGCCCTGAATGCGCGTCGCGCCTTCCGACCTGTCGTTCGACGTCCTGTCGTTTTCGACCGCCTCGGTGCGTGAGTCTGAAGGAGCTGTGGCCATTTGACACCTTTCAGCAGCATAGAATTTTTCAAAAGCGCTTGACCATGTTCAAAGGCTCTTCTAGCCTGCAATTTGACCAACTAGTCAAGTTTTTGCGCAAGGCAAGAATATTGTGGCCAAAGAGCCGGGTCACGGGAACATATATTGGCGGGTGAATGTGGGCCAGAAATATAATGGCCCGGATTTGAACGCCCATACATAATGCGGAGGCAGAGCGCATGGTGCTCACCAGCAATCTTAGAGTCAATGGCGATCGCCTTTGGGACAGTCTGATGGACATGGCCCGGATCGGTCCCGGTGTGCGCGGTGGCAACAATCGCCAGACCCTGACCGATGAGGATGGCGAAGGCCGCAAGCTGTTTCAGAGCTGGTGCGAAAAATCCGGGCTTTCGATGGGCGTCGACACGATGGGGAACATGTTCTTCATGCGTCCCGGCGAAGATGCCGATGCCGATCCCGTTTATATGGGCAGCCATCTGGACACACAGCCGACGGGCGGCAAGTTCGACGGCGTGCTGGGCGTACTCGGCGGGCTCGAAGTCATGCGCACGCTCAACGATATGAACATCAAGACGAAACGACCCATCGTCGTCGTCAACTGGACGAATGAGGAAGGCACGCGCTTTGCGCCCGCCATGCTCTCGTCCGGTGTGTTTGCCGGCGTGCACGAACAGGAGTGGGCCTACCAGCGCACCGACGCCCAGGGCAAGAAATTCGGCGATGAGCTGGAGCGCATCGGCTGGAAAGGCGATGAACCGGTCGGCAGCCGCAAGATCCATGCGATGTTCGAGCTTCATATCGAACAGGGGCCGATCCTCGAAGCCGAACACAAGGATATCGGCGTCGTCACCCATGGCCAGGGGCTGTGGTGGCTGCAAGTGACGTTGACGGGCAAGGAAGCGCATACCGGCTCCACGCCGATGAAGATGCGCAAGAATGCAAGCCTCGGCCTTGGGCGGATGCTGCAACTCGTCAACGAGATCGCCATGTCGCACCAGCCGGACGCGGTGGGGGGTGTCGGCCATATCGACGTATCGCCCAATTCGCGCAATGTGCTCCCCGGCCAGATCGTTTTCACCGTCGATTTCCGCTCGCCCAACCAGGCCGTGCTGGACGACATGAAAGCGCGTTTTGAAAAGGAAGCGCCGAAGATCGCGGCGGAACTGGGCATCGGCATCGAGATCGAAGTGGCGGGGCATTTCGACCCCGTGACATTCGACAATGGCTGCGTGGAGGCTATCCGCAATGCGGCGGAACGGCTTGGCTACAGCCACCGCAATATCGTTTCGGGCGCAGGCCATGATGCCTGCTGGGTCAATCGCGTGGCACCGACCGCCATGGTCATGTGCCCCTGCGTCGATGGCCTCAGCCATAACGAGGACGAGGACATTTCGAAAGAATGGGCGTCGGCGGGAACCGACGTGCTTCTGCATGCAGTATTGGAGACCGCTGAAATTGTGAGTTGATTTCGGGCTTCTCCGATACTGCTACTGTTCGCAACAAAACCAAAAGGGGAACGACGAACAATGGCAAAGGTCATCAAAGGCGGAACCGTCATCACGGCTGACCGCACCTTTAAAGCCGATGTTCTCATCGAAGGCGAGAAGATCGTTGCCGTCGGCGACAATCTCTCCGGCGATGAAGTGATCGATGCATCCGGCTGCTATATCATGCCCGGCGGCATCGACCCGCACACCCATTTGCAGATGCCCTTCATGGGCACCTATTCCTCCGACGATTTCGATACCGGCACCGCAGCCGCGCTTGCGGGCGGCACCACGATGGTGGTCGATTTCGTCCTGCCCGGCTCCGAGGGCAATCTTCTGGAAGCGTTGCAGGAATGGTTCCAGAAAGCGGGCAAGGCGCGCACCGACTATTCGTTCCACATGGCCATCACCGGCTGGAACGAGCGAACCTTCAACGAAATGGCCGAAGTGGTGAAGCGCGGCATCAACACCTTCAAGCATTTCATGGCCTACAAGGGCGCGCTGATGGTGAACGATGACGAGATGTTCGCTTCTTTCCAGCGCTGCGCGGAACTTGGCGCCATGCCGCTCGTCCATGCCGAAAACGGCGATATCGTCGCACAATTGCAGGCGAAGCTGATGGCCGAAGGCAATGACGGGCCGGAAGCGCATGCCTATTCCCGCCCGCCGGAAGTCGAAGGCGAAGCCACCAACCGCGCCATCATGATTGCCGATCAGGCAGGCGTGCCGCTCTATGTCGTGCATGTGTCCTGCGAACAAAGCCATGAGGCGATCCGCCGTGCGCGCCAGAAGGGAATGCGCGTTTTCGGCGAGCCCCTGATCCAGCATCTGACGCTCGATGAAAGCGAATATCACAACCGGGACTGGGACTATGCGGCCCGCCGGGTCATGTCTCCACCGTTCCGTGACAAGGTCAATCAGGACAGTCTTTGGGCTGGCCTTGCGGCAGGAAGCCTGCAATGCGTTGCGACTGACCATTGCGCTTTCACCACCGAGCAGAAGCGCTACGGCATCGGCAATTTCACCAAGATTCCAAACGGAACGGGTGGGCTGGAAGAACGCATGCCGGTGCTGTGGTCGCGCGGCGTGCGCACCGGGCGCCTGACGCCAAACGAATTCGTGGCTGTCACATCGACCAACATCGCCAAGATCTTGAACATCTATCCGCAGAAAGGCGCCGTTCTGCCGGGTGCGGATGCCGATCTTGTCATCTGGGACCCGGAGGCCACCAGGAAGGTTTCCGCAAAGACCCAGCATTCCTCCATCGATTACAACGTGTTCGAGGGCTTTGAGCTCAAGGGCCTGCCGAAGATGACGCTTTCCCGCGGGCGGGTTGCTTTCGACAAGGGTAACGTCACGGCGGAACCCGGCGACGGACGCTTCATCGAGCGCGAGCCGAATGGCGCCGTCAATCGGGCGCTGTCGCAATGGAAGGAAATCGTTGCGCCGCGCAAGGTGGAACGCAGCGCCGAACATATGCCGATAGGGGTCTGACACATGGCCATCGTCCAGCTTCGGGAACCGCGCATGAGTTTGAATGACAGCATGGCCCCGAAGGGGGGCGAGGCAAATGCGCAGACCGTGATCGATATCAAAGACCTGTCGCTCGTTTTCGAGACGAATGACGGGCCGGTCCATGCGCTGTCGAATATCGATCTCGCCGTCAGGCGCGGCGAGTTCGTTTCCTTCATCGGTCCTTCGGGATGCGGCAAGACGACGTTGATGCGTGTCGTCGCCGATCTCGAACGGCCGACCTCCGGCTCCGTCACCGTGAACGGGAAAACACCGGAACAGGCCCGCCTCGCCCGGTCCTATGGCTATGTGTTTCAGGCGGCTGCCCTGTTTCCGTGGCGCACCATCGAAGACAATATCAGCCTGCCGCTGGAGATCATGGGCTTCTCCAGGACCGAAAGGCGCGAGCGGATCGAAAAGAACCTCGCGCTCGTCAATCTCTCGGGCTTCGGCAAGAAATATCCGTGGCAGCTTTCCGGCGGCATGCAACAGCGCGCATCGATCGCACGCGCCCTCTCCTTCGATCCCGACATGCTGCTGATGGACGAGCCTTTCGGCGCGCTCGACGAAATCGTGCGCGATCACCTCAACGAACAGCTTCTCAAGCTATGGGCCGCGACGCGCAAGACCGTGATTTTCGTCACGCACTCGATTCCGGAAGCGGTGTTTCTTTCCACGAAGATCGTCGTCATGAGCCCGCGCCCGGGGCGAATACATGAAATCATCGATTGCGACCTTGGCCCCGACAGGCCGCTGGAAATCAGGGAATCGGAAGCATTCCTTAAAATTGCCCACCGGGTCCGTGAAGGTCTGCGTCTGGGGCATATTCATGAGTGAGCGCGCGCCTCAACCGCATTGTGCCGGAGATCGCCCATGAAAGGTTTTCTGCGCGACAGATTCATTCCGGTGACGACCATACTCGCCGTCATCATTGCGCTCTGGTATGGGCTGGCGATTGTGCTCAATGCGCCGTTCGAACGGGATCAGGCTACCCGTGCGGGGACGGAAATCACCTTCTCAACGCTCGTCGCCAATACGATGCATCAGGAGCGACCGGTCCTGCCCGCGCCGCATCAGGTGGCCGAGGAAATCTGGAAGACCGTCTTCGGGGTCAAGCCCAGCTCCAAGCGCAGCCTCGTCTATCACGGATGGGTGACATTATCCTCCACCTTGCTGGGTTTCGTGCTGGGGTCGGCGCTAGGCGTCCTCCTTGCTGTCGGCATTGTCCATTCCCGCACGCTCGACAAGAGCCTGATGCCGTGGATCATCACCTCACAGACGATCCCGATCCTCGCCATCGCGCCAATGATCATCGTGGTGCTGAATGCAGTCGGCATATCGGGCCTGCTGCCCAAGGCGATCATCTCGACCTATCTCTCCTTCTTTCCGGTAGCTGTCGGCATGGTGAAGGGGCTGAGATCGCCCGACGTGATGCATCTCGACCTTATGCGCACCTATAATGCATCGAGATCGCAGGTGTTCTGGAAGCTGCGCTGGCCTGCGGCCATGCCGTTTCTTTTCACGTCGATGCAGATCGCGGTCGCCATCAGCCTCGTCGGCGCCATCGTGGGTGAGTTGCCGACCGGAGCGGTTGCGGGACTGGGTGCGCGGCTGCTTGCAGGTTCTTATTACGGCCAGACCGTGCAGATATGGGCTGCCCTCGTTGCCGCTGCCCTGATGGCCGCCGTGCTGGTTGCGCTGATCGGCATCGCAGCGCAGCTCGTGAACCGGCGCATGGGCGCGAAGCCGGAAAGGGCGGCAGCATGATGACAGGCATTCTTTCCGTCATGGCGCTCATTGCCGGTTCCTGGCTGCTCGTGGGTTGGGTGGCAAGCCTGAAGACCCGCAATCCCGTAGGCCAGAAGATGCTGGATATCGCCGTGCCGGCGCTGTTCGGCATCGCGATGCTGCTGCTCTGGGAAGTAACGGTCCGGCTCTTCGCCATCCCGCAGGTTCTCCTGCCTGCACCTTCGGCTATCTGGGCGCGCATCGCCGCGTCCGTACCGATCCTCTGGGCGGATTTCAGGCAGACTTTCCTCAAGGCCGTCATCATCGGCTATGCCGCGGGGTGCGGCCTTGGTTTCATCACCGCCATCATCGCGGACCGGATTCCGTTCCTGCGCAAGGGGCTGCTGCCGCTCGGCAATCTGGCCGCAGCGCTTCCCATCGTTGGTGTCGCACCGATCATGGTGATGTGGTTCGGTTTCGACTGGCAGTCAAAGGCAGCGGTCGTCATCATCATGACCTTTTTCCCGATGCTGGTGAATACGGTCGCGGGCCTTGCCAGTGCCGGGGCGATGGAACGGGACATGATGGAAACCTACGGCTCCAGCTACTGGCAGACATTGTTCAAGCTGCGCCTGCCAGCGGCCATGCCCTTCATATTCAACGCTCTCAAGATCAATTCCACCCTGGCGCTGATCGGCGCGATCGTGGCGGAATTTTTCGGCACGCCGATCGTCGGCATGGGCTTCCGCATCTCGGCGGAAATCGGGCGCATGAATGTAGACATGGTCTGGGCGGAAATCTTCGTAGCCGCGCTTGCCGGTTCGCTCTCTTACGGGCTGATCGCGCTGATCGAGCGCAGACTGACATTCTGGCACCCTTCATACAGGAGGACCTAGGCCCGAATATTTGGCATCTGCAAACATAAGGCAGACCAAAGCGCATTCAGAAAAGTGGAAACCGGTTTTCGGAATACGCCTGATAAAAAGAACCAGAGGAGAACGGAAATGAAAAAGGCAATTTCTTTATGCCTTGGGACTGCGGGGCTGGCGCTCGCTCTTATGAGCAGTTCGGCAATGGCTGCCGACAAGCTGACCTTGCAGCTCAAATGGGTGACGCAGGGGCAGTTCGCCGGCTACTATGTGGCCAAGGACAAGGGCTTCTACGAGGAAGAAAATCTCGACGTCGATATCAAGCCGGGCGGGCCGGACGTCGCTCCGCCGCAGGTGATTGCCGGTGGCGGCGCAGATGTCGTGGTCGACTGGATGCCTTCGGCGCTTGCGACCCGCGAAAAAGGCGTCCCGCTCGTCAACATCGCCCAGCCCTTCAAGAAGTCCGGCATGATGCTGACCTGCCGCAAGGACACCAACATCACCAAGCCGGAAGATTTTCGGGGCCGCACCCTTGGCGTCTGGTTTGGCGGGAATGAATATCCATTCCTGTCGTGGATGAGCCATCTGAAAATCCCGACCGAGGGCGGCAAGGACGGCGTGACCGTGCTGAAGCAGGGCTTCAATGTCGACCCGCTGATCCAGAAGCAGGCCGACTGCATTTCCACCATGACCTATAATGAATACTGGCAGGTGATCGATGCGGGCATTCCAGCCGATCAGCTTGTCGTCTTCCCTTATGAAGAACAGGGTGTCGCGACACTGGAAGACGGGCTTTACGTGCTGGAAAAGAGCCTCGACGATCCGGCGATGGTCGACAAGCTGGCCCGCTTTGTCCGCGCCTCGATGAAGGGCTGGAAATATGCCTCCGAAAACCCGGGGGAAGCCGCCGATATCGTGCTCGACAATGATGCCTCCGGCGCGCAGACCAAGGAAGTGCAGGAGCGTATGGTCAAGGAAATCGGCAAGCTGGTCGATGGTTCCGATGGCACTCTCGACGTGGCAGCTGCCGACCGCACGGTGGAAACCCTGCTCGGCGGCGGTTCCGATCCGGTCATCACCAAGAAGCCGGAAGGCGCGTGGACCGCGAAGATCACCGACGCCATGAAGAAGTGATCGCGTTCGGAGCGCCTTTCATTCTGATTGGATCATGCTCTGAAATGAGAAAAGAAAACCGGCCCCAAAGGCCGGTTTTCTGTTTTTGATTTGCGTTTTCGCAACCTGATCCCGCCGGTTTCCACCTTTGGGGACGTGCTCAAGCCTATTCCGCCGGTTCAGCCGCCCCGCCTCTTTGCGGCTTTCCCTTGAGCGCCTGATTGAGTTCCCGTTCAAGCCGCGCTTCTTCCTCTGCCTTGGGCTGCGTGAAGCGTCCAAGCAGCAGATAGGCGACCGGCGTCACATAGAGCGTCGCGATGGTTGCAAGACCAAGACCGCCGACAATGACCCAGCCCAGAGCCACGCGGGCTTCCGCACCGGCACCGCTCGCCAAAATCAGGGGCACGCCGCCCAGAACCGCGCAGATCATGGTCATGCAGACGGGACGGAGACGAATATTGGATGCTTCCTCGATTGCCTCGCGAACGCTCAAGCCCTTGTCACGCAACTGATCCGCAAACTCGACGATCAGGATACCGTTCTTGGCCATGATGCCGACCAGAAGCACAAGGCCGATCTGGCTATAGACGTTCAGGCTGGTGCCGGTAAGCAGCATGGCGAAAACGGCGCAGCCCAGCCCAAGCGGAACGGTGGCCATCACAATCAGGGCGCTGACAAAGCTTTCGAACTGTGCCGCCAGCACCAGAAGAATGATGATGATGGCAAAGCCGAACACCATGGCGAGACCGCTCGACGTTTCGCTGAGTGTGGAAGCTTCGGCCAGCGGAATGATGTGACTGCCCGGCGGCAACAGAGGCGCTGCGATCTCCTGCGCGGCCTTGTAGGCGTCGCCCAGGGCAAAATCGTCGCGCAGGTTTGTCGTGATCGAGACCGAACGCTGGCGCGTCTCGCGATCAAGCTGCGGTGGAACCGCCTTCTCGACAACCGAAGCGATGGACGACATAGGCACATAACGGCCGTCCGTCGTCTTCATGAAAATGTTTTCAAGATCGGTTGGATCGTTGATCGGATTGGTGGTGGCGACGAGTTTCACATCGAAACTGCGATCCCCGACATAGACCGATCCTATCTTGCGGCCGTCCAGCACGGATTGCACGGCATTGGCGAGCCCGGTGATGTCGATACCCAGATCCGAGGCCCGCTCGCGATTGATCTCGACGGACAATTGCGGCTGGGTCGGTTCCACGGAAAGGCGTGGCTGCACGAAGCGCGGGTCCTTTTCCAGCGCGGCGACAACCGCCTGCGCCGCAGGCTGCAGCTTGGCATAGTCGCTGCCCACAATGGCGAACTGCAAGCCGTTGCCCGCGCCGCGAATACCAAGGCTGTTGGGCTGGGTGGTGAATATGCGCACCGCCGTTATGCCTTTGATGCGCTGGGTAATATCAGCCATGATCTCCTGCTGGCTGCGCGCGCGTTCCTTCCACGGCGCCAGCGTCAGGACGACGAAGCCGTTATTGGCCGATCCGCCGGAACCCGCAATGGCATAGGTGGTGGTGATTTCACCACTGTCGCGCAGCGGCTGGATCGCTTCCTCGATCCGGTCGAGCTGTGACTGAAGGAACTCCACGCTGATGCCTTGCGGCCCGTTGATGCGCAGCAACGCGACGGCACGATCTTCCGACGGTGTCAGTTCCTGACGGATCAGGCCATAGCCGACAAAGGATGCACCGGCGAAAAGCAGGGCGACGAGCACAACCACGAACGGCGCCGACAGGCAGAGATGCAGCGTCTTCTTGTAAAACGCAGCAAGTCCACCACCGATCCGGCGCAGGAAAAGCGGGCCGTGGCCGCCATCCTCGCCATTGCCTTCCTTGAGAAAGCGGGAGGCGAGCATCGGGCAAAGCGTCAGCGCCACCACGGAAGACAGAAGCACCGCAATCGCCAGAACGAAGCCGAATTCGCGGAACAGACCGCCCGCCTGCCCCGGCAGGAATGAAATCGGCACGAAGACCGCCGCCAGCGTGAGCGTGGTGGCGATGACGGCAAAGAAGACTTCCTGCGTGCCGAGCACGGCAGCAGCGCGCGGCCCCATGCCCTGATTGCGCCGCCGGACCACGTTTTCCAGCACCACGATGGCGTCATCGACCACGAGGCCTGTCGCCAGCACCAGCGCCAGCAGGGTGAGGATATTGACGGAAAACCCTGCCAGATAGATGGCCGCGATCGTGCCTATGAGGGCGACGGGCATGGACAAGGCCGGAATGAGCGTCGCGCGTATATCCCACAGGAACATGAAGATAATTGCCACGACGATGATCACCGACGCGATCAGCGCGATTTCCACCTCGTGGATAGCGCCATTGATGAAGTTCGCATCGTCACTGGTGACGGCAATATTGACGCCCGCAGGCAAGGTCTTCTGCAGATTGGCGACCGCTGCGCGAATGCCTTCCGAAATGTCGAGCGTGTTCGACTGCGCCTGACGGACGATGCCGAGACCGATTGCCGTCTTGCCGTTGGAGCGAACGGCGGAGCTTTCGATATCGGGCCCCAGCGTGACGGTCGCGACATCGCGAATCTGCGTGCGTCCGCTGATATAGACGTTTTCGAAATCTTCCGGCTTTTCCAGATTGGCCGTGGCGCGAACCACGATGGACTGATCGGCGCTGCGCAGCGAACCGGCAGGGGCGTCCAGCCCCATGGAGGAAAGCGCCTTGGTTATATCGGCAATGGTCAGGCCGTAGCTTGCAAGGCGCGCCTGATTGATATCGATGCGGAAGATCTTGTCGCGGTCACCGTTGATCTGAACGTCGGCAACGCCCGGAACGGCGGACAGGATATCCTGAATCTGGTCTTCGACCAGCACCGTCATGTCATCGACGGACATGGTGTCGGACGTAACCGCCAGACGCATCACCGCATCGGCATTGGAGTCCGCCTTGATGATGCGGGACGGGTCCGCCTCTTCCGGCACGTCATTGGCAACGCGGGAGATCGCATCCCGCATGTCGGCGGCGGCGACATTGAGGTCCACGCCGTCATTGAATTCCACCGTGACGCGGCTTCGCTCAAAAGACGATGTGGAGGAAATGGATTTCACGCCGGAGACGCGCGCCACCGCGTTTTCAAGGACCTGCGTCAACTGGCGGTCGATGGTTTCAGCGGACGCACCCTTGAAATCCGTGCTGATCGTCACGACGGGCCGGTCTACGTCCGGCAGTTCGCGGATATCGACGCCCGTGAAAGCGGCCAGACCCGCAACAACGATCAGAACATTGATAACGAATGCAAAGACGGGACGGCGGATGAACAGCGCCGTCGATCCGCCTTTGTCGGATGAGGAATTGTGACCGGTCACGTTGTCATCCTCATCCTGCGGTCCGCTTTGCCGAGGCCGGGTCCGCCAGCGCCGTACCCTGCTCGTCCTTCACGCGTACGGGCGCGTCGTCCCGCACGGTCTGGACGCCCTGCGTGACGATCAGGTCGCCCTGCTTCACCGGACCGTCGATGAGGATATTTGTTGAATTGCGCTGAACGATACGCGCGTCGATCTTGCGGGCTACGCCGTCCTCGACGCGCCAGACATAGGAACCGTCTGCGCCCCACTGGATGGCCAGCGGATCGACCGAGGGATAGCGGTCGCCCGGGAAAAGAACGGTGACGGAAAACGACATGCCGGCGCGCAGGCGATCCTGCGTGTTGGGGACTTCTGCCCGGACGTGCAGCGTGCGGCTGGCTTCGTCCAGCATGTTGTCCACGGCGTTGATTTCGCCACTATAGGTCTCGCCAGGGAAAGCGGTCGATTCCGCCATCAAGGGCTGGCCGACCTTGATCTGCGGCGCGAACCGTTCCGGCACCCAGATATCGATCAGCACTTTCGACCGGTCATCGATGCGGCCGATGGACGTCTGTGCGGTGATGTAATTACCCACATTGACGGGCAGGATGCCGACGATGCCGGAAATGGGCGCACGGACCGTGCGGCGGCTCAGGGCGAGCTGCGCGTCCTGCAAGGCAAGCTGCGCATTGGCGACCGCCAGTTCCGTTTCGACCACCTGAACTTCCGTTGCCGTGTTCGTCGCCCGCAATTTTGCGATGCGCTGGCGGGTCGTCTGCGCATCCTTCAATGCGGTTTCCGCCTTGGCGACGGCGATCTTCTCCGTCTCGGCATCAAGTTCTGCGACCGGATCGCCTTCCTTCACCATGTCGCCAGCCTTGACGTAAAGCTTCGTCATGTAGCCGCTGGAATATGGGGTTATCGAAACGGTGCTGAGAGCCCGTGCCGAGCCGATAGCCGTCAACCGGTTGTTGATGGTCTCTTCGCCCGCCGCTTCCACGACGACCAGCGGCGCAGACCGCCCGCCCCCGTTTCTGGGCGCTTCGCCCGTTGCGGCGGCCTTCACCACATCGGACTTGTTCTTATATGCATACCAGCCGCCGATGGCGGCCGCGGCGATGAGCAGGCACAAGGCAATCTGCTTCCAGGATTTCATTCAGCTCTCCGGCGAGGTGTACCGTCGCCCGGACGGACCTCGTATTCGAAACCATTATGTCGGGCGCGGAAAATGCCAGCAAATAGTATCAGAATGATGATTGCCTTCACATTGCGCAAATCACGCATTCTCCGGGCAGGACCAGAAGAAGTACGGATTTTTCCGACTACGATTTTGCATAGAGGCCTCGCACCGTCGAGTTAAATTTCGGTAATGCTGCGCATGAAGAGCGCGGAACCGGGGGCGTTTTTAACCGATTGAACAAAGGCTGTTGGATTTATCGGCCGGCTCCATATATAGGAGGCTACCTTTATGAATTGCGTTTCGACGGCAGACCGGTTTAGGCACCGCGGCAATTGGGCCGGTTCGCCTTGAATTGGAAGCAGGCTATGGCGGTTGTTGAAAAGACCACGGAAACGGGCGCGCTTTCCCCCGAAGCGGCCTCTCGGACTGCGACCGTCGAGCGGCTCTCCCCAACCCAGTTTACACGACTGCCCTGGCGCAACCGGCTTTCAAGCAAGCTCCTGCTGCTGACCGCGCTCGCAGTGCTGATCACCGAAGTTCTGATCTTCGTCCCGTCCGTGGCCAATATGCGCGTGCGCTGGATGAGTTCCCGGCTCGATACGGTGGGCGCCGTCAGCGAAGTGCTGGCGGCCAGCGGCAACATGGATGTGCCGCGCGAAATCCAGGACAAGGTGCTTCTGGCCACCGGCACCAAGGCGATCGCCATGCGTGAGGCCGGGGCGTCGCGCCTGCTCGCCATGTCGGAAGTTCCCGGCAAGATCGATCAGATCATCGATCTGAACAATATCAGCGAAGCGGCGGCCATTTGGGATGCATTCGGCACCTTGTTCAACGGCGGGGAGAGAACGCTGCGAATCTTCGGTTCGGTTTCATCCTCCGGTTCGCCGGACCGTGTCATCGAAATTGTCACCTCCGATGCGCCGCTTCGCCACGCCATGCTCGTCTATGCGCGCAACGTCACTTTCATATCCCTCATCATTTCCGTGATAGCGGCAAGCCTGATCTACCTGATCATCCATGAAATGCTGTTGCGGCCAGTGCGCATCATGCATCGCAACATGATCGATTTCGCATCGTCTCCCGACAATCCCGCGCTCATTCTCGTTCCGGAAAATCGCAAGGACGAATTCGGCATCGCCCAGCGCCAGATATCCCATATTCAGAGCGACCTCCAGCGCACGCTGAAGGAACAGAAACACCTGGCCGATCTCGGCCTCGCCGTTTCCAAGATCAACCACGACATGCGCAATATCCTGGCTTCGGCGCAGTTGATGTCGGACAGGCTTGCCGATACCGAAGACCCGATGGTGCAGCGGTTCGCTCCCAAGCTCATTCGCACGCTCAGCCGTGCGATCAGCTATTCCGAAAGCGTGATGGCCTATGGCCGTTCGCAGGAAGCGCCGCCGCGTCCGCGCCGCGTCCTGCTGCACACCATCATCGCGGACGTGCAGGAAACCTTGAGTCCCAGCTCCGAAAGCAGCATCGAGTTCGAGAATCTAGTTCCGGAAGATTTCGAGCTGAATGTCGATTCGGAGCAGTTGTTCCGGGTCCTGAGCAATCTCTGCCGAAATTCCGTTCAGGCCATGGAGCGTGACCAGACGACTGATGTCGCGACGGTCAAGCGACTAACGATTTCGGCGGGAAGAATCGGGACGACGACGATCATCGGCGTCGAGGATACCGGCCCCGGCCTGCCGCAAAAGGCGCGCGACAATCTTTTCACGGCGTTCCGTGGCTCGACGCGCAGCGACGGCACCGGCCTCGGGCTTGCCATTGCGCAGGAACTGGTTCGTGCGCATGGCGGCACAATCGAGCTTCGCGAGGACCGCCCTGTTGGCGCGCATTTCGAGATTCGCATTCCTGATTTGCAGATGCGCCGCGAAGACCGCAGCAACCAGCGCACCGAAGAGAACGCCTAGACAATCTGCCGTTGCACCGGCTCCGGCCGAAAAGCCCGGAAATGCGAGGCCTGACAAGAAATCTTCACAGAACCACATTTTTTTCTAAGAAGACGCTTGCATTTAGCGATTTGTCCGATTATCAACCGCCCATCGCCGCAGCGAGCGGCACACAGGCAAGCACCCGTAGCTCAGCTGGATAGAGCACCAGACTACGAATCTGGGGGTCAGAGGTTCGAATCCTTTCGGGTGCGCCATTCCCTTACTGGTTGATTTTATGCACAATCCGGCGTTGGCGCTGCCAGCGCGGGTCTGGCATGTTCTGGTCCCCGGCGGCACAAAAGCACGCTGAAACATCTCCCACTTTGGAAGACATGATCCCTTAACGAGCTGCGCTCAACGCAGCTCCAGCCCGCCATTCTCGACGATGAAGTCGATAATCTCCGGCACGCCCTTGCCGCGATGGAGATCGGTGAAACCGAACGGACGTGAGCCGCGCATCCGCGCCGCATCCCCCTGCATGACCTCGAGATCAACGTGCACATGAGGGGCGAGATCGCTCTTGTTGATCACCAGGAAATCCGACCGCGTGATGCCCGGTCCGCCCTTGCGCGGAATTTCCTCACCCTGACAAACCGAGATGACATAAAGCGTCAGGTCCGCCAGATCGGGCGAGAACGTGGCCGCCAGATTGTCGCCGCCGGATTCGATGAAGACGATATCCAGATCCGGAATCCGCCGGTTCATTTCGGCGATTGCCTGCAGATTGATGGAGGCGTCCTCGCGGATCGCCGTGTGCGGGCATCCGCCCGTCTCGACACCCATGATCCGTTCCTCGGGCAAGGCCTGAGAGCGAGCCAGAATAAGGGCGTCCTCCTGCGTGTAGATATCGTTGGTAATCACGGCGACCGAATATTTATCGCGCATCGCCTTGCAGAGCTTTTCGGTCAGCGTCGTCTTTCCCGATCCCACCGGCCCGCCAATGCCGATGCGCAAGGGTCCGTTTTTCTGTGTCATGTGCGAAAAAGCCTCGAATGTTGGGGTTCGTGTTTCATGGCCGTGATGTCACTAACGCCAGTAAATATCAGTCGTGGTGATGATGATGGTCATGGTCATGGTCGTGGTGACCATGATGATGTCCGTGGTCATGATGCGAATGGCCACCCGCATATGCACCGCGCAGCGGACTGAAAATTGCCGTTACATCCGTCACCTTGGCGCCAAGCCCCTCGAGCATCGCCTTGATGACATGGTCGCGAAGAATGAAGATACGGTCATTCTCGATCTGTGCCGCCAGATGCCGGTTGCCGATATGCCAAGCGAGTTCGGCTATGTGGAGCGGATCGCGCCCGCGAATTTCGTAGAGTTCCTCGCTTGCAGCGCGGATTTCAATTTCGCGCCCGTCGTCCAGAACGAGCCTGTCTCCGTGACCCAGCACAACCGGCTCCGCGAAATCGACAAGCACCTTCTCGCCGCCTTCCAGAGCAATGGCTTTGCGCCGCAGATGGCGTTCATCGCGTTCAAGAACGGCGTGGCCCGCAGGCACAGCATCGATCACCTCATCCGCACGAATAATGGCAGTGGCACGAAACATTTGTTTGCCTCTCAAGCTCAAAACAAGAAGTAACGCGGCGCCACGGGCGCGACGCCAATACGGCACAACACTATTGGGAACTATGAAGTGCTACCAATGCCGTCTCTTATATTGGCCACTGCAAATATCCGTTTGTCCAGCCCAATCGTATTTCGGAGTTCCACGACAGGTTACTTTTGGTCTTCGGCCCTCCGATCCGTCCTATCATCCGGCGCGCGCCAACGCCGGCTGCGCAACCGTCTTTCGATAGAGGTGCCACGTCGCATGTCCGAGGATGGGCAGCACCACAGCCAGTCCGGCAAACATGGTGGCGAAGCCCACGACCAGCATAGCGGTTACAATTGCCGCCCAAAGCAGCGCTTCGAGTGGATTGCGCCAGACGACACGCAATGATGTCGCGATAGCCGCCGCAGCCCCGCAATCCTGATCGAGCAGCATCGGAAAGGTGACAATCGTCAAGCACAGGACGACGATTGCAAAAAGGAAGCCAATGCCACAACCGGCGAAAATAAGACTGCGCCCCTCTTCCGTCGATGACACCTGATTGATCAACATCGAGAAGCTCTCGGGCGGCATGGGGCCGAAATAATGAACATAGAGATTCTGAGCCACCAACAGCCACGCAATGAAGATTGCGAAAAGGAAGGAGCCGACGGCCACGATCGACGGCAATGCCGGGGAGCGGCTGACATCGAAAGCGCGCCTCCAGCTCGTGTCCATTTTCTCCTCGCGGCGCCTGCTCATTTCATAAAGCGGCAAGGCGGCAACCGGCCCGATCAACGCGAAGCCGGACATGAGGGGGAACAGGAGCGGCAGCGCATTTGCGTTGGTGCTCCAATAGGTGATGAACAACCCGGCCAGCGGATATATGAGACAAAGAAAAACGTAATGCGATGGCTTCGCCCAGAAGTCGTCGAAACCCAAACGCAGGGCATCGATTACATCCGCCATCTGGATGCGCTTGACTTCCGGATAAAAGGCAGTCTGGTCCCGACCTGCAATTACATGAAACTGTGCCATGACGCTCCTCCTGCGGGTTAGGCAGTCCTGACGGCAAGGGCGGCGGTCAGGACAGGCCTGCACGCAATTTCCGGCTTCACATGGTCAGCGGATAATCCGCGTGAAGCCTGACGATCAGGCAGGCAGTATACATCGAAAAGAGCGGCTGCGAAAGAAAGGCGGCCTGACAGGATTGAGCCCGCCTGAACGAATATCGCATTTGCACGACACAGTGCTTTTCCAAACGTCAGCGAGATCAACCAAATATGATCTGTTCATCGAACCGCGATGTGCTAGTGCCAGTCACGGAAAATAGCAGCTCGGGAATGCGGTTAAATGGAATGGATCCCTATAGGCTTGATGGCATTCAAGGTCATCGTGTTGGGCGTGGCCATGTTCTTTGCCATCAAATTTCATTATGATGAGGGCAAGAAGAAGAAAAACAAGGAAGGCGGCACGTGAACAACCTGCCGCGGAACGAGTGCCCCGCTGAAGCGGGGCCGGCGTGAACTGCGCCGACAGCATTAAAGCTGCAAATGCCGAGCGTCTTGCAAAGAATGTGAACAGGCGGTGCCGGTTGCGTAGCTGGTCCGGTCGGCTATCCAATGCGGGATGGGTGCACACCGATGCGCATCTGCTCTCCTGCCCTACGAGGGATGAAGCCAAATTTGCGTTGAATATCAGGAGGAAATGGTGCTGCGAGAGAGGATTGAACTCTCGACCTCTCCCTTACCAAGGGAGTGCTCTACCACTGAGCTACCGCAGCAATCTCTTGAGTGCGGCGGACTTCTGCCACATCATTACGCAAATCGCAAGCAAGCAATTGCATTTCTTTTCACATAATGTGGAAATCTGCCGAACACGCATCTGAAACCCGCTTTTCCGGCCCTTTTTCCCGTAGTAGAAGACCGTCATGAGCGACACGACCACCAACAAAGAGAAACAAATCCAATCCGACCAGCGCAAAAAGCGCCGGGCCGAGGAACTGCGCGCGAATCTCATGCGCCGCAAAGCGCAATTGAGATCGCGGCGCGCAGGCGAAGCCGATGAACGAAACGACGGCATCACCGCTGCCAGCGACGACACCGACTGAGAATCACGACGACAAAGCCTTTCTTGAAGATAGGGAGGCTCTGCGGTAAAAGCTCATTTCTGTTCTTCGCAGCGATATCGTCCTTTTGTGATTCGTATTTGACGTAATTTGGCCGCAAGACTCGTAATTTCATCACGCAACGCCTCCGCGCCGTAACGGCCGCTGGATTTGGTGCAAATTTATCGGGCAAGGTATCGGCCCAGAAGGTGACAAAGCATGGATCGCATCAAAATCGTCGGCGGTAACAAGCTCAACGGCATCATTCCAATCTCCGGCGCCAAGAACGCCGCCCTGCCCTTGATGATCGCCTCGCTTCTGACCGACGATACGCTGACGCTCGAAAACGTGCCGCATCTGGCCGATGTCGAGCAGTTGATACGCATCCTGAGCAACCACGGCGTCGACTATTCGGTGAATGGGCGTCGCGAGCACCAGAACGGCGCCTATTCGCGCACCATTCACTTCACCGCCCGCAATATCGTCGACACGACCGCGCCTTATGAGCTTGTGTCGAAGATGCGCGCCAGCTTCTGGGTCATCGGGCCGCTTCTGGCGCGCACCGGGGAGGCAACCGTCTCGCTGCCGGGCGGTTGCGCCATCGGAACCCGCCCCGTGGACCTGCTGCTGGAATCGCTTCAGGCACTGGGAGCGCAAATCGACATCGAAAACGGTTATGCCAAGGCGCGCGCGCCGAAGGGCGGCCTTGTCGGCGCCCGCTACAGCTTCCCGAAAGTATCCGTCGGCGCGACCCATGTCATGCTGATGGCAGCGGCTCTCGCCAAGGGAGAGACGATCATCGAGAATGCGGCCCGCGAGCCGGAAGTCGTCAATCTCGCCGACTGCCTCAACGCAATGGGCGCAAAAATCACCGGTGCGGGCACCAGCACCATCCAGGTGGAAGGCGTGACCAGCCTTTCGGGCGCGCGCGTTCGCGTCATTCCCGACCGTATCGAGACCGGCACCTACGCGATGGCCGTTGCGATGACCGGCGGCGACGTGCTTCTGGAAGGCGCGCAGGAAAGCCTGCTGTCGTCGGCGCTGGACACGCTGCGTCAGGCGGGTGCCGAGATCACCGAGACGAATAGCGGCCTGCGCGTGGTGCGCAATGGCCATGGCATCCAGCCGGTCGACGTCACCACCGACCCCTTCCCCGGCTTCCCGACCGACTTGCAGGCGCAGTTCATGGGCCTGATGACCAAGGCGAAGGGAACTTCGCGCATCACGGAAACCATTTTTGAAAATCGCTTCATGCACGTGCAGGAGCTGGCGCGTCTCGGCGCAAAAATCTCCCTGTCCGGCCAGACGGCAACCGTCGAAGGCGTGGAGCGCCTGAAAGGCGCACAGGTGATGGCGACGGACCTGCGCGCATCGGTTTCCCTGGTGATCGCGGGCCTAGCCGCCGAGGGCGAAACCATGGTCAACCGCGTCTATCACCTGGATCGCGGCTTCGAGCGGCTGGAAGAAAAACTGTCCCGCTGCGGCGCGTTGGTGGAACGCATCAGTGGTTGATAGGGCCGAGCGGAGCGACTTTCATTGCTCCGCTCTTTTCTTATTCTCCTTGAAGAAGCCAATGAACAGCGACAGGCTTGAAAAGCCTGTCGATTTTTTTGTTTCGACATGCCAAGTTGATAATCGGCCAGGTGAATATCGGGCCAGCTGATCAACAATCAGGCGGGTGGTTGATTTCCCCGCCGCCGGGAACAGTTATTAACCGATAACGGGAAAGTGGTGTTGGAGTATGGATATGCTGAAGCTCGTGGCGCTGGATGAGGAGGATTTGCAGGTCCTGTCGGCTCATCTTCAGGACGCGGTTTTGAAAGTATCCGACCTTCAATATCTCGCCAATGAAAAGCGCTTCATCCTGACGGCTAACCGGTTCGTCTGGGAAGAAAGCAAGCCGCGATTCCTGCGCAAGCCGCAATATCAGCGCCGCCGCACCGCCCTGCACTTCAACCGCGTGATTGCCGCCCGGGCAACCGGGATAGACCGCCAGAAGCCGGATGAGGTGCTTTCCCTCATGGCCGTTCAGTTCACCGCCGGTGAAACACCTGCCGGAACAATAGAACTGACTTTTTCGGCAAATGCGGCTATCCGTCTTGAAGTGGAATGCATTGAGGCGCAAATGACGGACCTTGGCGCGGCATGGGAAACAGAATCGCTTCCTCGCCATAACGTCTGAAAGAAGGTCACACGAGACCGTCTTTCGTCAGCCGGACGCCGGTCTGGCGAGCAGATTTGGCTGGCAAGCAGATTTGGCAGATTTGAAGGAACAGAAGCGTGGTCAAGACGCTCAGACAAACCGATCCCGATTTCGAGAATAATTTCGCGACATTTCTGGCAAGCAAGCGCGAAGCATCCGAAGATGTGGACCGGGCAGCGCGGGAAATCGTCGCCCGGGTGCGCCGCGAAGGCGACAGCGCGCTCATCGATTATTCCCGCCGTTTCGACCGGATCGATCTTGAAAAAATCGGCATTGCGGTAACCGAAGCCGAAGTCGATGTGGCTTTCGAGACAGCGCCCGCCTCGACAATCGAGGCGCTGAAACTTGCACATGAGCGCATCGAGAAGCACCATGCGCGGCAATTGCCGAAGGATGACCGTTACACCGATGCGCTGGGCGTCGAGCTTGGCTCGCGCTGGACGGCCATCGAGGCCGTGGGGCTTTATGTTCCGGGCGGCACGGCAAGCTATCCCAGTTCCGTCCTGATGAATGCCGTTCCTGCCAAGGTAGCGGGCGTGGAACGCATCGTCATGGTCGTCCCGGCGCCCGATGGCATTCTCAATCCACTGGTGCTGGTGGCCGCACGTCTGGCTGGCGTTTCCGAAATCTACCGCGTCGGCGGGGCGCAGGCTATCGCGGCCCTTGCCTATGGCACCGAAACGATCAAGCCCGTCGCCAAGATCGTCGGCCCCGGCAACGCCTATGTTGCTGCCGCCAAGCGCATCGTCTTCGGCACGGTCGGCATCGACATGATCGCAGGCCCATCGGAAGTTCTGGTCATTGCCGACAAGGACAACAATCCCGACTGGATCGCCGCTGACCTGCTTGCCCAGGCAGAGCACGATTCTGCCGCGCAATCGATCCTCATGACCAATGATGAAGCGCTGGCGATAGCGGTGGAGGAGGCTGTCGAACGCCAGCTCCGCAACCTGCCGCGCGCGCAAACCGCAGCCGCGAGCTGGCGCGATTTCGGGGCCGTCATTCTGGTCGAGGATTTTGAAGCCGCCATTCCGCTTGCCAACCGCATTGCAGCTGAGCATCTGGAAATCGCCACCGCTGACCCGGAAGCCTTGCTGCCAAAAATCCGCAATGCCGGATCGATCTTCATCGGCGGGTATACGCCGGAAGTGATCGGCGATTATGTCGGCGGCTGCAACCACGTTTTGCCGACGGCGCGCTCGGCGCGTTTTTCGTCCGGACTTTCGGTTCTCGACTACATGAAACGCACGTCGCTTCTCAAGCTCGGCCCCGATCAGCTGCGCGTACTCGGGCCTGCGGCAATCGAAATTGCCCGCGCTGAAGGCCTCGATGCCCACGCCCAGTCCGTCGCCATCCGGTTGAACCTATGAGGTGACATGACTGCCGGTGTTCCAAATGCCCGCCTTATTGACGTCGAGCTCGATGAATCCATCGGGCGTTCGACGCCTGACGTCGAGCATGAACGCGCGGTAGCCATCTTCGATCTCATCGAGGAAAACTCCTTCCACCCGATCGGGGACGATACGGGCGGACCTTACCGCCTGAAGCTCTCGCTGATGGAATCACGGCTGATTTTCGCCATCGCACGGGAAACCGGCGAGGATGTCGCAACCCATATTCTCTCGCTCACGCCCTTGCGCCGCGTCGTGCGGGACTATTTCATGATTTGCGAAAGCTATTACCAGGCGATCCGCTCGGCGACGCCAAGCAAGATCGAGGCAATCGACATGGGGCGGCGCGGCCTGCACAATGAAGGGTCGCAAACGCTCCAGGCGCGACTGAAGGGCAAGATCGAGGTAGACTTCAACACGGCGCGGCGGCTTTTCACCCTTGTCTGCGTCCTGCACTGGAGGGGCTGATCACTGATGGTCATCACTGATGTCCCTCCCCGAAAATCCAGCGCCGACGGCAATGAAGATCATAAACCACGCCTGCCCAAGTCTCTGCTTTTCGTCTGCGGCAAGAATTCAATTCGCTCGCCGATCGCGGAATTACTTGCAAGACAGGCCCTTCCCCCCAATATTTATGTAGCATCCGCAGGCGTGAAGCGGGGCGAGCGCGATCCGTTTGTCGATGCAGTCCTTCAGGAAGAAGGCCTGTCCCTCGACAATCGGCAGCCACGTGGCCTCGAAGAACTGGCGGATGGTTATTTCGATCTGATCGTAACGCTGACGCCGCTTGCCCACCACACCGTGCTGGAACGCATGCGCGGTTTCTCGGTCGATGTGGAATATTGGCCGACGCCGGACCCGACATTGGTAACGGGCAGCAGAAGCCAGATCATGGCGGCCTATCGCGATGTGCGTGACCGTCTGAAACGCCAGATCATGCACCGTTTTGACGAGCAATAAGTTCGCCGAATTCCGTTGTTCACAAATGCCGCCTAATCATATAGGTTCCGCGCAAATTCCGACCTACCGCATCAGCCCGAAAATCGGAATCGATTTCGGAAAGCACGATGCGTAGATTCAATAAATCAGAGCGTCCTTTGTGCGTCCCAGAGACGCACGGCGTTCTAAAGACCGCTCGAGAGCGCAGTTTATCGAAGAAAGAAACAGGTATCGCATGGCGAAAGAAGAAGTCCTAGAATTTCCGGGTGTTGTTACGGAACTGCTGCCCAATGCTATGTTCCGGGTGAAGCTCGAGAACGAACATGAAATCATCGCCCATACGGCTGGCCGTATGCGCAAGAATCGCATCCGCGTTCTGGCCGGTGACAAGGTGCTGGTTGAAATGACCCCTTACGACCTGACCAAGGGCCGCATCACCTACCGCTTCAAGTAAGCAATCCGTTCCAGGAAATGTCTAGTCGATGAGCGCGCAACACAAGCTGGTTCTAGCCTCCGGTTCTCCACGCAGGATCGAGCTTCTGGGGCAGGCAGGCATCGAACCGGACCATATTTATCCGGCCGATATAGATGAAACGCCGCAGCGCGCGGAACACCCGCGCTCGCTGGCGCGCCGTCTGTCGCGGGAAAAGGCGCGCAAGGCACAGGAATTGTTGAAGGACGATGCGAATTTCGCACATGCCTTCATTCTTGCCGCCGATACGGTCGTGGCCGTTGGCCGGCGCATTCTCCCCAAGACCGAGATTGCCGACGAGGCGAGAGAATGCCTGCGCCTGCTTTCCGGGCGCACGCACAAGGTATTCACCGGCGTGAGCCTTGTCTTGCCAAATGGAAATCTGCGCCACACACTGGTGGAAACGCGGCTTCGCTTCGAGCGGCTCTCCCGCCAGCAGATGGATGCCTATCTTTCATCCGGCGAATGGCGCGGGAAAGCGGGCGGCTACGCCATCCAGGGACTGGCAGGCAGCTTCGTCGTGAAGCTGGTCGGGTCCTATACGAACGTGGTGGGATTGCCGCTGCAGGAAACCGTAAGCCTGCTGAACGATGTCGATTATCCGGTTTACGCCAACTGGGGCAGCGGGAAAGTCTGAGAGCAGACATGAGTGACAAGAAGGACATATCGGCAGCAGCAGGCGCACGCGTGACGCCATTGCGTCCGACGCGCCCCTGCCCGGAATGCGGAAAACCTTCCACGCGCGAATCCTATCCCTTCTGTTCGCCCCGGTGCAAAAGCATCGACCTCAATCGCTGGCTGTCCGGCAGCTATGTGCTGCCGGGAAAGCCGATTGATGAAGAGGAAGAAGAAGGCAACTAGCCTCTTCCAAATCAGCTTCCGCCAATAAAATCAGTTACTTAACAAAGATGTGAGAAAAGCTGATAAAAATTGCGATACGGTGCTGGACAGCGCGAAATTTAATGCTATAACCCACCCACTTCCGGCGGGAACCAACACCGCCCAGAACAAGCAGATCGCTTGTTACGGATGCCCGGATAGCTCAGTTGGTAGAGCAGCGGATTGAAAATCCGCGTGTCGGTGGTTCGAATCCGCCTCCGGGCACCACTCCAAAATCAAATAAATTTAAAGAGCTATTCCGGATCAAGGCTCATATTCGCCCGGAATATGGGTTACAACATTGTCCATGCAACATTCGGTGCAACACGTTGACAGGTGATTCCTGCCGCGCGCCATGTAACCTACAAATCACGTTTATATTGACCAGATCGGCGATGTGATCTATAGGTTACGCATGATCGAAGTCCGCCAAACCACCTTTTTCACCAAGTGGCTTGATGAGCTCCGTGATACCAATGCACGGTTGCGGATTGTCACTCGGATCCGCCGCATGGAACTGGGCAATCCCGGCGATGTGAAATCTGTCGGCGAAGGCGTGAGCGAAATGCGCATTACGTACGGCCCCGGCTATCGGGTTTATTTCGTATCCATGGGATCAACTATCGTTGTTCTGCTGTGTGGTGGCGACAAGTCATCACAGAGCCGGGATATCGCGCTGGCGAAACAAATGGCGAAGGAGATTTAGAATGGTCCTTGAAACCACCCGTTTTGATGTTCTTGATCACCTCAAGACGCCGGAAGAGCGTGTTGCCTATCTGGAAGCGGCATTTGAAGATGGCGACCCTTCCCTTATTGCGCATGCTCTTGGTGACGTAGCCCGTTCCATTGGCATGACTACTGTCGCTAAAGAAGCCGGAATTACCCGTGAAGCCCTTTACCGCTCCCTGAGCGAGAACGGCGATCCAAAACTATCGACCTTGCTCGGCGTCATGAAGGCCCTTGGCCTGCACCTGTCTGTCACAGCCACGGATAAACGCGCCGCTTGACACTACGGTTGTAAAGTCGTCACGCCGTGGCGAAAAGTGTGATTTTCGCACACCAGAAGCTTCGCATAGTCCCGAAAAGTTGCAGGCTTTTCAGGATTATGCGAATGCAAATTGCTCTTTGCAGTCCTGCATCCCGAAGAATGCAACTGTAGTGCCAAGTTTCAGCCGGTTCTCCATATAAGGAAATTTCCATGCTCTGGACATTGTTCGGCATCCTTTCAGGTGCCTGTATTGCTATTCAGGCCCCCATCAATGCAGCATTGGCTCGGGGTCTTGGGTCGCCGGTAACGGCTGCCGCGATTTCGTTCCTTTCCGGCGCTGTGATCCTTGCGATCATTGCCGGGATTACCGCGCGCGCGACCGGCGCAATGCCGGCCTTCAACGTGCCTGCGGGCTGGCTGTTCGTGGCTGGCGGTGCGCTTGGCTGTATCTATGTGACCGCATCGGTGCTGCTGACGCCACGCATCGGCGCTGCCGCCGTGATGGGTCTGGCGGTCGCCGGACAGTTGATGGCCGGGCTCGCCGCCGACCGTATCGGCTTCATGGGCGTTGCCGTGCGTGAAATCACCGCCGGACGCGTCGCCGGTGCCGTTTTGCTGCTGACCGGCGCGCTGATGATCCGCTTCCTATAAGCAGAAAGGCCGCGCTTTTCAGCGCGGCCTTTTGTTTCCGGTGCAGAAACCGATCTCAGCCCCTGAACGTATATTCCGCAATCGACTGCGGCTTCATCTCGATGGAGAAACCCGGCAGCGACGGCGGCATATAGGCCGCGTTCCTGATGACGCACGGATCGATGAAGTGTTCATGCAGATGATCGACATATTCGATCACGCGGCCTTCCTTGGTGCCTGAAACGGCCACATAGTCGATCATCGACAGGTGCTGCACATATTCGCACAGGCCGACGCCGCCCGCATGCGGCCAGACCGGCTTGCCAAACTTGGCGGCAATCAGCAACACCGCCAGAACTTCGTTCAGGCCACCCATGCGGCACGAATCGATCTGGACGATGTCGATGGCGCCTTCCGCGATGAACTGCTTGAACATGATGCGGTTCTGGCACATTTCGCCGGTCGCGACCTTCACGTCGCCAATGGCTTCGCGAATCTTGCGATGGCCGGCAACATCGTCCGGGCTGGTCGGTTCCTCGATGAAGAACGGCTTGGAGAAGGCCAGCTTGTTGACCCACTCGATTGCCTGATCGACTTCCCACACCTGATTGGCGTCGATCATCAGGTAACGGTCCGGGCCGATCACTTCGCGGGCAATGGTGAGGCGGCGAATATCGTCCTCGAGATCGCGGCCGACCTTCATCTTGACGTGGTTGAAGCCCTCGTCGATGGCTTCCTGGCACAGACGGCGCAGCTTGTCGTCGTCATAGCCGAGCCAGCCAGCCGAGGTCGTGTAACAGGCATAGCCTTCCGCTTCGAGCGTGGCGATGCGCCCGGCCTTGCCAGCTTCGGCCTTGCGCAGGATTTCGACAGCCTCGTCGCGCGTCAGCGCATCGGTGAGGTAGCGGTAATCGACGATATCGGCGATTTCCTCCGGCGACATGTCGGCGACAAGCCGCCATACGGGCTTTCCAGCCTGCTTCGCAGCGAGATCACAGAAGGCGTTGACGACAGCGCCGGTTGCAAGATGCATGGCGCCCTTGTCCGGGCCGATCCAGCGCAACTGGCTGTCACCGGTCAAGTAGCGCCAGAATTTTCCAGGCGCCGCCCGGAAATCCTCCAGCGAGGCACCGACCACCAGATGCCGCATGGCGAGAATCGCCTGGCAGCAGATATCGTTGCCGCGACCGATGGTGAAGGTGAGACCGTGCCCCTTCAGCGCCTCGTCATCCGTGTCGAGAATGACATAGGCCGCGGAGTAATCCGGGTCCGGGTTCATCGCGTCGGAACCGTCCAGACTTTGGGAAGTCGGGAAACGCAGATCGAAGACGCGCAGATCAGTGATTTTTGTCATGATTTATCCGTGATCAGGGCGTGGTCCCGAAACAGGACGCCGGTTCGGGACCATGCTCAAACAAAGCCTAGATGTCGGCGCGCACGTTCTGCTTCTGGCTGCCGAGGCCTTCGATGCCAAGTTCCACGACGTCGCCAGCCTTGAGATAGCGAGGCGGCTTCATACCCATGCCGACGCCGGGAGGCGTGCCGGTGGAGATGATATCGCCCGGCTGCAAGGACATGAACTGCGACAGGTAGGAAACGAGGTGGCGAATGCCGTAGATCATCGTCTTCGACGAACCGTTCTGCATGGTCTCGCCATTGACCTTGAGCCACATGCCGAGGTTTTCCGGGTCTTCGATTTCATCCTTCGTCACCAGCCATGGGCCGGTCGGGCCGAACGTGTCGCAGGACTTGCCCTTCGTCCACTGGCCCTGACGCTCGATCTGGAAGGCGCGTTCCGACACATCATGGATGGTGCAATAGCCGGCCACGTAGTCGAGGGCGTCTTCTTCCGAGACATATTTCGCGGTCTTGCCGATGACGATGCCAAGTTCGACTTCCCAGTCGGTCTTTTCCGAACCGCGCGGGATGACGAGATCGTCATTCGGGCCGACGATGGCGGACGTTGCCTTCATGAAGATGATCGGTTCCGGCGGGACCGCCGCGCCGGTTTCGGCAGCGTGATCGGAATAGTTGAGGCCGATGCAGATGAACTTGCCGGTGCCTGCAACGCAAGGACCAAGGCGCGGATTGCCGTCGACCTTCGGCAGCGAATTGACGTCGATCGCGCCGAGCTTGGCCAGTGCATCAGGGGCAAGCGCCGCGCCGGAGAGGTCGCCTACATGGGCGGAGAGATCGCGGATCGCACCATCGGCATCGAGAATGCCCGGCTTTTCCTGACCGGCTTCACCGTAACGAAGAAATTTCATGAGTTTACTCCTTTGAGGGGATGAAAGAGAGGGCGTCAGGGTGGTCGACGCTATGGCTGCGCCATTTGCAGGCCGTCAGAGACTGAATGTCGACCGCCCTAGATCGTCCAGCCTCCGTCGATGTTGTAGGCCTGGCCGGTGGTGTAGGTGGCACCGGCGAGATAAACGGCGAGATCGGCGATTTCTTCCGGCTGGCCAATGCGGCCGATCGGCTGGCGGGCGATGAAGGCTGCGCGCTGCTCTTCATAATCGCCCTGCGCGCGCAAGCGGTCCTGCAGGGACGGGCTTTCCACCGTACCGGGGCAAATGGCGTTGCAGCGGATGCCCCTGGCAACATAATCGGCAGCGACGGCCTTCGTCAGGCCGATAACTGCGGCCTTGGTGACGCCATAGGCAAAGCGGTTCGGCACGCCCTTCACGCTGGAAGCGACCGAGGCCATGTTGACGATGGCGCCGTCCTTGCGTTCCAGCATGCCCGGCAGCACGGCGCGGATAGTGCGGATCATCGAACGAATGTTGAGATTGACCGCAAAATCGAGGTCTTCGTCCTTCATTTCGAGGATCGAGCCGCCATGGACGACACCGGCGCAGTTGAACAGGATATCCACCTGCCCGATTTCGGCGACGAGCGCCTTCACCTGCTCATCGTCAAGCACGTTGAGCTTGCGGGTGATGATGCCGTTGACGCCTTCGATCTCCT
The DNA here is from genome assembly GCF_052246815.1 of Brucella sp. RRSP16. Taxonomy (NCBI): domain Bacteria; kingdom Pseudomonadati; phylum Pseudomonadota; class Alphaproteobacteria; order Hyphomicrobiales; family Brucellaceae; genus Brucella; species Brucella sp. RRSP16. Next base: position 344,501 of record NZ_JBQQAM010000002.1, read on the forward strand.
TGAGAGCATCGGTATTGATGTCGGTCGCGTAGACCTTCGCGCCCGCCTCCGCAAAGGCCAGTGCGCTTGCACGGCCGATCCCTTGCGCTGCGGCTGTCACCAGCGCGGTCTTTCCATCAAAACGTATCGTCATTTCCAAGCCTTCCGTTCGACAAGCAGGATGTGGTCGTCCCGCTGATTAAGCGTATTTCCGATATGAACCGCAGACGATCATAACCATGGGAAAAAGCAACCGGGTTGATGAACATCGCCGTGTCGCCGACGCCGCTTGCAAGGATCGGGGTGCCGTGGGCAAGATCGCAGACGCGACGGCGTGAATCATATCCGTCGCAGCGCGCTATTCCACGCTCCGCGCCAACAGGGCGGCTCCCGCCCGGCAGCACGCCTCGAAACTCACCTTGCATCCTGGCCTCCCGGCGGCGCTCCTCAACTCGCCCCCAATTGTAAATCATTTATTTATATGCAAACATATTACGCAAATCCGGTCAAGGCTTTCTCTGCCTGTTTGCACCTTTCGAATCCGCGGCCCTTCGTATATGAAGAATGATATTCACAAGGGGAGTTCACTTGGAAACAGAGGATCGCTATCGCGCCCCGGCGCTGGACAAGGGGCTGGATATTCTGGAACTGCTTGCAAGCGTGGATGGCGGCCTGACGCAGGCAGAGATTGCCAAACACCTCGACCGCAGCCCCAATGAATTCTACCGGATGCTGGACCGGCTGGTGAAGCGCGGTTATGTGACGAAGCTTGAAGGCGACCGCTATTCGCTGACCCTCAAGCTGTTCGGTCTGGCGCATCTTCATGCTCCGGTGCGCAGGCTTGCTTCCTTTGCCACGCCCTTCATGCGTGAACTCGCGGACCGCTCCAGACAGGCCAACCAGCTTGCGGTGTTCGACCGCGGGTCTGTCGTTGTCATCGCACAGCAGGAAGCCCCGGATTACTGGGGAATTTCGATCCGCGTCGGCTCGCATATCAGCCTGTTCGACACCGGTTCCGGCCATGTGCTTCTCGCCTTCCGTTCTCCCGAAGAACGCAAGATGATGATTGCCGAATATGCAAGGGACGTTGAAAGCGTAAAGCTTGATCAAGACTTCTACGAGCGCCTCGACCAGATTCGCGAACGCGGTTATGAAATGATGCCGAGCGCCCAGGTGGCGGGCGTCTATAATCTCTCGGCGCCCATCCTCGGCCCGGACGGTACCTGCATAGCCTCGCTGACCTGCCCCTATGTGACGCTCGTCAACTCGGCTTCCGCCCCCGACATCACACAGACCATCGGCCTGCTGCAAAAGACTGTCCAGGATCTGTCGAAACTGGTGGGCTCCGATATCGGAGCTGCCGAGTAGAGCGCCTTCCGAAAAGCGGAAGACCCCAATTCTTATTTGAAAACTCTCTTCTTTTTTGAAACTATGCGGGAGGAGGACGTTTTCATGATTATCGATACCCATCTGCATCTGATCGACAAAAGCGCGCTGAACTATCCATGGCTCGACGGCGTTCCGGCCCTCAATCGCGACTTCCTGTTCGAGACCTATCGGAAGCAGGCAGAGCGCTGCGGCATCGAGGCGGCGCTGCATATGGAAGTGGATGTGGCAGCCGCTGCCATTCAGGCTGAAACGGACCATATTCAGGAGATTTCCAGACGATCGGGTGATTTCATCAAGGGCGCAATCGCCTCCTGCCGCCCGGAGGAACCGGGCTTTGCGGAATATCTGGAACGCCAGCGCAGCAATCCCTTTGTCAAAGGCTTTCGCCGCGTGTTGCATGTCGTGCCGGACGATGTTTCCGAGGGCGCGCTTTTCCGCGAGAATATCAAGCGACTCGAAGGCACCGGCCTGACCTTCGATCTCTGCACCCTTCCCCACCAGATCGACAAGGTGCTGGCACTGGCCGACCTCGCGCCCGGCGTGCAATTCGTGCTCGATCACTGCGGCGTGCCGGATATCAGGTCGGGCGGGCTGGAAAGCTGGCAGAAGGGCATCAGCGAGGTTTCGCAGCGCGACAATGTGACGGCGAAGATTTCCGGCGTGATGGCCTATGCGGACGCGGAAAACTGGACCGTCGATACGGTGCGGCCGTATGTGGAGCATGTCATCCAGTCATTCGGCTGGGACCGTGTGGTGTGGGGCAGCGACTGGCCCGTCTGCACATTGGCAACCAATGCCGATGCAGGGCTTTCCACATGGGTGGCGACAACCCATGCGCTTCTTGAAGGATGCAGCAACGACGAAAAAACGCGCCTGTTGTCCGCGAATGCAATCCGTCTCTGGAAGCTCTAGGGTCCAGACTCGATTGATCCGGAGCCGGTGCGAAGCATCGTGTCAAAGAGAGGCGGATACCGGAGCGTTTTCCCTCAGCCCTTCGAGACGCCGTTTTCAACGGCTCCTCAGGATGAGGGAAGGAGCTGTCGCATCAAGCCCTCAAGGCAAAAACGCCGCCCGGTGGGGCGGCGTCTTTCGATCAGATTGCGAGTTCGACCTCGTTGCTGGCCAGTTCCAGCAAGGTCCACACATGATCGGCGAATGAGTTCCACACTTCGATGCGGTAATGATCCGCATTCCATTTCAGCAGGATGATCTGGGCCCGGTCGAAGATGGTGCGCGCAGCGCCCGGTGTCTGCATTTCAGCCAGATTGAGCGGAGACGCGGCATTGAGCAGCCATTCAGCCTGCGGGCCGGTAATGTCGATGCCGGTTTCGCGATGGCTCACTTCCGTCAGGCTGTGCGGCTCTGTTTCATAAAGCCCGGCGAAAGCCTGCGTGATGGCGGCACCCCTGGCTTCATCAGCCCAGATATACCATTCATCCGGTCCGATGCAGGCAACGGCAATATCATCCGTGCGGACAAGATCGCCGATCTTCGCCGGGATTTTTGCGCCCAGCGCCTTTTCAGCCAGGGCCAGCTTTGCCGGACCGATGCGCAGGACGAAGCGGGCGGCATCGTCCGCCGCGTGGATTTCCAGACGACCGGGAATGACGACCTTGCGGTTCGAATAAGGTTTGGTTTCAACGAGCATGGTTCAATCCTTATCCGTTCAGTTTCTTTCCTTCGGGGTCATAGAAGACCATGCCCGATACAGTGGCCTCATGCACGCTGCCATCCGGCATCGGCATATAAAGCGTTTCACCCATGCGAGCCTTGCCGCCCGACACCAACGCCATGGCGATGGACCGCCCGAGCGTCTCGCTCCAATAGGACGAGGTGACATGGCCAAGCATGGTCATCGGCAACGGCTGTTTTGGGTCGGCGACAATCTGCGCGCCTTCTTCCAGCACCAGCTTCGGATCATTGGTGAGCAGCCCCACGAGATGCTTGCGATCCGATTTCAGCATGTCCGGACGGGTGAGCGAACGCTTGCCGACGAAATCCGGCTTCTGCTTGCCGACGGCCCAGCCAAGGCTTGCATCGTCCGGCGTCACGGTGCCATCCGTGTCCTGACCGACAATGATATAGCCCTTTTCGGCGCGCAGGACGTGCATGGTTTCGGTGCCGTAAGGCGTGATGTCATATTGCTGGCCGGCCTCATAAAGCGCCTTCCACAGTGACAGGCCATAGCGCGCAGGCACGTTGATTTCATAGCCCAGTTCGCCGGTGAAGCTCATGCGGAACAGACGCGCAGGCACGCCGAGGAATTTGCATTCCGCAACCGACATATGCGGAAAGGCTTCGTCGGAAATATCCAGCCCTTCAACCATCGGCTCGATGAGCTTGCGCGCATTGGGGCCATTGATCGCGACCACGGCCCATTGCTCGGTGGTCGAGGTCAATGAGACTTTCAGCTCCGGCCATTCGGTCTGGAGATAGTCTTCCATCATGTTGAGAACACGCGCGGCACCGCCGGTCGTGGTGGTCACATGGAAGCGATCCTGCGTCAGGCGACCGACGACACCGTCATCGCGGATGAAGCCGTCTTCGCCGAGCAGCAGGCCATAGCGGCAGCGCCCGACGCCAAGCTTCGTCCATGGATTGGTGTACATGCGGTTCATGAATTCGGCTGCATCCGGGCCGACAACTTCGATCTTGCCGAGCGTGGAGGCATCGAACATGCCGAGCGACTGGCGGGTCGCCTTGCATTCACGCGCCACGGCCTGATGCATGTCTTCGCCGGTTTTCGGGAAGTACCATGCGCGCCGCCACAGCGACACCGGCTCGAAAGCCGCGCCATGCTGTTCGGCCCAGCTATCGATTGGCGTCTTGCGCGTCACGTCGAACAGCGGCCCACGGTTGTAGCCGCAGAAGGCGCCGAAGGTCGTCGGCGTATAGGGCGGGCGGAAGGTGGTGAGACCCACCTGCGGCGTCGGGCGCTTGAGCGCATCGGCTGCAACGGCCAGACCGTTGATGTTGGACGTCTTGCCCTGATCGGTCGCCATGCCGTTGGTGGTATAGCGCTTGACGTGCTCGATGGAGTGGAAGCCCTCGCGCACGGCCAGACGAATATCCTTGGCGGTCACATCGTTCTGGAAATCGATGAAAGCCTTGGCCTTGCCCGGATCGCGATCGGTCGGCAGTTCGCGACAGCTTACGCCGTCGCAGATGAAATCACCGGCCACAGCATAGTCTGATGGCTTGGCCTTGTGCCCGGCATCACTGGCTGCCGCGGCACCCGCTTCCGCACCCTCACGCAATGCGGCAGCCAAATCGAAATTGCCATTGCCCGCACCGGCACAGCGGCTTTCCTCGGTCGGCTTGCCCGGCAGATAGATCTGCCGTGCGTCGTCCCAGACCAGCGAGCCTTTCGTGTGCGAGAACAGGTGCACGCTCGGATTCCAGCCGCCGGACATCAGCAGCACGTCGCAGGCAATCGTGCGGGCAGCGCCGACAGAGCCATTGGAAACCGGATTGACCCGCACGGACGACACGCGGTGGCGTCCGCCCGTATCCGTCACCGTCCAGCCGGTCAGCGTCTCGATGCCGAGCATCTTCGCGCGGTTGACGAGGCTGTCGGCAACGCTTGAACGCACATCGATGATGGCCGGAACCTTGACGCCTGCGACCGCGAGATCGAAGGCCGCAAGCCATGCGCTGTCATGCGAGGTGACGACGACGGCCTGATTGCCGACCTTGACGCCATAGCGGTTGAGATAGGTGCGTGCGGCGGATGCCAGCATCACGCCCGGACGGTCGTTGCCAGCAAAGACCAGCGGCTTTTCGATGGAACCCTGCGCCAGCACGACCTGCTTTGCGCGCACCCGCCACATGCGTTCACGCGGCGCATTGGAGGCGGGTCTGGCCTGATGATCGGTCAGGCGCTCGCAAAGGCCGACCATGTTCTGGTGGTAATAGCCGATGGCCGTGGTGCGCGGCAGAAGCGTGACATTCGGATTGGCCTTGAGCGCGGCAATGGTTTCGCTGAGCCAGTCCCAGCTTGCACGGCCATTGATGACCGGCTCCGGCTCGGACAGAAGCGAGCCGCCAAATTCCGCCTGCTCGTCGCAGATGATTACCTTCGCACCGCTTTTCGCGGCCTCCAGCGCGGCGGCAAGACCGGCAGGCCCGCCACCGGCGATCAGCACATCGCAGAAGGCATAGCGGCTGGCATAGGTGTCGGGATCGGGCTCGGAAGGCGATTTGCCAAGACCGGCCGCGCCACGGATGAATGGCTCATAGACCTTGTTCCAGAAGCTCTTCGGCCACATGAAGGTCTTGTAGTAAAAGCCTGCCGAGAAGAACATGTAGAAGGCGTCGTTGATCGCGCCGACATCGTGCTTCAGCGACGGCCAGTGGTTCTGGGTTTCGGCCTTGAGGCCGTCATAGAGTTCCAGCACCGTTGCGCGGGTGTTCGGCTCGAAACGGCCCGGTCCGCGTGAAACGCCCATCAGCGCATTCGGCTCTTCGGAACCGGCGGAAAGAATGCCGCGCGGGCGGTGATATTTGAACGAACGACCGGCCAGATGCTCGCCATGGCTAAGCATGGCGGAAGCCAGCGTATCGCCCTCGAAGCCGGAATAGGACTTGCCGTTGAAGGTGAACCGCACGGACTTGGCCTTGTTGACGCGGCCTTTGTTATGAATGCGCATATCGGTCATTATTTCGTCTCCGCAGCCGGAGTTTCTGCCAAAGCAGGACGGGGTTCACCGGCCTTGTAGGTCATCGCGAACTTGTCGCTCACCGTGTCGCGCACCGCATTGAAGAAGCGGCCGCAGCCATTGATATGCCGCCAGCGTTCAAAATGGGTGCCGCGCGGATTGGAGCGCGTGAACAGGAAATCGCGCCATTCGTCGTCGGAAAGCGTCGATGGGTCGGCAGGGCGCGCAATATGCGCTTCGCCTGCATAGGCAAATTCCAGTTCCGGACGTTCCATCTCGCAATAAGGGCAACGGATTAAAAGCATATCATACCTCCCTTAGTGCGCGACGGCGGCGGCAGCCGCTTCGTCGATCAGGCGACCGGTGGTGAAGCGTTCAAGCGTGAAGGGTGCGTTGATCCAGTGCGGCTCATCGCGGGCAATCGTATGCGCGAAGACATGCGCCGAACCCGGCGTCGCCTTGAAGCCGCCCGTGCCCCAGCCGCAATTGACATAAAGCCCCGGCACCGGCGTCTTGCCGATGATCGGGGAGCGATCCGGCGTGACGTCGACGATACCGCCCCATTTGCGCAGCATCCGCATGCGGGTGAAGATCGGGAAGACTTCGCAGATGGCCGCAAGCGTATGCTCGATCAGCGGCAGGCCGCCGCGCTGGCTGTAGGACACATACTGGTCGGTGCCGGAACCGATCACCAGTTCGCCCTTGTCTGACTGGCTGATATAGGCGTGGACCGTGTTGGACATGACCACGCAGGGGAAGATCGGCTTGACCGGCTCGGACACCAGCGCCTGCAGCGGGAAGCTTTCAAGCGGCATGCGAACGCCTGCCGTGTCCATGACAATCGACGTGCTGCCCGCAGCAGAAACCGCCACCTTCTTCGCCTTGATGAAACCGCGTGGCGTATCGACGCCGGTGACGCGGCCCGAAGCATCGCGGCGGATAGCCGTGACCGGGCAATTCTGGATGATATCGACGCCGCGCTCGGTCGCGCCGCGCGCATAGCCCCAGGCGACCGCATCATGGCGGGCCACGCCGCCGCGCCGCTGCAAGGTGGCGCCCACAACCGGATAACGCGCAGTGGGGGAAATATCGAGCGGCGGGCAATATTCCTTCGCCTGCTCCTTGGTCAGCCATTCATTGTCGATGCCGTTGAGGCGGTTGGCATGGATATGACGCTTGAAGCTCTGCACGTCATGCACCGTATGCGCCAGCATCATGACGCCGCGCTGCGAGAACATGACGTTGTAGTTGAGGTCCTGGCTCAGCCCCTCCCACAGCTTCATCGCATGTTCGTAGAGATGCGCGCTCTCGTCATAGAGATAGTTGGAGCGGATGATGGTGGTGTTGCGGCCCGTATTGCCGCCGCCGAGCCAGCCCTTTTCGATGACGGCGACATTGGTGATGCCGTGCTCCTTGGCCAGATAATAGGCGGCACCCAGGCCATGCCCGCCCGCGCCGACGATGATTACGTCATATTCGGCCTTGGGTTCGGCATTGGGCCATTGCGGCTTCCAGTTCTTGTTGCCGGACAGCGCATTTTTAATAATCGAAGCTGCAGAAAAACGGGACATAGACAACCACCAGTTTCGCGACCGCAAGCGCCCTTCCGGCACATGCGAAGCCTTTGATGATATTTCTATTGTTTCCGTTTCAAACCCGACAGCAGGCTTGCGTCAAAAGACGCCACAAATACGACATGGCCACCATTTCGCGACATCCCGTCCGACGCCGGCGAGCCTGCCTGCGCCTGCAGCGGAACGGTAAAGCAGTTTCAAAAATGGCCCCTGTAAAATAGGACAACATTATTGTCCTTTTTCCTTTTCTTTTGTTGCGCAAAGGTCTACGCATTCTTTCGTAAAATCGCGTCCAAAATAAAAGAAACGCAAGAAAGGTGATTCCGTGACTAAGGAGAATCTACTCGAAAGCGCACTCGTTCGTCTGGACGAGGCGGCAAGCCACATCAACATCGATGCGGATGTCATCGAGAAGCTGAAATATGCACGTGAGACCATGAAAGTGCGACTGATGATTCGCATGGACGATGGCTCGCGCAAATCCTTTCTTGCGTGGCGCTGCCGCTACGACGACACGCGCGGACCGACCAAGGGCGGCATTCGCTACCATCCGGAATCGACCGCCGAAGAAGTCGAGACGCTGGCCTTCTGGATGACGTTCAAATGCGCGGTCATGAACCTTCCCTATGGCGGCGGCAAGGGTGCCATCCAGGTCGATCCGCGCCAGCTTTCTAAGGCTGAGCTTGAGCGCCTTTCGCGCGCCTATATCCAGGCTTTCTCCGGCATCATCGGCCCGGACCGCGATATTCCCGCACCCGACGTCTACACCAATTCCATGATCATGGGCTGGATGGCCGACGAATATTCCCAGATCGTCGGACAGTCCTCGCCTGCCGTCATCACCGGCAAGCCGCTGGCGCTCGGCGGTTCGCTCGGCCGCAACGATGCGACGGCGCGCGGCGGCTTCTATCTCGTGCGCCATCTGGCGCAGGATCTGGGCCTTGCTTCGCAGCTTCGCGTCACGGTTCAGGGTTTCGGCAATGCCGGACAGTTCATCGCCAAGCTGATGGCCGGCGACGGGCACAAGATCGTCGCCGTTTCGGATTCGTCCGGCGCCGTCTACTGCGCCGGCGGCCTTGATCTCGACCTGCTGATGCAGGCCAAGGAACAGGGCAAGTCGGTCGTTTCCACCGCCGGCAAGAATGGCCACGAAGCCATCTCCGCCGATGAGCTGCTTGCAGCCGAATGTGATGTTCTGGTGCCGAGCGCCATGGAAAACATGATCCATGCGGACAATGCGGCATCCATCAAGGCCAGGCTGATCGTCGAGCTCGCCAATGGCCCGGTGACGCCGGAAGCCGACAGGATACTGGGAGAAAACGGCGTCGTCGTTCTGCCGGATATTCTCGCCAATGCCGGTGGCGTGACGGTTTCCTATTTCGAATGGGTGCAGAACCGCCAGGGCTATTACTGGACGCTCGAAGAAATCCATGAGCGCCTGAAAACCATCATGGAACGCGAAGGCCGCGCCATCTGGAACCATGCCAAGCAGCATAATGTGACGGTCCGCTCGGCAGCCTATGTCCACGCGCTGCAGCGCCTTGCACAGGCCATCGAAGCACACGGCACGCAAAGCGATTTCATCGGCTGATCGAGCCCCCTGACATCACCCCTCCTGCCAGCCCGCTGTCAGGAGGGGTGTCGAACGACGGTTTCCTTTTCCCGCTCGCGCTATAGTTTACCTTCACGAGGAAAAACCAGCGCGATGGGATGAAAAGCATGTCGTACGGAAATCTATTCAAGGGAAGTGCCGTCGCACTTGCCCTCCTTGCGGGCGCAATCCAGTTTTCCAGCGTCGCGCATGCACAAGTGGTCGTCTCTTCCAAGATCGACACGGAAGGCGGCGTTCTCGGCAACATCATTCTGGCCGTTCTCAACGCAAACGGCATCCAGACCACGGATCGCATCCAGCTTGGCGCCACGCCCGTGGTGCGCAAGGCGATCACCGCAGGCGAAATCGACATTTATCCCGAATATACCGGCAATGCGGCCTTCTTCTTCAACAAGGCGGACGACCCGCTGTGGAAAGATGCCGCCAAGGCGTTCGAGACTGCGAAAAAGCTCGACTACGATGCCAACAAGATCGTCTGGCTCGCCCCCTCGCCGGCAAACAACACCTGGGGCATTGCGGTGCGCAAGGACGTCGCCGACGAAAACAAGCTTACGAATTTGAGCGAATTCGGAAAATACATTTCAGGCGGCGGAAAGGTCATTCTGGCCGCATCGTCGGAATTCGTGAATTCGGCGGCCGCCCTGCCAGCCTTCCAGACCGCCTACAGCTTCACCCTGAAACCCGACCAGCTGATCACGCTTTCAGGCGGCGACACGGCCGCGACCATCGCCGCCGCCGCCAACCAGACCAACGGCGCCAATGCGGCCATGGTCTACGGCACCGATGGCGGCATCGCGCCTTCCGGGCTTGTCGTGCTCGAGGACGACAAGCATGTGCAGCCGGTCTATCAGCCCGCCCCGATCATCCGGGAAGAGGTTTTGAAGAAAAACCCGAAAATCGAGGAGCTGCTGAAGCCGGTTTTCGCAAAGCTCGATCTCACGACCCTTCAGGAACTCAACGGCCGTGTGCAGCTCGGAGGTGAACCGGCAAAGGCGGTCGCTGAGGAGTTTCTCAAGACCAACGGTTTTCTGTAATAGGCGCGGGTATTTGCCGGGCATGAGTGCAGCAAATGAGACGATCCGGGCAAATGGCACGAAGGGCTTGCTTGCCCATATCGACAAGCTCGGACTGGTCATTGCGGCAATCGGCTTGTCGGGTTTGCTCCTGCCTTTTGCGAACTTTCGGGCAAACCGCATCGTTCACGGTGAGCCGCGCCATGTTTTCGACGCCCTGCCGACCGAACTGGCGCTGGCGCTTGCCGCTATCGTGGCGGGAGGGCTGCTGATCGGGCTTGTTCGCAGCAACAATTGGCTGCGGCTCGTGGCGGCTCTGTTCTGTCTTGCGACTGTGCTGGCGGCGATCGGGCTCGCCGCGACATATCTCTCGCCCGAAGGAAACAATTACGCACGCGTTTCTCCGGCTTCCGGCTTCTGGCTATTGTTTTTTGCCAGCGCCCTTTATGTCGCCGATGGGCTGGTGCGGCTGCGGGCCGGTCCGTTCCTGCGTGTGGGACTGCTGGTCGTTGCAGGTCTGCTTCTGGCGCTTCTGCTTTCGTCGGGCCTGTGGGACAGCATCTCCTTCATGAAGGAATATCAAGGCCGGGCGGACAGCTTCTGGAATGAAGCACAACGGCACATAGCGCTGGCACTGGGCTCGCTCCTCGCGGCCACGGTGGTGGGCATTCCGCTCGGACTTGTCTGCCATCGCGTGCCCAAACTGCGCGCTTTCGTTCTGAACAGCCTCAATATCGTGCAGACCATTCCGTCGATGGCGCTGTTCGGCATCCTGATTGCGCCGCTGAGCTGGGTCGCCACCCAGTTTCCATGGGTCGGCGCCCTCGGCATTCGTGGCATCGGCGCGGCACCGGCATTCGTCGCGCTTTTTCTCTATTCGCTGCTGCCAATCGTGGCCAACACCGTGGCAGGGCTGGCGCAGGTGCCGGAGCCGGTGACGGATGCCGCGCGCGGCATGGGCATGACCCGCCTGCAACGCCTCTTCAAGACCGAGTTTCCGCTGGCATTTCCCGTTATCCTCACCGGCATACGCATCGTCATGGTGCAGAATATCGGCCTGACGACCATCGCGGCGCTGATCGGCGGCGGCGGCTTCGGAACTTTCGTCTTTCAGGGGATCGGCCAGACGGCGATGGACCTCGTCCTGTTGGGCGCCCTGCCGACCGTTCTTCTCGCCTTTGCAGCCGCCGTCATCCTCGATGCCGCGATAGAAATCACGGAGAAAGGCAGCTCCCTATGATCGAGTTCGACCATATCACGAAGCGCTATAACGGGCGCGCAGCGGTCGACGCCGTGTGCTTCACCATCGAGCCGCACAGCATCGCCGCCATTGTCGGGACGTCGGGATCGGGCAAAACCACCCTGCTGCGGATGGTCAATCGTCTGGTCGAGCCGACCGATGGAGAAATCCGCATCGATGGGCGCAGCATCATGGATGAACCCGGCCATGTCCTGCGGCGGCGGATCGGCTATGTCATCCAGCAGAACGGGCTTTTTCCGCACCGCACCGTGGCGGAGAATATTGCAACAGTTCCGCTGCTGCTCGGATGGGATAAACCGCGCATCGACAGACGCGTCGATGAATTGCTGGACCTCTTCCAGCTCGAGGCTGCCGACTATCGCGACCGCTATCCGCACGAACTTTCCGGAGGGCAGCAGCAGCGCGTCGGCGTGGCGCGAGCGCTTGCCGCCGGGCCGAACATTCTTCTCATGGACGAGCCCTTCGGGGCACTCGATCCGGTTATCCGGGCCAAGGCGCAGGAAGACCTGAAGGCGATCCAGAAGCGGCTCGGCACGACCATAATCCTTGTCACGCACGACATGGAGGAAGCGATCTCGCTGGGCGACCGGATCGCCGTCATGGATGATGGAAAACTGCTGCAATATGGTCCACCGGCGGAAATCCTTGCTCGTCCGGCAACCGATTTCGTCGAGCGTCTTGTCGGTACGGGCGAACGGCCCTTCCGTCTCCTTTCGCTGATGGACCTGAAAACCGTGCTCCAGCCGGGTGATGCGAGCGGTGAAACCCTGCCGGTAACGGCATCGCAACGCGATGCGCTTGCCGCACTCCTGTGGTCCGGGCGCAAGGCGCTTCCCGTTCTCGACGCGGAAGGACGCCCTCTCGGCCGGGTCACGCTCGACAGGCTTCTGCATCAGGCAGAGCGTCCGGCATGAGATTGCTCGTGTCCATTGTCCCGCGCCTCATGCTTCTGGGCATCCTGCTCCTGTTCCTGGCGCGGCCCCGGCTGTTCGAGCCGCTGTTTCGCCCGCTCGTCGATGAAGGCGTGCCAGCCATCTATGATCACGCCAGCTTCGTGACATTGACCTTGCAGCATCTGGGCCTCGTGGCGCTCGCAACACTGGCCGCGACACTCGTGGCCGTCTCGTTGGCGATCTTCGTGACCAGAAAGCACGGCGCGGAGTTTCTGCCGCTTTCACGCAGCCTCGTGAACATAGGGCAGACTTTTCCTCCGGTCGCGGTGCTGGCGCTGGCCGTTCCCATCTTCGGTTTCGGGGACAAGCCGACCCTGATCGCCCTCTTCCTCTATGGCCTGCTTCCGATCTTTGAAAACACGCTGACAGGGCTGACCACCTTGCCATCGCCGGTTGTCGAAGCCGCGCGCGGCATGGGGATGACCAGCGCCCAAAGGCTAGTGAAAATCGAGGTTCCGCTGGCCATGCCGGTCATTCTGGCGGGCATCAGGCTTTCCGCCGTGATCAGCCTTGCGACTGCCACCATCGGGTCCACGGTCGCTGCCAGAACCCTTGGCGAAGTCATCATTGCCGGGCTGATTTCCAACAATCTCGCCTTCGTTTTGCAGGGCGGGCTCGTCGTGGCCGCACTTGCCATACTCATCTTCGATGGGTTTCAGGCAATTGAGCATTATCTCCTGAAACGTACCGGACGAACCGGAACCGCTCTTTGAAAGATGCCTCTGCATTCCTATATCCTTGGCTGGAACCAGCCAGCGAGGAACGGGATGAACATCGGGCAGGCAGCTGCAGCATCTGGCATATCGGCGAAGATGATCCGCCATTATGAAACAATCGGGCTCATCGAAGCCGCCGAGAGGACCGGTTCGGGTTACCGCGTCTATACGCAGAAAGATGTCGAAACCCTGCGCTTCATCCGCCGCAGCCGCGATCTCGGTTTTCAGGTTGAGCAGATCAAGGAACTGCTGGCGCTCTGGCGTGACCGCAACCGCGCATCGGCTGACGTGAAGAAGGTGGCGCTTGGGCATGTCGAGGAGCTGGAAGCCAAGATGCGCCAGTTGCAGGAAATGGCCGATACGCTGCGCTACCTCGCCAAGAACTGCCACGGCGACAACCGTCCCGATTGCCCGATCATCCACCAGCTTGCCGAAAACAGTGCCGAGGGCCGCAAACGTCCGGCTCCGCGCAAAGGCGAATTGCTGCACGGCAAGATCTGAGACCGTCAAATGAAAACGCCGGAATTGCTCCCGGCGTTTTTCATTCATATCGCTGCCTCAGCTCTTCGGCAGCGTATAGGCGATTACATAATCGCCCGGTTTGGTCCCGACCGAACCATGCCCGCCCGCCACCATCAGGACGAACTGCTGGTCGCCGACCGTATAGGTCATCGGGGTCGACTGGCCGCCAGCCGGAAGGCGGGCCTCCCAGAGCTGCTTGCCGGAAGTCAGGTCATAGGCGCGCAGATAGTCGTCCACCGCCGCGCCCAGGAAGACGACGCCGCCCGCGGTGATCATCGGGCCGCCGATACCCGGGACGCCTACCTTCAACGGAAGCGGAACCGGCGACATGTCGCGGATCGTCCCGTTGCGATGCTTGTAGGCAATCTTGCCGGTGCGCAGGTCCACCCCGGCGACATAGCCCCATGGCGGCGTCTGGCAGGGAATGCCGAGCGGACCGAGGAACGGCCCCATGAACACGCCATAGGGCGCGCCATCATTGCGGTTCAGGCCCTGCTCGCTTCCCTTTTCATCCTGTCCTTTCGGCGGAATATCGGCGCGTGGAACCAAACGGGAGGTGAAGGCGAGATAGGTCGCATGCCGAACATCACCTGCCGGACCGGATCGACCGCCACGCTACCCCAGTTGAACACGCCGAAATTGCCGGGATAGACAATCGTTCCCCGCAATGAAGGCGGCGTGTAGCGGCCTTCGTAAAACAACTGGTGGAACTTGATGCGGCAGGCGAGCTGATCGAACATCGTCACGCCCCACATGTCGCTTTCGCGCAAGGGCGGCGGGCTGAAAGTCAGATCGGAGATCGGCTGCGTGGGAGCCGTATGGTCTTCCGGTATAGCGCCTGTCGGCGCCGGGATTTCCCTGACCGGAATGATCGGTTCGCCGGTGCGCCGATCGAGGACATAGAGATCGCCCTGCTTGGTCGGGCCGACCAGCGCCGGGACACCGTTGATATCCAGCAGGACCGGCTGGGCCGGAACGTCCATGTCCCACAGATCATGGTGGACCGTCTGGCGCACCCAGCGAACCTGTCCGGTGTTCACGTCGAGCGCAACGATGGAGGAGGAATATTTCTCCACATTCTCGCTGCGGTCCATGCCAAGCTGGTCCGGCACCTTATTGCCGAGCGGCACAAAGACCAGTCCGAGCTTTTCATCCACACTCGAAACGGACCAGCTGTTCGGCGAGTTCGTCGTATAGTGCTCGCCTTCGGGGAGCGGCGTGGTCACATCCGGATTGCCGGAATCCCAATTCCACAACAGCTGCCCGGTGCGGATATCGAAGGCGCGAATGACGCCCGACTGTTCCTGCGTCGAGTAATTGTCATTGACGGCGCCGCCGACGATGATCTTGTCTCCGACAACGACCGGGGGCGAGGTGGAGTAATAATAGCCTGCCGGATTATATTTCATGCCATGGCTGAGATCGAGCGTCCCGCCATTGGCGAAATCCGTGCAGATTTCCCCGGTTGCCGTATCCAGCGCAATCAACCTTGCATCGGACGTCGGCAGATAGACCCGCTCGGCGCATTTCGCGCCTGCCGTTGCCGTTGCATCCTTCCAGTAGCTGACGCCGCGGCAGGTCTGGTGCTGGCGGTCCGTATTGAAGCCGACCTTCGGGTCGAACTTCCACTTTTCCTTGCCGGTCGCCGCATCCAGCGCAATCGCCCAGTTATGCGGGGTGCACAGATAGAGCGAATCGCCAATCTTGAGCGGCGTGACCTGATAGGTCGTTTCGCCCACGTCCTGCGGCTGCTTCACGTCGCCGGTCTGGTACTGCCAGGCAACCTGGAGTTTGGCGACGTTCTCCGGCGTTACCTGCGTCAGCGGCGAATAGCGCTGGCCGTAAGGCGTTCGACCGTATTGATGCCATTCGCCATCGGGCACGTTGCCGCCGAGATCGGGCGTCGCAGCCACTTTTTCCGTCGGCAGGTCGCCTGCGATATTGTAGGTGTCCTGCGTTATCGCATAACCGGCAACCAGGATTGCGATCACCGATGCCACGGCCAGCGGCAGGCCGCTGTCGCCTGCCCCCTTGTTCAGTGGCCTCCTGATCCATGGCGTCAGCAGCCAGAATCCAAGCAGCACGATGACGCCGCCGCGTGCGCCGAGCTGCCACCAGTCGAAGCCGACTTCATAAACGGCCCAGCCAAGCGATCCGAGAATGACGAGAGCGTAAACCCATAGTGCGGCGCCGCTACGCCGCGAAAGCAGAACGGCGGTCAGCAGAAAGCCGATCGCCGAAAGTATATAATACCAGCTGCCGCCCAGCAGGGCGAGCCAGATGCCGCCTGCTCCGAGCGAAAACCCGATCAAAAGAAGTACGAGAGAAGTTAACCAGATAAGCAAGATGTTACCCCCTTCCAGTACAATCGGCGTTCCGTCGCCGATGCGGGAAAACCGTGCGGACCAACCGCTCACCAATTTCGAGGCATTCCTGATATGGCCAGATATGGTTGCAAGTCTCGCAGCATTCGGTCTGCCGGACAACTCCCTACTGCGTGCCTATCCACATAGGCGAACATGGAAAAAATCCAGAGCGGCAGGTGTATCTTTCTATTGTCCGATTAGGAGGCGCGATCAGGACAAATGAGCGCCGCCCGTGATTAAGGCAAAGTGGCGGCAAAGGGGGTTTGCGCACTCAAAAGGCGCAAAACTGCACACAAACATGCATTTTTTCGCTCGACAATTGTGGCGAAGGAATGGCGAAAATGTGCGACCTGTGTCTTTTACGCGGCTTTTTCGGGATATCAGGCAGAGCCGCGCATGATGAGATGGCTGTCCAGACGCCGGATTTCCTTCTCGACTGCCGCCCCGCTTTCCTGCGCATTGATCCGCGAGAAAAGCATGTCGAGACCCAGTTGCGCGATTTGCCGGTAGTCCTGCGCGACCGTCGTCAGCGGCGGACAGGTGAAGCGGCTGAGAGGATGGTCGTCGTGACCGGCGACCCGAAGATCGCAGCCTTCTTCGCGCCCGACATGTCGCCGCCGTTCGAATGCTGCGGAAATGACGCCAAAGGCCAGGCGATCATTGGCGCATAAAACGGTTCGCGTCGGAAACCCGCCGCGATCCAGAATCCGGCCTGCTTCCTGATAGCCCAGTTCCTCGAAATTCCAGTTCTTGGCCGTGATGGGAAGCACGATCGGCTCAACGCCCAGCCTCTCCATGGTTTCGATATAGGCCGAACGCCGTTCCAGCGCGTTCTGGTTTACCGCCGGCATTTCGAGGAAGCAGGGATGTTCGCCCGTTCGGCAGAGATATTCGGTAATGTTGCCGATGCTCTGGCGATTATCGGTGCCGACAAAGGGTTGATCGTCGCCGATACGGCTGTCGAGGAAAACCGCAGGCGTCGAATCCGACAGGCTGGAAAGCAGCTTCGCATCCGTCTCGAAACCGAGCGGAGCCATCAGAACGCCCGCGATCTTGAGAGACATGAGCGTGCGCATCGCCCGCGCCTCGAGTTTCCTCTCGCCATGCGACGACAGAACGATCGGCCAGTAGCCTTCCGCCAGGCAGCGCATTTCGATCTGGCGGATGATTTCCGCATAGAACGGATCGGAAATATGGGGGACGATGACGCCGATATTCTTGGGCTTCTTGCGGTTGAGGCTGACCGCGAAGATGTTGGGCTGATAGTTGTAATCCTTCAGCGCCTTTTCGATACGAAGGCGCGTCGAGGGCTTTACGCTTTCTGGATTGTCGAAATATTTCGAGACCGTGGGACGGGACAATCCGCTTGCGGCTGCGAACTCTTCCATCGTCCTGATCTTCTGTTCGGTCATGCCCTGCTTTTCCCCTCGGGGTATCATAGCGATTTTACGGCGCCATCCAATTTGTTTTCATGCGTAAATTTTTTTCCGTTGAGACGCAACAAATTTCGGCGGGCGGTCCTTCGGCGATCCACGCTTTCCTGTTCTTGCGGCGGCTCATCCGCGCTGATGACGTTCAAATTCAATCGTTATAATTTTTACACGTGAAAAATTTTATATTGACACGTTGAACAAGCTCTATCATGTCTAGGGAAGCTCTTCTTGAGCTGGAGGCCCTGCCCTTCGGGAGGTTTGAAGTTGGCGACAACTGATGAACCTGCAGGAAAAACCCTTGTTCATGTCCCTACAGAAGGACGCCCCGGCGAGCGCCGGTCATTCGGAGGAAATCATGTTTCGCAAATCGCTCAGCCGTATTCTCTTTTCCGGCGTAGCCCTGGCCATGATGGCAGGCGCTGCATCTGCCGAAGGCATCGGCGCATCGCTTCTCACCCAGCAGCATCCGTTCTACATCTCGCTCGCAGACGCGATGAAGAAGGAAGCGCAGGCAGAGAATGTGCCGCTGGAAATCGCCATCGCCAATCAGGACCTGAGCAAGCAGCTCGCCGATGTGGAAGATTTCATCACCAAGGGCGTCGACGTCATCGTCATCTCGCCGGTTGACAGCAAGGGCGTTCGCTCGGCCATCAACAAGGCCCAGAAGGCAGGAATCAAGGTCATTACCGTCGATGTTCCGGCCAACAATGTCGATGTGACCTCCTTCGTCGGCACGGACAATTTCGCAGGCGGCGAGAAGGCCGCCGAACTGATGGCGAAGTCCATCGGTGAAAAGGGCAATGTCGCCGTTATCGATTACCCGACGGTCCAGTCGGTCGTCGATCGCATCGAAGGCTTCAAGAAGGGCATCGCCAAATATCCGGACATCAAGATCGTTGCGATCCAGCCGGGCATCACCCGTCCGGAAGCCCTTTCGGCTGCTCAGAACATCCTGCAGGCCAACCCGGATATCGTCGGCATCTTCGGCTTCGGCGACGACGCCGCACTGGCCGCTGCCTCGGCGGTGAAGTCGGCCAAGCTTGAAAGCCAGGTCAAGGTCATCGGTTTCGACGGCATGGAAGAAGCCCGCAACGCCGTGAAGAACGACCCGGTCATGGTTGGCGTCATTGCCCAGTATCCCGACCAGATGGGCAAGGTTGCGGTTGAAACCGCTGCCAAGGTCATCAAGGGTGAGGAAGTTCCGGCCAAGCAGCCGATCGTTCCGGGTGTCGTCACCAAGGACGGCGAAACCAAGTAACACCGCGTGAAACAGCGACGCTCCTCCCAGTCGCTGTTTCCATTCTGCGTGCGGCGGCCCGGCGAACACCACGCGCCTGCCGCCGCCGCATCCCTTTTGATCGCGGATTTCGTTCGAGCGAAGTTCCGCCGATAGACTGACAACGGAGAATGGAGGCCCCAAGAGTGACAGATACTGTGACAGCCGCCAAATCCGAACGAAAAGCCGTTTCGGACACCGTTCTCGAGATTCGCGATGTGGCAAAATCCTTCGGCCCGGTGGTCGCGCTGAAGCGTATGAACCTGACCGTTCGTCGCGGCCGCGTCCATACGTTGCTCGGTGAGAACGGCGCCGGCAAATCCACGCTGATGAAGATCCTCGCCGGCGTGTTCAAGCCGACTTCGGGAACGATACAGCTCAAAGGCGCGTCTTATGCGCCGAAAGACCCGCGCGATGCCCGCGCAAACGGCATTGCCATCGTCTTTCAGGAACTGAGCCTGTCGCGCAATCTCAGCGTCGCCGAAAACATCTTCGCCAATCACGAGCCAAGCCGCTTCGGCTTCATCCGGGAGCGCGAGCTGAACGCCGCCGCCGAAAAGCTTATCCATGAGCTTGGCCTGCCGGTCGATGCGCGCGCGAAGGTCGGCGACCTGTCGATTGCCCAGCGCCAGCTCGTTGAAATCGCCAAGGGCCTCAGCCAGCCCGCAGACGTCGTCATTCTGGACGAGCCGACCTCGTCGCTTTCCGACAGCGAAGCGGAAATCCTGTTCTCGATCATCGAGCGCCTGAAAGCACGCGGCACCGCCGTCATCTACATCTCGCACCGCATGGAAGAAATCATGCGGCTTTCCGACGATATTACGGTCGTGCGCGACGGCGAATATGTCACGACCACCGAAAAGAGCGAGACCACCATCGAGCGGCTGATCGCCCTCATGGTCGGCCGTGAGATGAACGACATCTATCCGCCGCGCGTCGCGCCAAGACCATCGGCGAGCGTGGCGCCCATCCTAGAAACGAAGAACCTTTCGGTCGCGGGCAAGTTTCACGATGTTTCCATCGGTGTGAAGCCCGGTGAGGTTCTGGGCCTTTTCGGACTGGTCGGCTCCGGCCGTTCCGACGTCATGAAGGCGCTGTTCGGGATGCTGCGGCCAACGGGTGAAATCCGCCTCGACGGAAAGCCTGTTGCCCTCTCCTCGCCTTCCGACGCCATTCGCAACGGCATTGCTTTCGTGACCGAAAACCGCAAGGAAGAAGGCCTCGTTCTTCCGCACAGCGTGGAACGCAACATCAACATGGTCGGGCTCGGCCAGCTGGCAGGCCCGCTCGGGCTCATGCGTTCCAGTGCGGAGCGTTCTGCCGCCAGGGCGGAAGTGCTGCGGCTTGCCATCAAGACAGCTTCGCTGGATACGGTTGCCGGATCGCTCAGCGGCGGCAACCAGCAGAAGATCGTGCTGGCAAAATGGCTCCAGACAAAGCCGCGCATTCTCATTCTCGATGAGCCGACACGCGGCGTCGATGTCGGCGCGAAATTCGAAATCTACCGCATCATCCGTGAACTTGCCGCCAATGGCGCGGCGATCCTGATGGTTTCCTCCGAACTGCCGGAAGTGCTGGGCCTCAGCGACCGCGTGGCCGTCATGCACAACAGGCATGTCGCCGCCATCGTCGATGCCGATGGCCTTACGCCGGAAACCGTCATGAGCTACGCAGCAGGAATGCATCAATGAGCAACGCAGATATTCAGAAGAAAGCCGTGGACGCCGAAGTCCGCCGTTCGCTTTTCAGCTCCCCGCTGGTGCGCCAATATGGCGGCATCATCATCTCGCTGGCCGTGCTCTGCGTGGTCTTCGCGGTGCTCAATCCGCGCTTTCTCGCCTTTAACAATTTCATGAACATCATGCAGCAGGTGGCGGTGATCGCCGTCGCCGCCTATGGCATGACCTATGTGATCCTGCTCGGTGAAATCGATCTTTCCATCGGTTCGATCATCGCCGTATCCGGCATGGTGGCGGCACAGGCCTTCGCCATGGGCTTCGGCTTCGTGCCGACGGTCGTTTTCACCCTTGCGGCGGGTGCCATCATGGGCGGGCTGAACGGTGTGCTTTCGGCAAAGCTGATGCTGCCATCCTTCATCGTCACGTCGCGACCATGGGCATCTATCGCGGCATGGTCAGCCTGCCGACCAATGGCGCGCCCGAAATCATCGACAATGATGCATGGCTTGCCATCGGTTCGGAAAGCTGGCTCGGCCTGCCGATCATCATCTGGATCGTCGGCGTCCTGTTCATCTTCAACTATATCCTCCTGTCGAAGACGGTCTTCGGTCGCCGCATCTATCTGTCGGGTGGCAACAAGGAAGCAGCGATCTATTCCGGTATCCGCGTCGACCGCATCAAGATCATCGTCTTCATGCTTTCCGGCGTCATGGCGGCGATCAGCGGCATCCTGCTTTCGTCGCGCCTGTCCTCGGCGCAGACCAATGCGGGCATGGGTTACGAACTCGACGCCATTGCCGCGGTCGTGCTTGGCGGCACCTCGCTTGCCGGCGGCGTCGGCACCATGGTCGGAACCATTCTTGGCGCGCTCATCATCGGCGTCATCAACAACGGCATGAACATGCTGTCCGTGCCCTATTTCTATCAGCTCATCGTCAAGGGCGTGGTCATTCTGGTCGCCGTCTGGCTCGACGTGCGCTCGAAATCCATGCGCACGTAATCGCGGTGCCCCATATGAAGAAGATCATCACCATCGGCGAGATCGTCGTCGAAATCATGGCCGTGGAAACCGGTAACGGTTTCAAGTCCGCCATCCCATTGATCGGCCCGTTCGCTTCCGGCGCGCCCGCGATCTTCATCGATCAGGCCGCCCGGATGGGCCAGCCATGCGGCATGGTCAGCGCGGTCGGCAATGACGATTTCGGCGCGCTCAATGTCGAGCGCCTGCAAAGAGACGGCGTGGATGTTTCGGCCATCGGCGTGCATCCGACAGCGGCGACCGGCAGCGCCTTCGTGCGCTATCGCCCGGACGGCAATCGCGATTTCATCTTCAATATCAAGCACAGCGCATGCAGCGCCATCGGCCTGACACCGGAAGCCGAAAGGCTGATCGAGACCGCCGATCACCTGCATATCATGGGTTCGGCGCTCTTCTCCGAAGGCATTGTCTCGGCGATCCACGAGGCGACGATCCGCATCAAGGCGAAGGGCGGCACCGTGTCCTTCGACCCGAATATCCGCAAGGAAATGCTGGAATTGCCCGGAATGCGCCAGGCATTGGCCCATGCGTTGGAGAATACCGACCTGTTCATGCCGAGCGGCCCGGAAATTTTCCTCTTCACCAGAGCGACCGAGGAAAAGGCCGCCGTGGAAGAACTGCTGGCGCGCGGCATCAAGGCCGTCGTCATCAAGCGCGGCGCGGAAGGCGCCAGCTATTTCGACCAGTCCGGCGAGGTTTTCGCGCCAGCGTTCAAGGTCGATGAAATCGACCCGACCGGCGCGGGCGACAGTTTTGGCGCGGCATTCGTCACCTGCTGGCTGCGCGACATGGCACCGAAGGACGCTCTCGTCATCGCCAATGCCACCGGCGCGCGCGCCGTTGGCGTCAAGGGGCCGATGGAGGGCACCTCGACCATGGCTGAAATCGATGCCTTCCTTCAGAAATACGGAGTTCCAGCATGAGCAGCACGAAAGTTCTGAGCGCACTTCCCGCACGTTACGCCAGCGGGGTTCGTGGCGGCATCACGTCGATCTGCTCTGCGCATCCTCTGGTGATCGAAGCAGCCCTGCTCGAAGGCGTGGCGACCGGCACGGATGTGCTGATCGAGGCCACCTGCAATCAGGTCAATCAGGATGGCGGCTATACCGGCATGACGCCTGCCGACTTCCGCCGTTTTGTGGAAGAAATCGCCACCCGCGTCGGCTTCGACACCAGGCGGCTCATTCTGGGCGGCGACCATCTTGGTCCCAACCCGTGGAAGCACCTGCCCGCCGAGGAAGCCCTTGCGAAGTCGGACGTCATGATCGACGCTTTCGTGCGCGCGGGCTTTACCAAGATCCATCTCGACACGTCGATGGGCTGCGCGGGCGAGCCGGTCGCCCTGCCCGATGCCGTGACCGCCGAGCGCGCGGCGCGGCTTGCAAAAGTTTCGGAAACTGCCGCCCGTGAAGCCGGCTACGATCTGCCGGTCTACATCATCGGCACCGAAGTGCCGATCCCCGGCGGCGCGATGGAAGAAATCGAAGAGCTGGAACTGACCAGGCCGGACGCGGCGGTCGAAACCGTCGCCATTCACCGCAAGGCTTTCGCAGCACTCGGACTGGACGATGCCTTTGCCCGCGCCATCGGCGTCGTGGTGCAGCCGGGTGTCGAGTTCGGCAACGAGAATGTCGTGTTCTACAATAGCGAGAAGGCGACGGCGCTGAGCGGCGTTCTCGGCGAAATGCCGCAATTCGTGTTCGAAGCCCATTCGACCGACTATCAGCCGGTGGAAGCGCTTTCCGATCTGGTTCACGACGGTTTCGCCATTTTGAAAGTCGGGCCGGGCCTGACTTTCGCGCTGCGCGAGGCGCTCTATGGCCTCGACCAGATTGCGGCTTTCCTTGACAAGCTGCCGGAAGAGGAAACCCTGCGCGGCAAGATGGAAGCGTTGCTTCTGGCCGAGCCGAAGAACTGGGAAAAATATTACCACGGCGATGGCGAGGAACTGCGTCTGCAGCGCCATTTCTCCTATAGCGACCGCATTCGCTATTACTGGCCGCATCCGGTGGCGACGGCTGCCGTGGACGCGCTTTTGAAGCGTCTGGAAGGCCGCAAGATACCGGAAACACTGATCAGCCAATATCTCGGCACGCTCTATCCGGCAGTCGCGGCTGGAGCGGTCGAAGCAACGCCGCATGCCTTGATGGTAGAAGCCGTCCGCAATGTTGTGCGGACATACGGCAAGGCTGTAGGCACCCACTAAAACAAAGGCGCGGTCAATACCGCGCCTTTCTTGTTCACGCCTCTATCGGGCTTTTGAAGGCCTTGAGCCGCAAGGCGTTGCTCAGGACAAAAATGCTCGAGAAAGCCATGGCGCCTGCCGCCAGAACCGGCGACAACAGCGTGCCGGTGAAGGGATAGAGAACACCCGCCGCGACGGGGATCAGTGCAACGTTATAGGCGAAGGCCCAGAACAGGTTCTCGCCGATATTGCGGATCGTCGCCTTCGATATGGCGATGGCATTGACCACGCCGCGCAGATCCCCCGACATCAGCACCACGTCAGCACTTTCAATCGCGATATCCGTTCCGGTGCCAATGGCGATACCGACATCGGCAGCGGCGAGTGCGGGCGCGTCGTTGATGCCATCGCCGACAAAGGCGATCCGCTTGCCGCCCGCCGAAAGGCGTTTCAGCGCCTCGACCTTGCCGTCCGGCAGCACTTCCGCAACCACTTCATCAATGCCCAGACGTTTGGCGATGGCCTCAGCCGTGCGGCGATTGTCGCCGGTGATCATCGCGACCTTCAGCCCCTGCTCGTGAAGGGCGGCAATCGCCGCTGGCGTGGTTTCCTTCATCGGATCGGCGACGGTGAGGATCGCCGCCAGCTTGCCGTCAATGGCCGCATAGAGCGGGGACTGTCCTTCATCGCCGAGGCGCTTCGCATCATCGGCAAAGGCAGCAACATCAGCCCCAAGCTTCGCCATGTAACGGTCGGCACCGATGGCCACCTCATGGCCGGAAACCTGCGCCTTCAAGCCGAAACCGGGGACTGCTTCAAAAGCCGATACGTCCGCGAGCTTCAATCCCTTCGCCTTCGCGGCTTCCACAATCGCGTCGGCGATCGGGTGTTCGGAGCGGGCTTCCACCGCTGCCACAAGCGCCAGAAGCTCGTCCCTGTCGAAGCCCTCGACCGTTGCGAAATGCGCGAGTGCGGGTTTACCTTGCGTCAGCGTGCCAGTCTTGTCGACGGCGATTACGGAAGCGTCGCGCAAGGTCTGCAAGGCATCACCACGGCGGAACAGGACGCCGAACTCGGCTGCGCGACCGGTGCCAACCATGATCGATGTCGGTGTGGCGAGGCCCATGGCGCACGGGCAGGCAATGATGAGAACCGCAATGGCGTTCACCAGCGCGTAACCCAGCATGCCCGTGCCGCCAATCGCCAGCCACAGGGCGAAGGTCAGGGCGGCGGCGACCATAACCGAGGGGACGAACCAGCCCGTCACCTTGTCGACCATGGCCTGAATGGGCAGCTTGTCGGCCTGCGCGTCCTCGACCATGCGGATGATCTGCGAAATCACCATGTCGCGGCCAACCTTGGTGGCGCGGAAGGTGAAGGCGCCGGTCTTGTTGATCGTGCCGCCCACCACTTCCGCGCCTTTTTCCTTGGCGACGGGCACAGGCTCGCCGGTGATCATCGATTCATCGACATAGGACGAACCTTCGATCACTTCGCCATCGACCGGCACTTTCTCGCCGGGACGAACCTGTACGACATCGCCTGCGCGCACATCTTCGAGCGGCACATCGACCGTTTCGCCGTCACGCACCACACGCGCCGATTTCGCCTGCAAGCCAACCAGCCGGCTGATAGCCGCACTGGTGCGCCCCTTGGCGCGCGCTTCCAGAAAACGCCCGATCAGGATCAGCGTGACGATGACGGCGGCGGCTTCAAAATAAATGTTTACCGTGCCTTCAGGCAGCACCGCCGGGAAAAAGGTCGCGACGACGGAGAAGCCCCAGGCCGCGAGCGTACCCACCACCACGAGCGAATTCATATCCGGCGTGCCGCGCAGGAGCGTCGGGATTCCCTTCCTGAAAAAGCGCAAACCGGGGCCAAACAGGACCAGCGTCGTGAGCACGAGTTGCAGATACCAGCTGTTCTGCATGCCGATGCGGTCCATGACGAACATATGAACCGCAGGGATGAGATGCGACCCCATTTCCAGCACGAAGACGGGCAATGTCAGAAGGGCGGCAAGGATGACGCTTTTCTTCAGCTCTGCCGCTTCCGCATCCCGCTTTTCGGACTGGGTTTCCTGCCTGTCGCTGCCTTGCCCGTCATCAAGCGACCGCGCCTCATAGCCGGCAGCTTCAACGGCCTTGACAAGCTCGTTGACCGACACCTGCCCGGCCAGATCGACATGCGCCCGCTCCGTTGCAAGGTTGACGCTGGCGCGGGTCACGCCCGGCACGCCGTTCAAAGCCTTCTCGACCTTGCTGACGCAGGACGCGCAGCTCATGCCCTCGATGGCCAGATCGATGCTGGCGGCTGGCACTTCATAACCCGCCTTGCGAATGGCATCGATCACCGACGGCAAATCCGGCGCGCCTTTGAAAGTCACGTCGGCGCGTTCAGTTGCGAGATTGACGGACACCTTGTCGACGCCAGGAACCTTGGCGACAGCTTTTTCCACGGACGACACGCATGAAGCGCAACTCATCCCTTCGACAGGGACAGGAAAGCTGATGGTTTCGTGATTTACAGGCTTGTTCATGGCAATCCCTTTCACCGCCCGGGAAGGGCATAATTCGAGAGTTGCTCCTTAAATAGTCCTTCCCACCGTTGGAAGGTCAAGCCTTTTCGACACAAGTTCCATATGGATATTGCGTTTGTCGCGAATGCGGCTCCCCACCCTTTCGGGAGATGTTTCTAGATCGGCAAGGTATTATGCGCCGCGACCAGCCCCAGCCCGGCATTGCTGCGATTCTGGATAAAGGAGTGCACGTCGCCCGCAGGCATTGGCCGACCGGTGAGGAAACCCTGAACCTCGCCAAACCGTTCCGACTTCAAGCGTTCAAGCTGCTGTGCGGTTTCCACGCCTTCTGCCGTGGTGACAATATTGAAACCGGCGCCAAGCGTCGCCACGGCCTGAATGATGGCGAGGTCACGCGTATCGACCTCGATGCCCGAAACGAAACTGCGGTCGATCTTGATCTTGTCGAACGGGAAGGAACGCAGATAGCTGAGCGACGAATAGCCGGTTCCAAAATCGTCCATCGCAATACGGACACCCAGCCGCCGAAGCTCGAACAGCAGCTCGATATTGTTCTTGCTGTTCGAGAGGAAGACCGATTCCGTGATTTCAAGCTCGAGCCTGTCTGGCGAAAGCCGCGCCGCTTCAAGCGCATCGGTAACCGATTGCAGGAGCGTCGTCTGGCTGAACTGGACCGGCGAGAGATTGACGGAAACCTTGATATCCTCCGGCCAGAGGACAGCTTCCCGGCAGGCCGCCCTCAAGACCCAGTCGCCAATCGGCCCGATCAGCCCGGTTTCTTCCGCCAGGGGAATGAACTCGGCCGGAGAAACCATGCCGCGCTCGGGATGACGCCAGCGGATCAGTGCCTCAAAGCCGGAAATCCTGCCGCTTTCAAGGTTGAAGATCGGCTGGTAGTGAAGCTCGAACTGTTCATCCAGCAATGCCTGCCGAAGCTCCCCGGTCATGACGTGACGCTTCTCGGCCGCCAGACGCAGGGAATGCTGATAAAAACGGAATGTGCGGCGTCCACCGGATTTTGACGCGTAAAGTGCCAGATCGGCGTTGCGCATCAACGCATCGGGATTGTCGCCATGCAGCGGCGCCTGGGAAATCCCCATGCTGCACGTTACAAATTCCGAATTGCCGACCAGTTTGAACGAGTCCTGAAAAGCCGAAAGCACGCGGACGGCGAACATCGCGATCTGCCCCAGCGTGCCGCTGCGATAGACGATTGCAAACTCATCGCCGCCCAGCCGCGCGATGAATTCGTCCGGGGTCGTAATCTGTTTCAGCCGGCGCGCGACTTCCTGCAGAAGCTGGTCGCCCGCCTGATGGCCGATACTGTCGTTGATGTTCTTGAAATGATCGATATCGAGATAGAACAATGCGAAAGGCTCGGAATCGCCGCCCTTCTTCAGCAGGCTCTCGACGTGATGGGCGAAATAGGCCCGGTTCGGCAGGCCGGTCAGGCTGTCGTGCATGGCGATATGCGCCATGCGCTCCTCGATTTCGCGCCGCTCGGTCACATCCTCGAGAAGGCCGATCAAATAGCGAGGCTCGTCGCCTTCGACCGGCGGAATGGAGCATCTTATGATCCGCATCGTGCGCGAGGTTCCGTCCTTGCGCTCGACCTTCCGTTCGACGCTCAGCACGTCCCGGCGCCGCATCGCCATGCGGTCCTGCTCGAGAATGACGGCTGCCTCGCGCTTTGGGAAAAGATCGAGGTCGGTAGCGCCGAGGGCTTCTTCTATCGGCTGTCCGCTCGCCACGGATGCCGCCTGATTGAAGAGCACGTAACGACCATTATCCTGCATGTCCTTGACGAACACACCAAGCGGCAAGTTGTTGACGAGGCTGTCCAGCAAGGTCTGCGCGTGACTTGCCTGACGATTGGCCTCCGTCACTTCCGTCCTGTCCTGAACGATGGCGAGAATGGCTTCCTTGCCGTCGAACAGCACCTGACGTCCGTAAGTCAGAACATCAATGGTTTCACCATTGGCGCGCAGATGCTGCCAGCGCTCCGGGCGCTCAAGGTCGCTGCGATCACGAATGGCGGCAAGCATCCGGTCCCGCTCGGTTTGCGGGCGAATATCGAGCACGGTCATGGCCGGGATTTCGTCGGCTGTATAACCATAAAGCCGGTATGCGGCGTCATTCATCACGATGAAACGCAGCGTTTCCGGGTCATAAACCCACATGGGTGTCGGATGCGTCGTAAAAAGGATGCGGAAGTCCTGTTCGGACGTGCGCGCCATCGTACCTTCCGCCGAAGCCGAAGCGCCCCCCCGCTTCCTCATCGCATTCCCCTCATCCTACTGATCCTACAGGATTATACGGCTCCACTCCACGAGCGGCCCGTCTCGTTTGTTAGCACTATGAGCAACCCGATTCAGATGCACCCCGAGCATAGATTAAAGCCGAGAATTTTAATAAACCATATACAAATTGGGGGTCGATTTAAGGAATTTCTTTAAAATCAGACTTTTTCCATCGCTTGACCGTCTTCAACTTCCGGCCTATGCCTATAGGCGCAAAAATTCGTTGGGGTGCCTTCGAAGCAATATCAGGAAAAGTGCCAAGCGGTTTTCCGTCCGGTATTGCGACACAAAAGGCTGAGAGGTGCGTTCTCGCGCCAACCCATTGAACCTGATCCGGGTAATACCTGCGTAGGGAACGGAGTTTGGCGCGTCGCGGACGGGGCAACACCCCAAATGGAGTCTCGGCTCCGACCAGGTTCATGACGTCTCATCTTCCGTTCGGAATGAGAGACGATATGATGGACCAACAGAACAGTTTCTCCCGAACCAAATCAACGAGCGACCCGTCGCGATCCGTGCCGATATGCGTCACGATCGCCGGTTCCGACAGTAGCGGCGGCGCTGGCATTCAGGCCGACCTCAAGACATTTTCTGCACTCGGTGTCTATGGCGCAAGCGTCATCGCCGCGGTGACCGTGCAGAACACCCGCACGGTCAGCGCCGTGCACGACATCCCGCCCGCCATCGTTGCAGGACAGATCGACGCCGTTTTCAGCGATCTCGACGTGGCGGCGGTGAAGATCGGCATGGTCTCCGTGCCCGAAACCATCGAGGCCATCGCGCGCGGCCTTGCCCATTTTTCCGGCCCCATCGTTCTCGATCCGGTCATGGTGGCAAAGTCGGGCGCCGCGCTCCTGAGTGAAAACGCCATTGCATTGCTGCGCGAGAGGCTGGTGCCGCTCGCCACCTTGCTGACACCCAACCGGCCCGAAGCAGCCTGCCTGCTCGACGCCGGAGTGGCGCGCGACGACGCCGAAGCTGAGGCGCAGGGGCGCGCGCTGCTGGAACTTGGCGCAAAGGCCGTCTTGATGAAGGGCGGACATGCGGAAGGCGAAACCTGCGTCGATCTGCTGGTTCGCCGGGACCAGCCGACGCTCCGTGTCGAAGCACTGCGTATCCTGACCGCCAACACCCATGGCACAGGCTGCACGCTCTCTTCGGCCATTGCCGCGGAACTGGCCCGGAACCTGCCGCTGGAAAAGGCGGTGCTGAGCGCGCATGCCTATCTGCAAGCGGCAATCCGCGCCGCCGACAGCCTGAAGATCGGACATGGCCACGGGCCGGTGCATCATTTCCACGGCCTCTGGAAAACCCGGACCGAGGAGATTGCCTGATGCGCGTCACCATTATCGGAGCGGGTGTGGCCGGTCTTGCCACCGCCGCCGAGTTCACCGATCAGGGCCATGCTGTGACAGTCATTGCCCGCAGCCCGCAGATCGGCGCCGATTGCTGTTCGTGGCTTGCGGGCGGCATGCTGGCGCCATGGTGCGAGGGCGAAAGCGCCGAAGAACCCGTCGTGCGGCTTGGGCAGGAAGCACTCGGCTGGTGGGAAAAGCACGTCTCCGGAGTCAAGCGTGAAGGCACGCTCGTCCTGTCGCACACGCGCGATGCCAGCGAGTTGCGTCGCTTCGTCCGCCGGACGGAAGCCTTCGACACAATCGATCAAGCACGCATTGATGCGCTGGAACCCGATCTGGCCGGACGTTTCCGGCAGGGTCTGTTCTTCGCGCGTGAAGGGCATCTCGACCCGCGCAGAACATTGATCGAGCTGGCCGGAAACCTGCAACGAAAAGGTGTCGTCTTCCATCTCGGTACGGAAGCGGACGCAGGGACAATCGACGCGGATATCGTGGTCGATGCCCGGGGCCTTGCCGCACGGGATGCGCTGCCCGACCTGCGCGGCGTCAAGGGGGAAATGCTGGTTGTCCGATCCCGCGACATCAATCTTTCGCGGCCCGTGCGGCTCCTGCATCCGCGCATTCCGCTTTACATCGTGCCGCGCGGCGACGGCGTGCACATGATCGGCGCGACCATGATCGAAAGCGGCGAGCGGTCCGGGATCAGCGTGCGCTCCACTCTGGAACTCCTGAGTGCCGCCTATGCCCTGCATCCGGCCTTCGGCGAGGCGGAAATTCTCGAAACCGGGGTCGATGCGCGCCCGGCCTTTCCGGACAACCTGCCTCGCGTCAGACGGCGCGGCAAAACCATCTATGTCAACGGGCTTTACCGCCACGGCTTCCTGCTCTCGCCGGCGATGGCGCGCATGGCGGTCGCCGCTGCGACCGCACCCGAAACCAGGCCCGAATTTGTGGAGGACTATGCATGACAATCGTGCTGAACGGTGAAGTCGTCACCACGACAGCCGCCAATCTGGCGGCGCTGCTCATCGAAATCGAACTGGATGAAGCGGTTGTCGCAACGGCGCTCAACGGCGAATTCGTGGCCAGCGACGAGCGCGAAGCCGCGATCCTGTCGGCTGGCGACCGCATCGAAGTTCTGGCCCCGATGCAGGGAGGCTGAGATGCTGGAATTTTATGGCAAGAAGTTTGAAAGCCGCCTGCTGCTGGGCACGGCGCTATATCCGTCACCGGCCATATTGGCCGATGCGGTGCGCGCCTCGCAAAGCGGTATCGTCACCGTGTCGCTCAGGCGTGAAAGCGGCGAGGCCCGCGCCGGACAGGATTTCTGGGCGCTGATCCGGGAACTGGGCGTGCAGGTTCTGCCGAACACGGCGGGCTGTCACACGGCCCGCGAAGCTGTCACCACGGCAAAAATGGCGCGGGAAATCTTCGGCACCAACTGGATCAAGCTCGAAGTCATCGGCGACCATGACACATTGCAGCCCGACCCGTTCGGCCTTGTGGAAGCGGCGCGCGCGCTATGCGACGACGGTTTCGAGGTCTTTCCCTATATGAATGACGATCTGGTCGTCGCGGAAAAGCTTCTCGAAGCCGGTTGCAAAGTGCTGATGCCGTGGGGCGCGCCCATCGGCTCGGGCCGCGGCCTGAACAATCCTTATGCGCTCAAAACCATGCGGGCGCATTTCCCCGACATTCCGCTTGTCGTCGATGCAGGCATCGGCGTGCCTTCCCATGCAGCGGCAGCAATGGAGTTGGGCTATGACGCCGTGCTCATCAACACCGCCGTCGCCAAGGCTGGCGATCCGGTCGTCATGGCACGCGGTTTCGCGCTTGCCGTTGAAGCCGGTCGGCTCGCCTTCGAGGCGGACGCCATCGAAGCCCGCGACATGGCCGCACCATCCACCCCTCTTCTCGGAAAGGCATTTTTGTAATGGCCCTCGATCCGTTCTACCCGATCTTCGACAGCGCCAGATGGCTGGAGCGCATGGTGCCGCTTGGCGTCAGGCTGGTGCAGTTGCGCGTCAAGGACAAGAGCGAACCGGAACTGCGCGGTGAAATCCGCGCCGCCCGGGAGATATGCCTTGCCCATGACTGCCAGCTGATCGTCAACGACTATTGGAAACTGGCGCTGGAGGAAGGCTGCGACTTCATCCATCTCGGACAGGAAGACCTCGACGATGCCGATCTCGATGCCATTCGCGCCGGTGGCCTAAAGCTCGGCGTTTCAAGCCATGACGAGGCGGAGCTGGACCGCGCCTTGTCGTTGAAGCCTGACTATATCGCGCTTGGCCCCGTCTATCCGACCATCCTGAAAAAGATGAAATGGCACGAGCAGGGCCTGCCTCGCCTCGGCCAATGGAAGGCGCGCATCGGCGACATTCCGCTGGTGGGCATCGGCGGTATGAGCGTGGAGCGCGCGCCGGGCGTTTTCGAAGCAGGCGCCGACATCGTTTCCGTCGTCACCGACATCACACTCAATGCCGACCCTGAAAGCCGCCTGCGCCAATGGATCGAAACCACGCGCGCTTATGCAGGCCATGCTCTGGAGCAAACCCTATGAAAAAGACTGCCTTTGCCGCCCTGTTCGGCCTCGCCCTCACCACTGCCACTTCGGCTCACGCCGATGACAAGCTGAAGCTCATTCTCGACTGGTATGTGAACCCCGATCATGGCCCGATCATCGTTGCCGACAAGCTCGGCTACTTCAAGGATGCGGGGCTGGACGTGGAAATCGTCGCCCCTGCCGATGCCTCGACCCCGACCAAGATGGTCGCGGCGGGGCAGGCCGATCTCGCCGTCTCCTATCAGCAGCAGGTGCATCTTCAGGTCCATGAGGGGCTGCCGCTCGTCCGTGTCGGCACATTGATCGACTCGCCGCTCAACTGCCTGATGGCCCGCGACGACGGCTCGGTGAATTCCATTGCCGATCTCAAGGGCAAGAAGATCGGCTATTCGGTCGCGGGCGTGGAGGAAACGCTCCTCGGCACCATTCTCGGACAGCATGGCGTGAAGCTTTCCGACGTCGAGCTCATCAATGTGAATTTCTCGCTTGCGCCGTCGCTGATGTCGAAGCAAGTCGATGCGGTGATGGGTGCCTATCGCAATGTCGAACTGAACCAGATGGCCGTCGAAGGCGTGCCGGGCAAATGCTTCTTCGTCGAGGAAGAAGGCGTGCCGGTTTATGACGAGCTGGTCTATGTCGCAGCCACGACCGGGCTCGACGCGGCGGAAAAGGACAAGATTTCCCGCTTCCTGTCGGCCACCGAGAAGGCCGCGCAATATATCGTCAATCACCCGGACAAGGGTTTCGAGCTGTTCTCGTCCTACAGCACCGAACTCAAGGACGAATTGAACCAGCGCGCCTGGAAAGACACCGTCGCGCGCTTTTCACGCGCACCTGCCAGCCTCGATACCGGCCGCTGGCGTCGCTATGAGGCTTATCTCAAGGAGCACAATCTGGTGCCCTCCATCCTGCCGGTCGAAAAATTCGCCATCGACGTCAATGCCGAAGGGAGCAAGTCATGAGCCAGCCGCAGCCGCATTATTCATCCGAACTGTTCACGCGCCTTCGCGCAGCGACGCTTGATGACTGGAAGCCCTATATCGAGCATGAATTCGTGCGGGGCCTTGGCGATGGCACGTTACCCAAGGCGGCCTTCCTGCATTATCTGCGTCAGGATTATGTCTATCTGCATCACTATGCCCGCGCTTTCGCGCTCGGTGTGGTCAAGGCGAATACATTGCAGGAAACCCGGCTCTGCGCCCAGATCATGCATCGGCTGACGGTGACGGAGCTGCCGCTTCATGTCGGCATCTGCGGCCGCGAAGGCATCAGCGAGGACGCGCTTTACGCCACGAAGGAAGAGCCGGAAAACCTCGCCTACACGCGCTATGTGCTCGATTGCGGACAGGCGGGCGATTTCCTCGACCTGCTGACCGCGCTCGTGCCCTGCGCGCATGGCTATGGCGAGATCGGCCTCAATCTCGCTGTGACGGCCCGCCCCGGCACGCCCTATCAGGAGTGGATCGATACCTATGCGGGGCCTGATTATCAGGACATGTGCCACACGGTGGGCAAGCTGTTCGATCAGGCCGCGAGGGACCGCATCGGCGATGACTTCGAGAAAAGCCCGCGCTGGCCAAGGCTCTGCCAGATATTTGCCACCGCAAGCAGGCTCGAAGCGGAGTTCTGGTCGATGGGGTTGAAGGCCGGATAGTGACCGAAGCGCTCTCGAACCGAAGCCGAATGAAACGCGCTGCCGATGGTCTGCTATCGGCAGCGGTGGCGCTCGCCATCTGGCAGGCGGTGGTGAGCATCGGCCAGATGCCGCGCTTCATCCTGCCGGGTCCGCTTGATGTTGTGCAGGCGCTGATCGGCAATGCCGGGCTGATTGCCGAGAACGCCATCGCCACCATCGGCGAAGTGCTGGGCGGTCTTGCCCTTGGCAGTGCGGTCGGCATTGCGACCGCCATCTGCCTGATGATGTCACCGCTGGCGCAGCGCCTCGTCATGCCCGCCATGGTGTTCAGCCAGGCGATCCCGATCTTCGCGCTCGCCCCCATCCTGACCTTGTGGCTCGGCTATGGCCCTGCATCGAAGATTGCGGTCACGGTGCTGATGATCTTCTTTCCCGTCGTTTCGACCTTCTTCGATGGTATGCGGCGCACTGACAGCAGCCTGATCGACGCGGCGGAAATCCTGGGGGCCGGGCGCATGGCGATCCTGTTTCGCATCCGCATCCCCTCCGCCTTTCCTTCGCTGGCGTCGGGCCTGAGCCTCGCTGCGGTCTATG
The DNA here is from genome assembly GCF_052246815.1 of Brucella sp. RRSP16. Lineage (NCBI taxonomy): Bacteria > Pseudomonadati > Pseudomonadota > Alphaproteobacteria > Hyphomicrobiales > Brucellaceae > Brucella > Brucella sp. RRSP16. The sequence continues at coordinate 379,149 of NZ_JBQQAM010000002.1, forward strand.
CCCCCATCGGCGCCGTAGTGGGCGAATGGGTGGGGGCATCCAAGGGGCTCGGCTATCTGATGCTGCTCGCCAATGGACGCGCCAAGGTGGACCTGATGTTCGCCTGCCTGTTCGTTCTGGCGGCTTTCACCATGCTGCTGCACGGCACGGTGTCGCATTTCGCCCGCAAGCTTGCGCCTGGCCGCGAAAAGCCGCATAAAAAAACCGGCGGGAAATCGCCGGTTTTCATGTTTGTTCAAACTGCCATCAGGCCAGCGTATAGGCCGTCTTCACCGTCGTGTAGAACTCGGCGGCGTAGCGGCCCTGCTCGCGCGGACCGTAGCTCGAACCCTTGCGCCCGCCGAACGGCACATGGAAATCGACGCCCGCGGTCGGCAGATTGACCATCACCATGCCCGCTTCCGAATTGCGCTTGAAATGCGTGGCGTGCTTCAGGCTCGTCGTGCAGATGCCCGACGACAGGCCGAAATTCGTATCGTTGGCGGTGGCAAGCGCTTCTTCATAATCCTTGACGCGGATGACGGAAGCGACCGGGCCGAAGATTTCCTCGCGGCTGATGCGCATCTGGTTGGTGGCTTCCGTGAACAGCGCGGGCTGGAGATAGAAGCCCGGCGTTTCGCGGTTGAGGCGTTCGCCGCCAAAGGCAAGCTTCGCGCCTTCCTTGCGGCCGATCTCGATATAGTCCATGTCCTGCTTGAGCTGGCTTTCATCGACCACCGGGCCGATATGGGTGCCCTGCTTCAGCGCATTGTCGACCACAACGGTCTTCAGCTTTTCAATGGCGGCGGCAACGAACTTGTCGTGGATGCCTTCCGTGACGATGATGCGCGAGGAAGCCGTGCAGCGCTGGCCGGTAGAGAAGAAGGCGGAATTGACGACCGATTCCACAGCCACATTGAGATCGGCGTCATCGAGAACCACGACCGGGTTCTTGCCGCCCATTTCGAGCTGGAAGCGACGATTGTGCTCGATGGATGCAGCCGCAACGCGCTTGCCCGTGCCGGTGGAACCGGTGAAGGTGACGGCATTGACGTCGGCGCTGTCCAGAATGGTCTGGCCGACCACGGAACCCTTGCCCATGACGAGATTGAGCACGCCCTTCGGAAGACCGGCGCGATGCAGGATATCGACAATCGCCCAGGAACAGCCCGGCACGAGGTCAGCCGGCTTGAAGACGATCGTGTTGCCATAGCAGAGCGCCGGCGCAATCTTCCATGCCGGAATGGCGATCGGGAAGTTCCACGGCGTGATGATGCCGACGACGCCGACAGGTTCGCGGGTGATTTCGACGCCGATGCCCGGGCGCGCAGAAGGCAGAACTTCGCCTGCCAGACGCAGGGCTTCGCCGGCGAAGAAATCGAAAATCTGGCTGGCGCGGATGGTTTCGCCGATGCCCTCGGCCAGCGTCTTGCCTTCCTCACGCGACAGAAGACGGCCAAGCTCGTCCTTGCGCGCCAGAATCTCGTCTGCGGTTTTACGCAGGATCGCATGGCGCTCCAGAATGCCGGAACGCGACCATGCCGGGAAAGCGGCTTTCGCGGCGGCAATGGCTGCCTTGGTGTCTTCAGCCGTTGCGCGCGCATAGGTTCCAACGACATCATTGGTGTCCGAAGGATTGATGTTGGCGATCCCGTCGCCGCCGACCCATTCGCCCGCGATCAGATTTTGATGTACCGTCATGAACTCTCCCTGTGCGCCGCACGGCTCTGATATATCTCAGAACGACCCTTCACCCATGAGCGGCGGAATTGCAAGACCGGAGCCGTCCTGTAACGCAAAAAGTGAAAATAAGCCCCGGGCCAAGGCCTTGAAAGGCCCGCCTTGCAAATTTGTCACAGTCAATGACCAGTTGGAAAAATTGTCATTTTTCGCCTTGGCAAATATTTTTGCTCATTTATTGTGCACCTATCCGCAACACTGGCAAGAGGTATGAGATGCGTGTCTATTACCCATTCCCGATGGTGCCCAGTGTTCGCGCGGGCGCTTCCAAGCTTTAAGTCCTTGGCCCGCGATGCAGGCTGAGGCCTGAACGCCCTCCCTAAAGGGGCACATTCCAAAACTTCCAAATTTGCCGCAGCCCTCACCGGCTGCTTGTTTTGTCTTTGTTTTCACGCATCGTCCGACGCTGAACCGCTTCGCACTTTTGCTGAAAATGCTTTTAAAGGAACCAGAATCCGCCCGAACGCGGCCTGGTATTGTAGATATGACTCGGTTTCGCATCAATTTCCGGGGACCTGCTTTCCGCAACGTCCTCGGCTACACTTTCGGCCACTGGCGAAGTCAGCCCGTGCGGCTGACGCTGATGATAATCGGCATGCTGCTCGCAACAGCCGCAGATGTTCTGACCCCGCTCTATTCCGGGCGGCTGGTCGACGCGCTTTCATTGGGCAATGACGGCGCATGGGATGCGGCCATTCATGCGCTGATCGTCCTGCTTGCGCTGGGTGCATTGGCGCTGATCACGCGCCAGCTGACCTTCTATGTCATCACCGACTTCACCTTGAAGATCATGAGCGACATGGCAGCCAGCTCGTTCCGCAGGCTGCAGCGGTTCTCGACCGACTGGCATGCCAATGCCTTTGCCGGATCGACCGTGCGCAAGGTCTCGCGGGCCATGTGGGCGCTCGACCTGCTCAACGATACGCTGATCGTGGCCCTGCTGCCATCGGTCCTGATGCTGCTCGGCTCGGTCGCACTTCTATCGTGGTACTGGCCGCTGATGGGCCTGCTGGTTGCCATCGGTTCGGTGCTGTTCATCGTCTGCACCATCGTGATCTCGCTCGGCTTCGTCGCCCCTGCGGCAACACTTGCCAATAGCTGGGACACGCGCATGGGCGGCGCTTTGGCCGATGCCATTTCGTGCAATGCGGTTGTGAAGGCGTTCGGTGCGGAAAGCCGCGAGGATATGCGTCTTGCCAAGGTCGTCACCAAGTGGCGCGGCCGCACACGCCGCACATGGCTGATCGGTACGCTGAACGGTTTCATCCAGGGTGCGAACCTTCTGGTGATGCGCGGCGTCGTCATTGCCTTTGCGCTCTATCTGTGGAGCCAGGGCAAGGCAACGGCGGGCGATATCACCTTCGTCCTGACCGCCTTCTTCATGTTGCAGGGCTATCTGCGCGATGTGGGCATGCATATCCGCAACCTGCAGCGCTCGGTCAACGACATGGAGGAACTGGTCGATATCGAGGCGCAGCCTTACGGTATTGCCGACAAGCCGGGTGCTCCGGCCATCAAAATTGGAAATGGCGAGATCACTTTCGATCACGTCACCTTCCATTATGGCAGTCACGAATCCGCCCTCTATCGCGACTTCTCGGTCAAGATCGAGGCTGGCGAGCGCGTCGGTCTGGTCGGTCATTCGGGTTCGGGCAAGACGACCTTCGTCAAGCTGATCCAGCGGCTTTACGATGTCAGCGGCGGCGCTATCCGCATTGACGGGCAGAACATTGCCGATGTCACACAGGCATCGCTCCGATCGCAGATCGCCATCGTGCAGCAGGAGCCGATCCTGTTTCACCGGACGCTGGCCGAGAACATCGCCTATGCCCGCCCCGGTGCGACGCAGGCCGAGATCGAGGAAGCTGCGAAGCTTGCGAGCGCGCACGACTTCATCAGCCGCCTGCCGAAAGGCTATGCAACGCTTGTCGGTGAACGCGGTGTGAAGCTTTCGGGTGGTGAGCGCCAGCGTGTCGCCATTGCCCGTGCGTTTCTGGCAAATGCACCGATCCTCATTCTGGACGAGGCGACGTCGAGCCTCGATTCGGAATCGGAGGTGCTGATCCAGCAGGCGATGGAACGGCTGATGGTGGGCCGCACGACGCTTGTCATCGCACACCGGCTTTCGACGGTTCGGGCGCTTGACCGGCTGCTGGTCTTCGACAAGGGCAAGATCCTCGAAGAAGGCGACCATGATGCGCTTATCCGCAAGCCGGAAGGCATCTACCGCCGCCTGTTCGAGCGTCAGGCGCTGGAACTGACCAAGGGGCTGGAAGACGTCTTTTCGTAATCCAGTCTCCCATGTCGCCACCGACAGGGCCGGATGATTCCGGCCCTGTCTTCATTTCATATTCCCTATCTGTTTGTTTTTTCGCATGTCTTCGACCCGAAACCGCTTTCCGCTTTCGGGAGACATGCTCCATTCATCATCCGTTCAGATCACGGTGCGTATCACTCGCGGCCCAAGCGTGGCCCAAACGTGAGTTGACATTTCCATGACAGAAATGTGACAGGATTTTTGTGAAGTCTCGGAGTTGGTGAGTAAAAACATGCCGGGTGTGATGGAAAATACCGCAGCGCGTCGCTGGAGCGATGCCGCGATTTTCGGGCCTGCCCGTATTGCCTGGCCGCTGCGTCTGGCCGCCATTGCGCTTGCTTCCATGGTGCTTTCGACCCTGCTGGTTTTCGCCATCGAATGGATCGTGCGCGGCTCGTTCACCGATACGATGCAGTTCTTCCGCACACCGCACAAGCCCGCATGGACGACCGTGGCGCTTTTCGTCGTCGTGCTCACCGCAAGCGACGCCATTTTCGGGCGCATCCATTATGGCTTCATCGTCGTCGGGCCGCTGGCGCTGATTGCCGCCACGACCGCCCGTGAAAAAAGCCTTTATCTCGGCGATCCGCTCTACCCGAGCGATTTTCTCTATGCCCGTCAGATCGTGGATCTTCTGCCGCTGCTGGTGCGCGACCGGCCATGGAGCGCGGTGGGCATAGCCCTGCTGCTCATCGCCTCGGCAGCCTTGATGATCACCGTGACGCTGTTCTGGTGGCGGCGTTTCGACCCGATCCCGTGGAAGGGGCGGATGCTGCGTCTTGCCTTCGCGCTGCCGCTGCTCGCCTGGTTCGCGGTCATTTCTGATTATGCGAGTTTTTCGCTGGCCCGGGACCGTCTGCGCATTCTGCCCATCATGTGGGACCAGAAGGAAAATTACGCGCATAACGGCTTCACCATGGCTTTCATCCTGAATGTGCCGATGGCAACCGTCTTCGCGCCGGAAGGTTATTCCCCGGAGGCGATTGCCGCCATCGAACCGCCCGCGCAGCTCATCCCTGCCGCATTCGACAGCCGCAAGCCGGACGTCATCATGGTGATGAGCGAATCCTTCTGGGATCCGACGCGCCTTCCCGGCGTGGCCTTCAGCGCCGATCCGATCCCGACAGTGCGTGCGGAACAGTCCGGCCATGTCTTCTCGCCGGAATTCGGCGGCATGACGGCCAATGTCGAGTTTGAAGCATTGACCGGGTTTTCCAAGGCGTTCCTGCCTTCGGGCAGCATTCCGTACCAGCAATATATCCGTCGCCCGCTTCCCTCGCTTGCAAGCTTTTTCAAGGATCAGGGTTACGCCACGCGGGCCATCCATCCCTATCGCCAATGGTTCTGGAACCGTGGTCCCGTCTATGAAAGCATGGGCTTCGACCGGTTCATGTCAGAGGAAAACATGCCGCCGCTGGAAAAGCGCGGTGCGCTGGCGTCCGACGCTGCCTTGACCGATGAAATCATCCGCGAAGCCGATTCCATGGATGCGCCGTTCTTCTTCTTCGCCGTTTCTCTTCAGGGACATGGCCCATATGAGGCCAACCGCTATCCAGATTCCAAACTCGAGGTGCAGACCGACGCCAGCGAGCATACCCGCCAGTCGATCCGTTCCTATTCGCAAGGAGCGATGGATGCCGATGCAAGCCTTGCAAGGCTGATGGAGTGGGCATCCAAGCGTGACCGCGAAACCATTCTCGTCTTCTTCGGCGACCATCTGCCGCCACTCGGCCCCGTCTATGTCGAGACCGGCTTCATGGCAAACCGGGTTGCAAGCCGCACCGCATCTGCCGAAGATATGATGCTGCAGCACGAAACCCCGCTGGTTCTCTGGTCAAACAAGCGTGGGGCCGAACGGGGAACGGGCACGATCAGCCCCGCCTTCCTGCCGCTGCACATTCTGGACATGGCCGGGATGCAGCACCCCTATTACACCGGCTTCCTGCGCCAGTTGCACGAGCGCTACCGGGTCGTTGACAATCATGCAGTGTTTGACCGGTCGGAGAATGCCGAAGAGGGCTGGCAACAACGGCCGCCCTTCCCGCCGCTGCTGCGCGATTATCAGATGCTGCAATATGACATGATCTTCGGCAGCAATTTCGCCCGCGAGCGCTTCTTCCCCCCGCATCCCGAACAGAGTTAGACAGGTCTATACCGGCGCCTTGCCGGACGACTGGCGAATGACGAGTTTATAATCAATCTGCCGCGAAGCCGACAAATGGCCGGTTTCGATCTGTTTCAAGAGCATGTCCGCCGCGTCGCGCGTCATCTCGAAAATCGGCTGGCGGACAGTGGTGATCTGCGGCGAGACCATGCTGGCGATAGCGCTGTCATCGAAGCCCACCACCGTCAGCTGGTCGGGTATCGCAAGATTATGGTCATAGGCGACCTGCATGACGGCAGCCGCCATATCGTCGTTTGACGCAAACACCGCCGTCGGCGGCTCATCGAGCGAAAGCAATTTCTTTCCGGCAGCAAGGCCGCTTGTGAAACTGAAACCACCCTGCACCTCGTAATCCGGGTTACGCCCGATCCCCGCCTGCTCCAGCGCGCGCCGATAGCCCGCCAGGCGCAGTTCCGCCGAACGATGGGTTGGATCGCCAATGACGATGGCGATCCGGCGGTGGCCGAGTTTCAGAAGATATTCCATGAGATCGAAGGCGGCAGCCCCGTCATCAATCGTGACGCTGTCGGTCGGATGGACATTCACATCGCCCGCCACCCGCGCAAACGGCATTGCCGATGCCGTCAGTTCGGCGAGGATTTCAGGATCGTCCGACATGGGCGGCGTCACGATGATGCCGTCGAGGCCGGAGGCGTGCGCCGTTTCGATCAGCGCGCCGCGAATATCATCCCGATTTTCGACGGGAAAGATCAGCAGGCGGTATCGCGTGTCGCGCAGCCGTTCCAGCGCGCCCATCTGCAATTCGGTGACGTAGCTGGCGCTCGGATTTTCGAAGAAAAGACCGATCAGGTGAGACCGGCGTTCGACAAGGTTGCGGGCGGCGGCATTGGGGCGGTATCGCAACTCGCTTCCGGCCTGCCGGACCTTTTCGCGGATGGCCTCGCGCACATTCGGTTCGTCATTATAGACGCGCGAAACTGTCTTGATCGACACACCGGCAAGGCGTGCCACATCATGAATGGTTGCTCGTTTTCCTGCTGCGGCCATATCGGATCGTCTCCCTCCCTCTCCGATCTATCCTTCTGTTTTCACGCATTATCCGACGCAAAACCGCTTCGCACTTTTGCTGGAAATGCTCTAACCGCTTCGCCGCAAAACGAAAAGAGAAATCAGGGAATTGAGCAGACCCGCGATCGCGTCAGAAAGCGAACCTCGCGGCCATTGTCGAGCGAAAACATGCCTCCGCGTCCGGGGACGACATCGATGATGAGTTCGGTATGTTTCCAGGCTTCATATTGCGGGCCGCTGATATAGACCGGAGCACCACCGATTTCTCCGAGCTTCACGTCCGTGTCGCCCACCATGAATTCGCCTTGCGGATAGCACATCGGCGATGACCCATCGCAACAACCACCCGACTGGTGGAACATGATCGGCCCATATTCGGCCTGCAATTCCCGGATGAGATCAAGTGCGGCCTGTGTGGCGCTCACCTGTCCGTGGTCCGTATCGGGGCTTTTCTCCGCCATATCCTCCTCCCGGGACGACGAGCGGGCACTTGTGCAATGCCCGCCCGGATGTGCATTCTACCGCACCCTTGATGCGGCACGGGGCATTATTGCGTGAGGTCCATGACCACGCGGCCTTCGATATTGCCCTGCCGCATATCGTCAAAGATGGAGTTGATATCCTCCAGCTTTTCGGTGCGGATGGTGGCTCGCACCTTGCCATCACCGGCAAAATCGAGCGACTCCTGCAGATCGAGCCGGGTGCCGACAATCGATCCGCGCACTGTAACGCCGTTCAGCACCATATTGAAGATGGAAAGCGGGAAGTCGCCGGGCGGCAGGCCGTTCAGCGAGACAGTGCCGCCGCGCGACACCATGCCCAGCGCCTGTTCGAAGGCGATCGGCGAAACCGCCGTAACCAGCACGCCCTGCGCGCCGCCGTCGGTTTCCTTCTTGATATAGGCCGCCGGATCGTTATGCGTCTTGGCGTTGACGGTTACAGTTGCGCCGAGCCTGCGCGCAAGATCGAGCTTTTTGTCGTCGATATCGACAGCAGCAACATTGAGCCCCATGGCCCTGGCATACTGCACCGCCATATGGCCCAGTCCGCCCACGCCGGAGATAACAACCCAGTCGCCAGGCTTCGTATCCGTAACCTTGAGACCCTTGTAGACCGTTACGCCCGCACACAGGACCGGCGCGATTTCGTTGAAATCGATGCTCTTCGGCAAATGGCCGACGAAATTGGGATCGGCAACCACATATTCGGCAAAGCCGCCATTGACCGAATAGCCCGTATTCTCCTGTGCCTCGCAGAGCGTTTCCCAGCCGCCCAGGCAATGGCGGCAATGCCCGCATGCGGTGTAGAGCCATGGAACGCCGACCCGGTCGCCTTCCTTCACGTGTTTGACACCGCTACCCACGGCAGAGACGTAACCGACGCCCTCATGGCCCGGAATGAACGGCGGATTGGGCTTGACCGGCCAATCGCCCTCGGCTGCGTGCAGATCGGTATGGCAAACGCCCGACGCCTGAATGGCGACCTGTATCTGGCCGGGGCCGGGTTCGGGCACCGGCACTTCTTCAATCGTCAGGGGCTTTCCGAATGCGCGCACCACGGCGGCTTTCATTGTCTTTGCCATGAAGTTTCTCCTTCGTTGTCGAACTGAGCTGGCTTCCTGGGGGACGGAAGAAATGTGAAAATTCGCAGTCATGGACAAAAGGTCGCCCGGGCGTTTCCGCCCAGGCCCCTTGGGAGGGTATTGGGAATCGTTAAAGTCGACGCAATACTGGCATGAAGAGCGATCCCGACCCTTGATTGAACGCAATGCGAAGACGTTTTCTCCGCATTGCGTCTGCCGGGAGTTCTAGAAGAAGCCCAGCTTCTTCGGGCTGTAGCTCACAAGCATGTTCTTGGTGTTCTGATAATGGTCGAGCATCTTCAGATGGTTTTCGCGACCGATACCCGACTGCTTGTAACCGCCGAATGCCGCATGGGCCGGATAGGCGTGGTAGCAGTTGGTCCACACACGGCCAGCCTGAATGGCCCGTCCGAAGCGATAGGCGCGGGTCCCGTCGCGGGTCCATATGCCGGCGCCGAGGCCGTAAAGCGTATCGTTGGCAATCGATAGCGCTTCGGCGTCGTCCTTGAAGGTAGCGACGGACACGACCGGACCGAAGATTTCCTCCTGGAAGATGCGCATCTTGTTGTTGCCCTTGAACACCGTCGGCTTGACGTAATAGCCACCGGCGAGATCGCCCGGCAGAATATTGCGCTCGCCGCCGGTCAGCACTTCGGCGCCTTCCTGACGGCCGATATCGAGATAGCTCAGGATTTTTTCCAGCTGCTCGCTGGATGCCTGCGCACCGATCATCGTGGCCGGATCGAGCGGGTCGCCCTGCACGATGGCCTCCACGCGCTTCAGCGCTTTCTCCATGAACTTGTCGTAGATCGATTCATGGACAAGCGCGCGGCTCGGACAGGTGCAGACTTCGCCCTGGTTGAGCGCGAACATCACGAAGCCTTCGATGGCCTTGTCGAGGAAATCATCATCTTCCGCGGCAACATCCTTGAAGAAGATATTCGGCGACTTGCCGCCCAGTTCCAGCGTAACCGGAATGAGGTTCTGGCTGGCATATTGCATGATCAGGCGTCCGGTCGTCGTTTCGCCGGTGAAGGCGATCTTGGCGATGCGCGGGCTCGAGGCGAGCGGCTTGCCTGCCTCGAGGCCGAAGCCGTTGACGACATTGACGACACCGGGCGGCAACAGATCGCCGATCAGCTCCATAAGCACCAGGATCGAAGCCGGAGTCTGCTCGGCCGGTTTCAGAACGACGCAGTTGCCTGCCGCAAGGGCGGGCGCAAGTTTCCACGTCGCCATGAGGATCGGGAAGTTCCAGGGAATGATCTGGCCGACGACACCGAGCGGTTCATGAAAATGATAGGCGACCGTGTCGTGATCGATTTCCGAAATGCCGCCTTCCTGGGCGCGAATGACGCCTGCGAAATAGCGGAAATGGTCTATAGCGAGCGGCAGGTCGGCATTGGTGGTTTCACGGATCGGCTTGCCGTTGTCCCACGTTTCGGCAGCCGCCAGCGCGGGCAGGTTTTCCTCAATCCGGTCGGCGATGCGATTGAGGATGAGCGCGCGTTCAGCCGCGCTCGTCTTGCCCCAGGCATCCTTGGCGGCATGCGCTGCGTCGAGCGCCGCTTCAATGTCAGCGGCATCCGAACGGGCTATTTCGCAAAGCACCTGTCCGTTGACGGGCGACGTGTTGTCGAAATAGCGCCCCGATTTAGGCTCGACCCATTTGCCGCCGATGAAGTTTCCGTAACGCTTTGCAAAAGCCGGCTTCACGGTCCGGCTGAATTCAACCTTGTTCATGACATCCTCCCAGAAACAACGCTGCTCCTACAGCGCTTCATGGTTGAGGATCGCGCGGGAGCGGGGAAGAGTCATCCCACGCATTCAAGCTCGCAAGATCATGTGTCGCAATATTGAGACAGTTTCGCCCGCCTATTTCAGCGTGGCTTCATCAATGGGCGCGAATGATCTTCAGACGGTTCAGCTTGCGGTGCAGCGTCGCCCGGCTGATGCCCAGAAGCTGCGCCGCAAAGGAAATATTACCCTCCGCGCGGGCCAGTGCCCGCAGGATCACCCCGCGCTCCGATTCCGCCATGTCCTCGCGCGGGTCGGCGGGCGTCCCCAGAAGATCTGCGGCGGGCAAGGGGCCTGCCAGTGCATCATCGTCAAGCTCCAGGGCAAGGCGCGCCGCGCGCGTCGCGCCGACGACGAGGTCGTCCTTGTCGACGGCGATCAGCGCGCCACCGGTGCGGTCCGGGCTTGGCGCCAGCATGATGCGCGCATCGGGAAAAGCCTGACGGAAATTTTCAGCCTCGATGCGGCGCGCAGCGTCGATAACGGCCACCGATATAAGCTGCGCAAAAGCCTCGGTCAGATCGGCGCGGCAGGAGGAGACATCAAGTGCTGCCATCAGGCGTCCCTGATGGTCATGGATGGGAGCGACCGTGCAGGAAAGCCCGATATTGCGCGTATGGAAATGCTGGTCGCGATGGATCGTCAGCGGGCGCTGTTCAACGATGCAGGTGCCGATGCCGTTGGTGCCTTCGCTCTGTTCGCTCCAGACAGCACCGGTCCAAAGCCCCCAACGGTAGAAGGTGTCGTCATCGCCCGGCGCGCCGCGCCGTTCGACCGGCACGCCTTCGCTGTCGGCCAGCAACACACAGCAGCCAACGCCGCCGACGGCCAGATAAAGGCGGTCCATACTGGCTTGCGCTATGCTGACGAGGCGTTCGATCCGTTGATGGGCGGTTCGGAACTCGCCATCGGAAAGTGTGCGCACCGATCCCGGTTCGGCAGGGTCGAGCCCGTGCAGTTCCGCCGAGCGCCGCCACGAGGCGACGAGAGCAGACCGTGCAGCCCCACCCGCCGTCGTGATTGCGGATTGGATGCGGTCAGCATGTGTCCGGTCGTGCGGTGTGCCCATCTTTTCCTCCCAGGAAGGCTGGAACCCGCTATATGGGAGAATAATGACTGCTCAAAACACAACTGGCAAGTGCGGCTAGAGCGGCTCCTATTCTAACAGAATCGCCGGAACCGCTCTAACTATTTGTTTTATCGCATTATCCAACGCAAAACCGTTTCACACTTTTGCTGGAAATGCTCTAAAGATCGAGAGGGGTCAGGCGACGCGCGCTGGCTTCAGATATTCCTCAAGCGAGGAAACATCCGCCGCATTGAGGCGAAGACCCAGTTTCGTGCGCCGCCACAAGATATCCTCGGCGCTGACTGCCCACTCATTTTCCTGAAGATACCGCACTTCGGCTTCGTAAAGGTCGGCGCCGAAATATTGTCCGAGGTCGGTCAGGGAAGCGGCACCCTTGAGCAGGCTGTGGATGCGCGTTCCATATTGCCGGAACAGCCGTCGCGCATGGGCCGGGGCGAGGAAGGAATAAGCGGCGTTTACCTTCTGCAACTCACGCTCGAACTCGACATCCACGAAATCGCCGCCGGGCAACGGGGCGGCATGGGTCCATGGCGCTCCCTTCTGCCCCAGCCGCTGCTCGATCTTCTCCAGCATATGTTCGGCAAGCCGGCGCGCCGTGGTCAGCTTGCCGCCGAACACATTGATCAGGGGAGCAAGCCCATCGGGCGCATCCTCTTTCAGCACGTAATCGCGGGTCGCTTCCTGCGCCTTGCTCGCGCCGTCATCATAAAGCGGACGCACACCGGAATAGGTCCACACGATATCCGCGCGACTGACGGGTTCCTTGAAATATTCGCTGGCGGCCGCACAGAGATAGTCGGTTTCGCTGTCGGTGATCGCGACCTTGGCCGGATCGCCCTCATAATCCTGATCGGTCGTGCCGATCAGGGTAAAATCATCTTCATAAGGAATGGCGAAGATGATGCGCCCGTCATTGTTCTGGAAGAAATAGGAGCGCGGATCGGAAAATTTCCTGCGCACCACGATATGGCTGCCCTGAACGAGGCGGACATTGTGAAGCTGGCGATCTCCCTCCACGCCCTGCAGCACCTTGTCGGCCCACGGACCGGCGGCATTGACCAGCAGGCGGGCGCGAACTTCCTCGCGCTCGTGCGTGTCGGTATCTTCCAATGTGATGGTCCAGCATTCCCGGTCACGGCGGGCCGCCACGACCCTGGTCCGGGTGCGGATCATCGCGCCGCGATCCGCCGCATCCCGGGCGGTCAGGGCAACGAAGCGCGCATCGTCGACCCAGCAGTCCGAATATTCAAATGCCTTGGTAAAAAGCGGCTTCAAGGGCGCGGCCGCCGGATCGGAGCGCATATCGAGCGTCCGCGTGGCGGCAAGTTTTTTGCGTCCGCCCAGATGGTCGTAGAGGAACAGCCCCAGTCTCAGCAGCCATGCAGGGCGCACTCCGCCCTTGTGATAAGGCAGCACGAACCGCATCGGATGAATGATGTGCGGTGCATTGGCCCACAGCACTTCCCGCTCCATAAGCGCCTCGCGCACCAGACGAAATTCATAATGCTCGAGATAGCGCAATCCGCCATGGATGAGTTTGGTGGCCCGCGAGGATGTGCCGCTGGCCAGGTCGTTCATCTCGGCCAGGCCAACCGAAAATCCCCGGCCAATCGCGTCGCGCGCGATACCGCATCCATTGATGCCGCCGCCGATTACAAAAATGTCGAATAGTTTCTCTTGCGCCATGGCGAACCCCGAAGACCACTCTCCGAAAACCAAAGCGAATATAATTCATTTAATACGAAAGCAAATCGAAAATAAACGAAACTAGGACTCTTTTTCCGCTGTCGGGCTTTCGCCAAGGGTTTCAATCAGTTCGACCTCGTTTTCCCGGCACAGGTTCCGCAACTGGTCCGACGGGCAGTGATCGGTAATGAATGTGTCGATCTGCGATATATGGCCGATGCGCACCGGCGCCGTGCGCTCCAGCTTTGTGGCGTCGGTCACGAGGATGACATGCCGGGCATTGGCAATGATGGCCTGCGCCACTTTCACTTCGCGGAAATCGAAATCGAGCAGCGCCCCGTCTTCGTCCATGGCCGAGGCTCCGATGATCGCGTAATCGACCTTGAACTGCCGGATGAAATCAACGGCGGCTTCGCCGACGATCCCCCCGTCCGACGGACGCACGACACCGCCCGCGACCACTACCTCGATCGAGGCGTGAACCCGCAATGTATTGGCAACATTGATATTATTGGTGATGACCATAAGATTGTCATGGTCGACCAGTGCCTGGCTGACGGCCTCGGTCGTGGTGCCGATATTGATGAACAATGAAGCGCCATCGGGAATGATCTCCGCGGCAGCGCGCCCGATCGCTTCCTTCTCATGCGCCGCGATGCGACGCCGCGCCTCATATTCCATGTTCTCGACACCGGACGGATAGAGCGCCCCACCATGGATGCGGCGCAGCATCCGAGCCCGGCAGAGGTCGTTCAGGTCCTTGCGCACCGTTTGCGGCGTCACCTCGAATGCCGCGGCAAGATCGTCCACCAGAACCTGCCCCTGTTTGCGAGCGAGCTCTAGAATTGCGTTGTGACGGGGAGTGAGCTGCATTGTTGTCCTGAGGCTGGCATTATTCTGATCGCGTCCGGATAATTTCGCGGTTTTTCAATAGAAAGCAACCACTTCAGCCGGAACAATTTTCGACATAGGCCGCCTTTCTTCAGCGGCTGAAGCAGAATGGCCGGTTTGCCCAGCGCGAAAACGCGGGAAAAATCTGCACGTCAGGCAAGCGGGACCGGGTGCCGGCGCTCCCAATGTGGAGTAACGACACCGGACCAAACGAGAAATGATGATTTAATCGAGATCGAATTTTTCGCCATACATCCGGTGCAGCTTGCAAGCCACTTCCGTACGGTTTGCGGCGCCGATCTTCTTCATGATGTTATGGACATGCGCCTTCACTGTACCCTCGCTCATGCCGAGCTCGAAGGCGATGATCTTGTTCGACTTGCCGATCCGGATCGCATGGACAACCTCGATCTCGCGCGCGGTGAGCAGTTCTCCCAGAACGTCGTCGTCGATATCGGCCGGCGCGGTCTGAAAAACCATGGAAGCGGGCACATACATGCCGCCGGCGGTGGCAAGATGAATGGCCTCGACACAGACTTTTATATCGACCGAGGTGGGAATATAGCCGCGAGCGCCGATTTCCATGGCACGCACGACCTGAGCCCACTCCTCGCGTTCAGCGAGAAACACGACCGGCACCGGACGCCAGAGCTCGATCACAGCCTGCAGCTTTTCTGAGAAAAATGGGTCCGCCAGTCGCTTCGAACCTATATTGATCAGAACAACAGCAATATCCTCGGTTGGATCTGCCAGTTCGATCGTCGCTTGTGTTTCCACGGGAAGCTTGAGCCCGTTCAGCACAAGCCCGTTATAAAGACATTGCCGTTCAAGATTGCTCTTGCATACCAGCAACAGGCGCCGTTCCCGTACGGCCTCAATACCCGAAGCACCCCCCCTGTCATCCCCGTGCTCCGGAGCAGTCCAAATGCTATCCCCTCTTACTTCCAACATGTGATGCTCCCGGCATACTCAAGTTGCTCTATGTTTATGCATCCTACTATTACTTTCGTCAGAGACGAGTGTTTTCCAATGCTTACATGGATAGAGCCCTAACCATGACCAGCGTGAATATTGCTATCGGGAAATAATCGTGTCATTAACTTATGTTAGCAATGCATAAAATTTATGACCACTTGTAAGAAAGACTTGAACGGCAGGAGATATAGCCTCTATATCTTTGGTTTAGTTGATTTCCGATTTTACTGAAATTTGAGAAGCTCAAGACGGAATTTGAGTAACTCTTGCTCAAGGATATTCATGCTCACTGGCAGAAATATCCCTCGATTATTCATGTGTTCTTCCAAGCGGAAGATCGCCCTGTAGTTTTCAGAAAATGTTTGGAGCGCATTTCGATTTGCTTAGATGAGATCAGCGCCCTAACTGTTCGTCTTAATGCGCATTCTCGCCGAAAGGCCGTTTCACACATATCAAAATTTGCTCCAACGGGTTAAAAATGCACAGTGGCAGACAGACCACAGACCCATCGACTGAAGCGCTCATTGGTTTATTGGAGGCCTCTCCAATTTTCGCCAAGCTCGGAGCGCGGGAGATAGACGCGCTTTCTTCTCTCACCATTATCGAAGGCGACTTTGCCGCCGATGCCGCGATCATCAGGCAGGGAGAACAAATCAGAAGCCTCCATCTCGTGCGTTCCGGCTGGGGATGTGTCTATCGCGATCTGGCCAGCGGCGAGAGGCAGATCATCGACTTCCCCATGCGAAGCGATTTTCTGGGGCTGCGAACGGCGGACGGTTACAGCTATAACACCATCACGGCAATCACGCCCATGTCGGTGTTCGAAATTCCGCTCGTCTCTCTCGAGGCCTCCATTGAATACGCGCCGCGCCTCAGCCTGATCTTCATAGAGCTTCTCGCGCGCCAGCGATCCCTGCTTATCGAGCATCTTACCAATATCGGGTGCCGGGCTGCCTTCGTCCGCACCGCGCATCTGTTTCTCGAACTTTCCGACCGCGTGCAATCTTCGGGGATGGGCGATGCAAATTCCTTCTACTGCCCGCTGACACAATATCAGCTTGCCGATGCACTGGGGCTGACGCCAATTCATCTCAACCGGATGCTGCGCGACTTGCGGGAAGAAGGGCTGATCCTGTTCCGCTCAAACCGGGTGGAAATTCTGGACCGGAAGCGCGTGGCCGCCCTTGCCCAGTACGACGGAGAGTTCATGCGGATGTCGGTTTTCGGGAAAGAAGAATGACAACCGATGTAAGTACTCTATCCCACAGACCCCACATTAATTGTAGGTGCTGTTGTTTCCCGCTTTATTTCCGCTTTGGCGCTCTCCTCGGCAGTTCACCCTCTGGCCGAGGCGGATATGGCTTCAAGTTTTTAGGCGGCGACCATGAGTTGACCTTCGGTAGCGACTTTTTGATGCCTCGCTGATGAAGGTAAAGACCTGCTGTCAAGTACGCGTCCTCAAGCGCTCCGTGCCGCTTTCCGATACGTGATAAACCTATTCGGGCCAAGCAGTCATCGAGCTTGGCGGACTGGCCAGACCATATTTCTCGGGACCGCTCCATGGTGCAGAATACCGGATGGGGGAGCATATCCACTTCCGCCTTCCGAAACTCCCGTTGCACATAGCGCATATCGAAATCTGCGTTATGTGCCACGATTTCATCCGCCCAATCGAACCACTTACGGATTGGAGCGGCAAGATCAGAAAACAAGTCCTGATATCGTGTCATCCAATTATCGTAGCCATGCACGGCTTCCGCCTGCGGATGGCTGTCTTTCCTTGGATCGAATATCAGATGTAGAGACTGGTGAAGAAGTTCATCACCTTCGATTTTGACCGCCCCTATGGTCACGATCCGGTCGTATGGCAACAGTCCAGTCGTTTCAGTATCGACTACAATTACTCGCTTCTTGCGTGTATGGACCGCTGGGTTTGATAACTCGTCCATGCCTCCCCCCTATTTTTCGGGAATGAAGCATATTTCAGGTTGCATAATGGTGTAGCTTTTCGCCGCAGCATAGAAAAATCGCCCCGTAGGGCGCCATCTTGCATTTCAATGGGAGAAGATCACCAAGCCGAAACCAATAATCGGGGAATATCCAAGTTTCTCAGTAACTTGAAAGATGGTCGGAGTGAGAGGATTCGAACCTCCGACCCCCTCGTCCCGAACGAGGTGCGCTACCAGGCTGCGCTACACTCCGTGACCATGTGGCCTTGACCATTGAGGCGGCTTATAACGCTCCAGATTTCAAGCCGCAAGAGCATCTTGTCGTTTTTTTGAATGCCGAACCCGAAAAGCTGGAAAGAGCTTCAAACGGTCTCGAAAACCGGCAGCGTCCCGCCGCCAAACGCCACAAAATTGGGGTTGGCAAAACCGCCGACACCTTCGCTGGCGCGCTGGCCATAGGAGAGCGGTATCCCCTCGAAAGTGGTCGTTAGACCACCTGCGGCGCGCAGCACGGCATCGCCTGCCGCCGTATCCCACTCCATGGTGGGACCAAAACGCGGGTAAATATCGGCTTCGCCGCTGGCAATAAGGCAGAACTTCAGCGACGAACCGATGGAAACGCAGTTGGTAATCCGGTTGTCGTTCAAGAATTTTTCCGTTTCCGGGTTTTTATGGGACCGGCTGCAGACCGCCACCTGCTCGGCTCCATGAACGCGCACCCCTATCCCCCGCCGTGTTCCCAGCGCGTGATCCTTGGTCGTGGTTATTTCTTCCGCACCGCTGCCGGTTCCGACAAACAAGCGATTGCGAACGGGTGCATAAACGATGCCCAGAACCGGAGCGCCATCCTCGATCAGGCCAATATTCACCGTGAAATCGCCGTTGCGCAGCAGGAATTCACGGGTTCCATCCAGAGGATCGACCAGTAGAAACCGCCGTCCCAGTTGCGCGGGCAGGCGTCCCGCCGCCACTTCCTCTTCAGCCACAACCGGAATATCCGGGGCGACCGAAGCCAGTGCGGAAAGGATGATGGCCTCCGCGTCACGATCTGCTTCCGTGACCGGAGAAGAATCTTTCTTGCTGTGAACCGCGCAACCATTGGCATAGTGCTTCATGATCGTGCGGCCCGCCTCCAATGCGGCTTCCAGCAGCACGGCAAGCATTGCTTCGGCGCTCGGATCGGCTTTCGGGGAGGCTGAAATCTTCATTTGCTCAGATTGACCAGGTATCGCTGCCATAACTGCCGATGATACCACGTTCGGCAAGATACTTTTCTACTTCCGCGACGAGTTCGTCAACGTCCCGGCCCGTCGTGTTCAGCCGGAGCTCGGGCGATACCGGCGGCTCATACGGAGAATCGATGCCCGTAAAAGCCTTTATCTCGCCACGCAGGGCCTGCGCATAAAGCCCTTTCGGATCGCGGGCAATGCATTCCTCTATCGGCGTATCGACGAAGATTTCGACAAATTCACCTTCAGGCAGCCGGGAACGAATGCGATCCCGCTCGGCCCGAAAAGGCGAGATGAAGGAGACGAGCACCACCAGACCTGCATCGGTCATCAAGCGGGCGACCTCACCGACACGGCGGATATTTTCTGCCCTGTCTTCCTCGGAAAAACCCAGATCGCTGTTGAGCCCGTGGCGAACATTGTCGCCGTCGAGCAGATAGGTGTGCTTGCCGAGCGCATGCAGCCGTTGTTCCAGCCGGTTGGCGATGGTGGATTTGCCGGAGCCGGACAGGCCGGTAAACCAAAGCACAGCCGGTTTCTGAAATTTCTGTGCCGCGCGCGTCTGCTTGTCGAGATCGAAGGACTGCAGGTGCACATTCGTCGCTTGACGAAGCGCGCTGTCGATCATTCCAGCCCCAACGGTCGCATTGGTAAGCCGGTCGATCAGGACGAATGCCCCCGTTACGCGATTGTCGGCGTATGGGTCGAATGCAATCTGATCCACGGTCTGGAGATGGCAAAGCCCGATCTCGTTGAGGTCGAGGCGGGATGCATCCTTCCGGGTGAAGCTGTCAACGTCGGTCCTGTACACGATCTCATTGATCGTTACCGGCGTCTGATCGGTCTCGGTGCGCAGCAGATAGGAGCGGCCGGGATGCAAGGCATCCTCACCGAACCAGACTATATTGGCGGAGAAACGATCCGCCACTTCGGGCCGCGATTCCGTCCCCACCAGCATATTGCCGCGCGAGACCTCGATCTCATCCTCGAGCACCAAAGTGACAGCCTGTCCTTCGGAAGCCCGTGTCAGATCGCCGTCATAGGTGGCAATGCGCTTCACGCGGGATGCCTTGCCTGATTTGGCTACCACGACGGCATCGCCGACGCTGATCGAACCGGATGCGACGGTGCCGGAGAAACCGCGAAAATCGAGATTGGGCCGGTTCACATATTGCACCGGGAACCGAAAGGGCTTTGCCGCCACTTCCATGTCGATGCGCACGGTTTCCAGATGTTCGAGCAGATGCGGCCCCTGATACCAGCCCATGCGGGCGGATGGCAGGGTGACATTGTCGCCAAAGCGTGCCGAAAGCGGGATCGGCTGGATGCTGGCAAAGCCAAGCTCCTTTGCGAAGCCCATATAATCGGCAACGATGCGCTCAAAGGCCTCTTGCGAGAAATCGACGAGATCGATCTTGTTCACCGCCAGAACGATGTGGCGAATACCGAGCGCCGACGCAATGAAGGAATGGCGGCGTGTCTGGGTCAGCACACCCTGACGGGCATCGACCAGCACGATGGCAAGATCGGCTGTCGATGCGCCGGTCGCCATGTTGCGCGTATATTGCGCATGACCCGGCGTGTCAGCGACGATGAACTTGCGGCGGGGCGTCGAAAAGAAGCGATAGGCGACGTCGATGGTGATGCCCTGCTCCCGCTCGGCCTCCAGACCGTCCACCAGAAGCGCGAAGTCGAAATCGTCATCGGTCGTTCCGAACTTGCGGCTGTCGTTCTTCAATGACGCTAGCTGGTCCTCGAAGATCAGTTTCGTGTCGTAAAGCAGACGCCCGATGAGCGTTGACTTTCCATCATCCACCGAGCCGCAGGTGAGGAAGCGCAGCAGTGTCTTGCGTTCCTGATCGGCCAGAAAATCGCTGACTGCGGCATTGGTCGCAACAGGCTTGATTATAGCATTCATCAGAAATAGCCCTCGCGCTTCTTCTTCTCCATCGACCCGGCCTCGTCGCGATCGATGGCGCGACCTTGTCGCTCGGATGTACGGGCGATCAACATTTCCTCGACAATCCCGGAGAGGTCCGCCGCACTGGATTCAATTGCGCCGGTCAGCGGATAGCAGCCAAGCGTGCGGAATCGCACCAGACGGTTTTCCACCTGTTCGCCCGGACGCAATTTCATGCGCTCGTCATCGACCATGATCAGCATGCCATCGCGCTCGACCACCGGGCGATGCGCTGCAAAATAAAGCGGGACGATGGGGATGCTCTCTTGCAGGATATATTGCCAGATATCGAGTTCGGTCCAGTTCGAGAGCGGAAAGACGCGGATCGATTCTCCAGCGGAAACCCGCGTATTGTAAATCTTCCACATTTCAGGCCGCTGATTCTTCGGGTCCCAACCGTGCTGTGCGTTACGGAAGGAAAAGATACGCTCCTTGGCGCGTGATTTTTCTTCGTCGCGGCGGGCGCCGCCAAAAGCAGCATCGAACTTGTACTTGTCCAGCGCCTGCCGCAAGGCAACCGTTTTCATCACATGGGTATGGACATTCGACCCGTGGCTGAAAGGGCCGATGCCCTCGCGCACGCCATCCTCGTTGATATGCACGAGCAGCTCAAAACCCTTTTCGCGGGCCTGCGCATCGCGAAACTCGGTCATTTCGCGGAACTTCCAAGTCGTATCGACATGCAGAAAGGGAAATGGCGGCGGCGCCGGATAGAATGCCTTCATCGCCAGATGCAGCATCACCGACGAATCCTTGCCGACCGAGTAAAGCATCACAGGGTTGGAAAATGTTGCCGCAACCTCACGAAAAATATGGATCGCCTCCGCTTCGAGGCGCTGCAGATGCGTCAGGTTCTTGGTCAGGGATGCATGATGCACGACTACTTACTCCCGGCAACCGGATGGGGTCCAGAGCAGTTCCATCCAAACGGAGTTTGGAACCGCTCTATCTCTTTGTTTTTTCGCATTATCCAACGCAAAACCGCTTTGCGCTTTTGGCTGGAAATGCTCGAACGCGGGAGGGATGCCCAAGGTCAGAAAACGGGCCTTCATCCGGCGCAGATGCGGCAAAAGCCACAGTGCGCGCATTGTCGTGAAATGATGCGGGAAAGTGAAAGAAACCTATCGCGTATTGCAACTGGCTTGCGCGAAAAACTTACCGTATTTGCAAGCGGGGCCGGAACAAACTTGCGCGTGCTCGCAAAAGCCGATTTTCCGCCAAGTTACGGAAAATCCTACAATTTTTGTGCTATTAAACAAATTTTCCGTTCCGGAGCCGCCCGTCCGCCGGACGGCTCCAGAGCAAATTATTATCTGGCGAGGCTTGCCTGAACATCGTTCAGCGCCGCCTCCAGTGCGGACACCATCGTATCGATCTGCTGATCGTTGATGATGAGCGGCGGGCAGAAGGCGAGCGTGTCGCCCATTGCGCGCGAAATCACGCCGCGTTCCTGCAGGGCTGCATTGGCCTGTGCGCCCAACGCGCCTGCTTGTTCAAGGCCTGTCTTGGCCTGCTTGTCTGTGACAAGCTCGACACCGGCAATAAGACCGACGCCGCGCACTTCGCCGACCAGCGGGTGATCCTGCAAATCACGCAGGCGCTTCTGCATATAGGCGCCGCGGTCCCGCGCATTGGCAACCAGTTGGCGCTCTTCGATGATCGCAAGGTTTTCCAATGCCACAGCCGCCGCCACCGGATGGCCCGATGCGGTGAAGCCGGTGCCAAGTGTGCCGATCTTGTGGCTCTCTTCGGCAATCGGCGCGTAGACGCGCTCGTTGATGAGGAATGCGGAGATTGGCAGATAGGATGACGAAAGCTGCTTCGACATGACCAGGATGTCCGGCTTGATGTCAAACGTCTGGCTGCCGAACAGGTTGCCTGTCCGCCCGAAACCGCAAATGACTTCGTCGGCGACCAGCAGAATGTCGTAGCGCTTGAGAACAGCCTGTACCTTTTCCCAATAGGTTCTGGGCGGCACGACCACGCCGCCAGCGCCCATCACCGGCTCGCCGATGAAAGCGGCAATGGTGTGCGGACCTTCCGCGAGAATCAGTTGTTCCAGTTCATCGGCCAGCCGCGTTGCGAACTGCTCCTCGGTCTCACCCGCCTGCCCTTCGCGATAATGATGCGGACAGCCCGTATGCAATATCCGGTCGATCGGCAGGTCGAAGGAGCGGTGATTGTTGGGCAGGCCTGTCAGGCTGGCTGAGGCAATCGTCACGCCGTGATAACCGCGCTTGCGCGAGATGATTTTCTTGCGCTCCGGTTCGCCCAGCGCGTTGGAACGATACCAGATCAGCTTGATGACGGTATCGTTGGCTTCGGAACCTGAATTGGTGAAATAAGCCTTGCTCATCGGCACGGGAGCCATCGAAACGAGCTTTTCTGCCAGATCGATGACGGGACCATGCGAACGATAGGAGAAGGTATGATAGAAGGGCAGCTTCTTCATCTGCCGCGCAGCCGCTTCCGCCAGACGCGGCTCCGAAAAGCCGACGCCGACACTCCAAAGCCCGGCCATCGCCTCGATGTAACGCTTGCCCGTTACATCCTCGACATAAATGCCGTCGCCGCGCTCGATGACAAGCGGGCCCTCCGCCTCAAGTCGGACAGCATCGGTGTAGGAATGCAGATGATAACGGATATCGCGGGCTTCGAGAGAGTTTGGCTGAGCAGTCATTCATTGATCCTCCGGAAAGATAATGAATTTGTAGCCCGTTTCAGAAAAAGCGCAAACCGGAAGCTGCTGAAAAATGCCCTTCGGAACAAACCGCCGAGGGACTTAGGAAATATTTAGAGAAGTCCGAACGTGCGCGCCTTGGCGACCGCCTGAACCTTATTGACCGCAACCAGCTTTGTAAGCACGTTGCTGATGTGAAAATTCACCGTGCGTGTGGATATATTGAGGATCGTGCCGATGATTTCGGCAGTTTTCCCTTCACTCGTCCAGCGCAGGATTTCCCGCTCACGCATCGTCAGGTTCACTTCCGACACGCAGTTCATGGTTGGAACATCGAGATGTTCATACATGGCCAGATGCAGCATATTGGCTACGGTCTGCAATTGACGCCGCAACATTGAAATCTCGCCGGACGACAGCGCCGGACCGCTTCTGAGAAAGGACAGCATTCCAAACACGCCTTGCGCGGCCCAGCACGGTTGCGAAATACCGACCCTGATGCCGAATCGCTGGGCATCTGTCCATATCTGCGGAGCCTCCGCAAACAGCTTCGATGACCAGACCAGCGGCTCGATGCTGTTCAACGCCTTGCGAACCAACGGATCTATGTCCGCATATTTTCTGTCGGCATAATGATCGGTCCATTCCTGGGGCAACGAGCCAAAACTAAGCCATTTGACCACGCCGTTCAGCAGTGGAATGCGCATGAGATAGGCCGTGTGTGCAAATCCGCACTGTCTGGCATAGGTGTTTATGTATTCAAGGAGCTGTCCGGCATCGTCAGCAGATTGCATGGATTCATAAATTTGTTCCCATTTCATTGCAGACATCCCAATTAAAGACTAATTTTGAATTTATTAAAATGTAGCGCCCTTACACAAAACAGTTGCGCAGTGGATGGCTATCACAACCATCAGTTTCTGACTATATAGCAAAATAGTCTCATATGAACTCAAAGCGATAAATTGTGAATATTTTTATCACAACAGTCAGTTACTAAATTAGCACTAAATGAAATACTTTGACTTCCCATACAGCCGTGAGCAGGTCTGCGCTTCCGCTGCCGGAATAGCCAAAAACCTCCAACTGTTTCTTGTAAGCACTTCCGAATGGAACCCGTTTCATACTCCGCTGGAAATGCTCCTGCACCGCCGAACCTGAAACCGATTTGCATTCAGGAACAGTAGAGCCCTCTGACAGGTTCGGCAAACCTGTCAGAATGACTAGTATTTGAGATATGATTAATAAACGCCGATGAGCGAGAGGTCCGCGACGGCCGGTCAGGCCGCCGCATCCTCGTCTTTTCCAGCACCCGGCAAATAATTGAGTATAGGACCGAGCCAGCGCTCCACTTCCTCGACCGCCATGCCCTTGCGCGCAGCATAATCCTCGACCTGATCGCGCTCCACCTTGCCACGCCGAAATAGTAGCTTTCCGGATGGCCGATATAGAGACCCGATACCGAGGACCCAGGCCACATGGCGTAGCTTTCGGTCAGTTCCACGCCCGTATTCGCAGTCGCGTCCAAAAGGCGGAAAAGTGTCGTCTTTTCGGTATGGTCCGGCTGGGCCGGATAACCCGGAGCCGGACGAATGCCCTTATACGGCTCTCCGATCAGCTCTTCCGGCGTATAGGTTTCGTCGGAAGCATAGGCCCAGAACTCCTTGCGCACCCGCTCGTGCATCAATTCGGCAAAGGCTTCCGCGAAGCGGTCAGCCAGTGCCTTCACCAGAATGGCCGAGTAATCATCGTTGGCGCGCTCAAAACGTTCGGCTATCGCCACTTCTCCAATGCCCGCAGTCACGACGAAGCCGCCGACATAATCCTGCTTTCCGCTCTCGACCGGCGCCACGAAATCGGACATGGCCACGTTTGGACGACCATCGCGCTTGCTCAATTGCTGGCGCAGCGTGAAGAAGGTGGCAAGTTCCTGCTTCCGGCTTTCATCGGTGAAAAGACGAATATCGTCCCCTACCGCATTGGCTGGCCAGAAGCCGACGACAGCTTTCGGCGCGAACCATTTTTCGTCGATGATCTTTTTCAGCATCGCCTGCGCATCGGCCCAGAGCTGGCGAGCGGCCTCGCCCTGCTTTTCATCTTCCAGAATCGCCGGATAGCGGCCCTTCAGTTCCCATGTCTGGAAGAAAGGCGTCCAGTCGATATAGCGGGCGATCTCCGTCAGGTCGTAATCATCGAAGGTTCTTGTGCCGGTAAAAGTCGGCTTTGTCGGTACGAAGCTCTCCCAGTCGAGCTTGTGTGCATTGGCGCGAGCGCGGGCAAGCGGCAGGCGCTGCTTTTCCGCTTCGTTGCGGGCATGGGCGGCTGCTACCTTGGCATATTCCCCGCGCAGGCCATCAATATAGGCCTGCTTGCCTTCCGGCGACAGCAGGCTGGATACCACGCCGACGGCGCGGCTGGCATCGATGACATAAACAGCCTGCCCACGTTCGTAGCGCGGATGGATTTTCACCGCCGTATGAACACGGCTGGTCGTGGCGCCGCCGATCAGCAGCGGAATGTCGAAACCTTCCCGTTCCATTTCCGCAGCGACATGCACCATTTCATCAAGCGACGGCGTGATGAGGCCCGAAAGGCCGATCACATCCACTTTTTCGTCACGCGCCACCTGCAAAATCTTCTGCGAAGGCACCATGACGCCGAGATCGATGATCTCGTAATTGTTGCAGGCCAGCACGACGCCAACGATATTCTTGCCGATATCGTGCACATCGCCCTTGACCGTTGCCATCAGCACCTTGCCGGCGCTCTGACGTTCACCGCCACCGATGCCATTTTCGGCGTTAAGGCGTTTTTCCTCTTCCATGTAAGGCAGGAGCACGGCCACGGCCTGCTTCATCACGCGGGCGGACTTCACCACCTGCGGCAAGAACATCTTGCCCGCGCCGAACAGATCGCCAACCACGTTCATGCCGGCCATCAGCGGGCCTTCGATGACATGCAGGGGGCGTTCGGCAGACTGGCGCGCTTCTTCCGTATCGGCTTCGATATATTCGGTAATGCCGTTGACCAGCGCATGTTCAAGACGCTTTTCAACCGGCCATTCGCGCCATGTCAGATCCTGCGCCTTGGCTTCCTTCGAGCCGGAGTCGCGGAACCGCTCGGCGATTTCCAGCAGGCGCTCGGTCGAATCGGAGCGGCGATTGAGCACCACATCCTCGCAAGCCTCTCGCAGCTCGGGATCGATCGTGTCGTAGACCGCCAGCTGCCCGGCATTGACGATGCCCACATCCATGCCCGCCTGGATGGCATGATAGAGGAACACGGCATGCATCGCCTCACGGACCGGCTCATTGCCTCGGAACGAGAAGGACAGGTTCGACACCCCGCCCGACACATGCACATGCGGCAGGGTGGCGATGATCTGCCGGGTCGCCTCGATAAAGTCGACGCCGTAATTATTGTGTTCCTCGATACCGGTCGCGACGGCAAAGATATTCGGATCGAAGATGATGTCTTCCGGTGCAAAACCGACCTGTTCCGTCAGGATTTTGTAAGCGCGGGTACAGATTTCGACCTTGCGGGCTTCCGTGTCGGCCTGCCCGGTTTCATCGAAAGCCATCACGACCACCGCCGCGCCATAGGCACGGACAAGCCTGGCGTGATGAATGAAGGCTTCCTCGCCTTCCTTCATCGAGATGGAATTGACCACCGCCTTGCCCTGAACGCATTTCAGGCCAGCCTCGATCACCTCCCATTTGGAGCTGTCGATCATGATCGGCACGCGGGCAATATCCGGCTCGGCGGCAATCAGATTGAGGAATTCGACCATCGCCTTTTCGGAATCGATCAGGCCCTCATCCATATTGATGTCGATGATCTGCGCGCCATTGGCGACCTGATCCCGCGCGACATCGAGGGCTGCAGAGAAATCACCGGCCTTGATCAGCTTGCGGAAACGCGCGGAACCGGTCACGTTGGTGCGCTCGCCCACATTGACGAAGGGAATGTCCTTAGTCAGCGTGAATGGCTCAAGGCCGGACAGACGCATCAGCGGCGCAACTTTGACGGGCTTGCGTGGCGGGTGTTTTGCGACAGCCTCGGCGATGGCGCGGATGTGTTCCGGCGTCGAACCGCAGCAACCGCCAACCACATTGACCAGACCGTCACGGGCAAAGCCCTCGATCTGTGCGGCCATTGCTTCCGGCGTTTCATCATACTGGCCGAACTCGTTCGGCAGACCGGCATTCGGATAGGCGCAGACAAAGGTATCGGCAATCGACGACAATTCGTCGAGATGCGCACGCATGGCATTGGCACCCAGCGCACAGTTGAGACCGATAGTGAATGGCTTGGCATGACGCAGCGAATGCCAGAATGCGGTCGGCGTCTGGCCCGACAGCGTGCGGCCGGAAAGATCGGTGATCGTGCCGGAAATCATTACCGGTAGAAAAATGCCTTTTTCCGCAAACACTTCTTCACAAGCAAAGACGGCCGCCTTGGCATTGAGCGTATCGAAGATGGTTTCAATCAGGATGATGTCGGAGCCGCCGTCGATCAGCCCCCTGATCTGCTCGGCATAGGCAATGCGCAGGTCGTCGAAGGTGACAGCACGAAAACCGGGATTATTGACATCCGGCGACAGGCTTGCGGTGCGGTTTGTCGGCCCGAGAGCACCGGCAACGAAGCGGCGGCGACCATCCTTCTGCTCGGCACGCAGGGCGGCGCGGCGGGCAAGGCGCGCGCCATCCCGGTTCAACTCATAGACCTGATCTTCCATGCCGTAATCGGCCTGCGCAATCCTCGTGGAGGAGAAGGTGTTGGTTTCGAGAATATCCGCGCCCGCAATGGCGTAGGCGTAGTGGATTTCCTCGATAGCCTTGGGCTGCGTCAGTGTCAGAAGGTCGTTGTTGCCCTGAAGCTGGCAATCGCAGGCACCGAAACGCTCACCGCGAAAATGCTCTTCATGAAAACCAAGCCCCTGGATCTGGGTTCCCATCGCGCCATCGAGGATCAGGATGCGCTCACGCGCCGCCTTGGTGAGAGCTGCCAGTACTTCGGAGCCATCCGGCTGCGCTGCCGTTGCACCAAAAAGACCTTCGAGGGAAGAGGCCATAAAACACCGCCTGTATTCTGTCTGTTACCAGGCAACGGGGCCGGTTCGCGACGTCAAACCGGAATTGCCTGCCATACGCATCTTGCGAAGGTCGCTTAATGACATAAACATATCTTTATGTCAATTCGGAAGCCGTTCTCCAATCGCGTTGCCGGGACATCAACGATCTGTTGCTGGGTCCAAGAAATTGTGACTGCAGTGGGCCACCGCTCTGCCATAATGTCGGGCGTAAAATGGGCGCAGGGACGAAATGTATTGTTTATTTTTGCGCGCATCCTGACCGAAGGCGGTTTCGCATTCTCGGGATGCGCTGTGAGGAGAGACCAATGAAAAAGTTTGCTTATTCCCTGTTTGCCGCCTGCCTGTCACTCGGCCTGGGACTATCCGCAGCTTCCGGGACTGCGAATGCGACGCAACCATCTCTAATGGCGACGCCATCCGCACAGAATTCGGCGCCGAATGTGCATCAGGTCCAGTATTACGATTACCGGGGCGATCGTCGCTACTGGCGCGAACATCGCCGCCACTGGCGGCATGACTACCCGCGTTACCGTCCACACTATCGCTATGACCGACGCTATTGGGGACCGCCGCCTGCCTACCGCTACCGCGCAGCGCCGGTCTATCGCGGCGGCAACCCGCATGTGCGCTGGTGCTACAATCGTTATCGCTCCTATCGAGCCTATGATAACACGTTCCAGCCCAATTACGGGCCGCGGCGCCAGTGCTATTCGCCATATCTCTAAAACGAACAAGCCCCGGTTTCCCGGGGCTTTTTCTAAATGAACCGGCTCAAAAATCAGGTAACATAAGCACCGATGGAAGCCGCGACGAGGCCGATCGCGATCGCAATCATCACGCCATAGACGCGCGGCTTGTCGAAAAGAACGGCGAAAGCTGAAAACCAGCCGACGACCGCCGCGCCAAGCGCGAATAAAAAGCCCGGCTTGTCGCCGTGGTACAGGTTGGCCGCCATGAGACCGCCGATGATCAGCGCGCCAAAAACGATCATCAACCCTGTGGCATATCGCTCGTAATCGTCCATTTAAATTCCTCGGTTCCGCTCCCGCCGTGACAGGTGCCGGAAACTTTCGTCAATCCATTTGGCCATTTAAGGGCATTGGCCGGTCGCTTTCACACAATCATTATTCGTGTCGTTCTTCAACCATTTCGCTGCGCCATTTTTGGCAATTGTTGCGACTTTTCACGTGAACGTTCCTGTAGCGGCCCGATAAGCGGCCCGATAAACGGCATTGTCGTGATCAAAACCGTGCTAACATCACAGCCATGGAATCGTCAGGCGTCACCATTTTCGAAACAGAAATCGGACCGTGCGGCATAGCGTGGCGCGGGCAGAAAATCGTTGGCGTCGAAATCGGAGATGCCGACGAAAAGGAAACCCGGTATCGTCTGCGCGAGCGGTTTCCCGGGGCAGACGATAAAGAGGCGCCGGCTTTCGTTACCCGGGCAGTCGAGGGTGTGCGTGCGCTTCTGGCCGGAGCCGATGTTGATTTTTCGGGCACGCCGCTGGCGCTCGATGCCCAACCCGACCTCAACCGGCAGGTTTATGAAATCATCCTCGAACTGAAAACGGGCGAGACCACGACCTACGGCGCAATTGCCCGGCGGATCGGTGATGTGAGTCTCTCACAGGCTGTCGGCTATGCGCTGGGCAAGAATCCGTTTCCGATCATCGTTCCCTGTCACCGGGTGCTCGGCTCCAATGGCAAGGTCGGTGGCTTTTCGGCGGCGGGTGGCACGGCGACGAAACTGAAGCTTCTCAATATCGAGCGGGCGAGAACGTCCAGCGAGCCCGATCTTTTTGGCGGCCTGCCATTGCAGGAGAGGCCGCAGGCCGACTGGTAGTTATCATCTGCGAACGCAAAACCGCTTCGCACTTGGCTCGAAAGTGCTTCAGCCCTTGTCCGTCACCACATCTGCGGAAAAACGCAATTCGCGCATGGGACGCACAAGCTGTGTCGTGGCGTCGTAAGTCGGATGCCTTTTGAAAGCGAAAAGCGCTTCCTCATCCTTGAACTCGGCATAGACAACCAGATCGATGCGGTCGCACATCGGGTCGACCTTGGAATTCGGCAGGACTTCAAAAAGGTCAGCGTGGGGAATGGTGGCAAGTTGCTCCAATCCCCTTTTGACAGTCTCGATATCCTGATCTTGCCTGACGCTGAAGAAAACAATGTGCCGGATCACGCCGCGACTCCCTGAAATTGGTGAGGCGTGTCTAGCGCATCAAGGCGCGCAGAAAAATGGCAAATTTGAGCGATGCGCCTAACTTGCCTTGACGCGACGCCAGGCAAACCCGCCCTCTTCCGGAATGGAACCGCGACCCGGCTGATAATAGCCGGGGGTATCGACAAGCCGGTTTTCATCAAGCCGCTTCTGCGCGACCTTGTTTGTCACCTGCAATGTGTCGAAGCCCGTGCGCAGCATCAGGCTCGCCTGATCGATCAGCACGTCACCAACGGCGCGCAATTCGCCCGTAAAGCCTTCACGCCGTAAAATCTCGGCCTTGGAATAGGAGCGTCCGTCATTGAAAGCCGGGAACTGCAAGGCGATCAACGGTATGCTGCCAAGATCGTCCAGAAGCGGATCGATTGCTTCGCCCGGCGCAACAGTAACGCCGATCCGGCGGTTGGAGGCGCGGCGGCGCTCCTCATCCAGTCCGAGCCAGATGGCCAGCGGAATGATGACAGCCGAAGCATCGCCCGCTGCGTCCAGATCGTCGGCAAAGACATAGTCGTCCTCGCGAAAGCCATCGGCAGACCAGAGTTTTGTTTCGTTGATTTCACTCATTTGCGGTCCGTGGCTCCCAATGTTTTAAGGCTGTCGGCAAGACCCGTCAGATGGATGCCGCATTCCGTCTTTTCCGATCCGGCCCAGCGTCCGGCACGTTGATCCTCGCCATCGCTCACGGGGCGCGTGCATGGCATGCAGCCGATGGAGCGATAGCCCTGCGCCGTGAGCGGATGCGGCGGCAGTTCGTGCTTTTCGGCATAGGCCTTCAAGTCCGCCGCCTGCCAGCGCGCCAGCGGATTGATGCGGATGCGCGGGCCGACCGATTCAAATACCGGCAAACTTTCACGGGTCGATGCCTGAAACTGCTTGCGGCCTGTCATCCAGGCCCGATAGGGCGCGACCGCCCGCGCCATCGGCTCGACCTTGCGGATGAAGCAGCAGCGGTCCTTGTCGGTCATCGACAGGGCGCCGAACGGATCTTCGCTTTTGAGACTTTGCTCGACGGGAAGAATGTCCTGCACATCGGTCAGGCCAAGCCTGTCCACCAGATCGTGCCGATAATCGAGCGTCGCCCGGAAGTGCTTTCCCGTATCCAGAAACAGGACCGGGGTCGCCGGGTCGATTTCCGAAATCATGTGCAGAAGCACCGCGGATTCCGCGCCGAAGGAAGACACGACCGCGATCTGCCCCCCATAGAGTTCATGCGTGGCAAGCGCGATCACTTCCTGCGGGGAAGATGCGCCGTGGCTAGCCTCAAGAAGGCGGGCTTCGGCGGCAGCACTTTCTTCGGCATCAAGCTGCACGGCTGATTTCTCCATAAAGCGCGCGTTTGAAGGGCTCCATGCCGACGCGGCGATAGGCGGCAAGGAAGGTCTCGTCCGCGCTCTCGCGCAAGGCGAGATAGGTGTCCACCACCGTCTCGATGGCATCCACCACGTCTTCCGAGGAGAAACCGCGACCGGTGATCTCACCAATGGCCGAATGCTCGTCCGCCGAACCGCCAAGCGTGATCTGATAGAGTTCCTCACCCTTCTTCTCGACGCCCAGAATCCCGATATGGCCGACATGATGATGGCCGCAGGCATTGATGCAGCCCGAAATCTTGATCTTCAGATCGCCGATTTCAAGCTGGCGCTGCTGGTCGCCGAAGCGCTCGGAAATGCGCTGCGCCACCGGAATGGAACGCGCATTGGCAAGCGCGCAATAGTCGAGACCCGGGCAGGCGATGATGTCGGTGATGAGACCGGCATTGGGTGTCACCAGACCATCCGATTGCAACAGATCGTAGACGGCGGCGAGATCGGCCTTGGCGACATGCGGCAGAACCAGATTCTGCTCGTGGCTGACCCGGATTTCATCGAAGGAATAAGTTGCAGCAATATCCGCGACCAGCTCCATCTGTTCAGCGCTTGCGTCACCCGGAATGCCGCCAATTGGCTTCAGCGAAATGGTGACGACCGCGTAATCCGGGTGCTTGTGCGGCGTGACATTGCGGGCAACCCAACTCGCGAAAGCCGGATCGGCCTTTTGCGTGACGGCCAGTATCTCCCAGCCTTCCGGCCGCTGCGGCAGGTTCGGCATACGGAAATAGCTTTCGATGGCGTCAATATCGCGCTGCGGCAGCTTCAACTCACCGTAACGGATGTCTTCCCATTCGGCATCGATCTCGCGGGTCAGTTCTTCCACGCCCGTTTCGTGGACGAGAATCTTGATGCGCGCCTTGTACTTGTTATCGCGGCGACCATGCAGATTATAGACGCGGACGATTGCCGTCACATAGGTCAGCATGTCCTCGATGGGCAGGAAGTCGCGGATTTTCTTCGCCACCATCGGCGTGCGGCCCTGACCCCCGCCAATGTAGACGGCCAGCCCCAGATCGCCTGCCTCGTTCTTCTTCAGCTGCAAGCCGATGTCATGCACCTGAATGGCGGCGCGGTCATGCTCCGAGCCGACAATGGCGATCTTGAACTTGCGGGGCAGATAGGAAAATTCCGGATGCAGCGAAGACCACTGGCGCAGGATTTCCGCGAATGGGCGTGGGTCGGCAACCTCATCGGCGGCAGCGCCTGCGAAATGATCGGCAGTCACGTTGCGAATGCAATTGCCCGAGGTCTGGATAGCGTGCATCTCGACTTCCGCCAGTTCTTCAAGAATGCGCGGCACGTCCTTCAATGCAGGCCAGTTGTACTGGATATTCTGGCGCGTGGTGAAATGGCCGAACCCACGATCGTAGACGCGCGCGATGTGGCCGAGCTTGCGCAACTGGCGGCTCGACAGCGTGCCATAGGGAATGGCCACGCGCAGCATGTAGGCATGCAATTGCAGATAAAGACCGTTCATCAGGCGCAACGGCTTGAACTGATCCTCAGTCAATTCGCCCGCCAGACGGCGCTCGACCTGATCCTTGAACTGGGCAACACGGGCCGCAACGAAATCGCGGTCGAATTCATCATAACGATACATAGGCTAGGTCCAAATCCGCAATCAGGAAGCGCGCTTCAATTCAGGCTTGTCGAGAGGCAAATCGCCGAAGGTCACGATGGTCGGGCCGGAGAGACGGATGCGTTCGCGCAAGCGGATCGGGTAAAGCCCCTCCTCGCGTTCCTCGACATCGATCACGTTCACATCCACGACCAGATTGGCTTTCGCGGCAATCTTCCCAGCGTCTTCAAGCGCCTCGACGGCCTCCGCATGACGGGCGACCAGCGCGCCGTCGATGGTTTCCTGCCAGGAGCCATCGGCACCAAGCCACACAGCCTGCCCGTCGATGAGGCGGTTTGCAGTGAGAACTTTTACGACCATTTCCAAACTCCAAACTTTTGTTAACCGCGCATCCTGCGCTCTAACTTTTTGTTTTTGAGCGCATCTTGTCCGAAAACCGCTGCACACTTTTCGGGATGCGCTCTTAGGCTGCGACGGAAACCGGCTTGAGCGCCAGCGCTTCGGCCTTGTCGATTGCTGCACCAGCGACCGCATCGCCAATGATCACCATGACCGGGCCGGAAAGCTCCTTGCGGCTTTCGAGATCCGGCAGATCCTTCAACGTTCCGTGGAACAGGCGCTTGTCCTGACGGCTCGCATTTTCCACGACTGCCACGGCAGTATCTTCATGCAGGCCCGCCGCAATCAGGCGCGCGGCAACGGAAGCCGCGACCGTCGACCCCATATAGACGGCGATGGTTGCACCGGAGACGGCAAGCTTTGCCCAGCCCGGCAGCACATCGCCGGTCATGTCGTGGCCGGTCGTAAACACCAGCGAGGACGCGACGCCGCGCAGCGTCAGCGGCAGTTCCATATCAGCTGCGGCGGCGAAGGCCGAAGTAATGCCGGGCACGATCTCGAAGCCGATACCGGCGGCACGCAATGCCGCCATTTCTTCGCCTGCGCGTCCAAACACCAGCGGATCGCCGGATTTCAGTCTCACGACGCGCTTGCCTTCCCGGCCGAGCGTTACCAGCAGGCGGTTGATCTCTTCCTGGCTCTTGGAATGGCAGCCCTTGCGCTTGCCGACGGCAAGGCGTTCCGCGTCACGGCGGCCCATGGCAATGACACCCTCCGGCACCAGGGCATCATGCACGATCACGTCGGCTTCCATCAAAGCGCGGTGCGCCCGCAGGGTCAAAAGGTCCTCGGCGCCGGGACCGGCACCCACCAGCCAGACATAGCCGGATGCGTCCAGCGGCCACTCGATGAGATCATTTGCAGCGCGATAAGCCCCTTCACGGTCGCCATCTTCAATGGCGCGCGAAACGCTGCCCGAAAAGAAACCGCGCCAGAAGCTGCGACGCGCCAGCCCTTTCGGCAGCACGCGCTCGACCAGCGGACGCCAGCTTTCGGCAAAATGCGCAAGCTCGCCGAGGCGGGGCGAAAAGGCGGCATCGATCCGCGCACGCACCATCTGCGCCAGTACCGGGGCCGAACCTTCGGTGCCGATGGCGATTGCGATGGGGGCGCGGTTGACGATGGCTGGCGTCAGAAAATCGCAAAGCGCAGGCCGGTCCACCACATTCACCGGAACCTTCTGCGCTTTGGCCAATGCAGCGACGGCGCGATCCTGTGCTTCATCGCCGGTCGCGACGAAGACGAGCTTTGCGCCTTCCAGGTGCTCGCTGGCAAAGGGAGCTGCGACATGCTCCACATCATGCGCGGCGATGAAATCGGCCAGATGGCGTTCCGTTTCCTCCGCGACGATACGAATGCGGGCGGAGGTCTGCGCCACGAGGCGCGCCTTGTTCAAGGCTTCCTCGCCGCCGCCAACGACGACAACCACCTCGTCCGAAACCCGGAAGAAGGCGGGAAAATCAGCCAGCAGACGCTTCTGCGAAAAAGACATGAGCACCATCCTTTGAAGCATTTCCAGCGAAAGCGGATACCGGTTGTCCGGAAAAGCATCAGGCAACAAGACGGTGCTATTATTCATGGAAGGGCCTTGCTTTATAAGAAACGCCCTTGCGCGCGAAAATCTCGCCGCGCATCACTTTTTCTCAAATCAGGCGATTGCAGGATTTTCATTCCCGGAAGCGGGGCAAATATACTCTACAATTTTTATAGGATTTACATAGGCTTATAAGTAATTGCCGCTGGTGAAGAATGCTGGCACATGCTTCGGCCACCGCCTCGGCAGCACGGCGATCAGGTCGAAACGCAGCGACAGTCGGGCATGATCGGGCTGGCATTGCAACCAGAGATCGGCTGCGGCTTCGATACGGTGCATGGCCTGCGGCGTGACGGCCAGTTGCGCCGCTTCGAGGCTGTTCCGCGCCTTGACCTCGACGATGAGCACCAGATCGCCGCGCCGGGCGATCAGGTCGATCTCGCCAAGCCTTGTGCGATAACGCCGCGCGACGACCCGAAAACCTTTGAGGAGAAGCACCACCGAAGCAAAGCGCTCGGCGCTGTGTCCGCGAAAGAAAGCAGTTCGCTTTTTCTCGCGGAGGTCCGTCATCGCTGATCCGATTTCAGTTGCATGAGGCGCTGATAGAGCACCGATTTCTGGCCGCCGGTCATACGCGCCGCCTCGCCTGCGGCCTTGGACGGCGGCAGTTCGGCGGCAAGCGACAGAAGCAGCCTGTCGATATCTTCTTCGCTTTGCGCAACAGCATCGCCGACTGGCGGGCCAACCAGCAGCACGACCTCGCCGCGAATACGATCCTCGCCATCGAACTTTTCCGCAAGTTCACCCAGCGATGCCGTGACAACGGTTTCATAGGCCTTGGTCAATTCGCGGCAAAGCGCGCCCGCGCGTTCCGCTCCGAAAGCGGCAGCCATGTCGGCCAGTGTCGCGGCCGTGCGGTTGGGCGACTCGTAGAACACCAGCGTTGCATCGATATTTTTGAGGCTCTCAAGCTTCGACAATCGCTGTCCATGCTTGGACGGCAGGAAGCCGCAGAACATGAAGGCATCGGTCGGCAGGCCGGAAGCGGCAAGTGCGGCCAGCACGGCGGAAGCACCCGGAACAGGCACGACACGGATGCCCGCCTCGCGCGCCTCGCCCACCAGCCGGAAACCGGGATCGGAAACAAGGGGTGTACCGGCGTCGGAAACCAGCGCGACACTTTTGCCCGCCGTCAGCGCAGCAATCAGCTTTTCACCGGCCTCGGCGGCATTGTGCTCGTGATAGCTGATTGGACGGCGCGCTATGCCATAGCGGTCGAGCAGGACGCGGGTGACACGGGTATCCTCGCAAGCCAGAATATCGACGGAAGCCAGCGTTTCGATGCCGCGCAGCGTCATATCGCCGAGATTGCCGATAGGGGTCGAGACGATATAAAGCGCAGGCTCCAACGGTCGGGCACGCATCACCGTGCCGCCTACCACATATTCCCGCCGCTCACCGCCTGGTTCATCCGTCATCATGCGTCCTTCAGTGTCTGAATCAAGCGGCCAGATCGGCGACTAACGCATCCAGCACCAGCGCACCATCCGGCGTCGCGCGGATGAAGCTGCCATCCATCGGTTCGATCATGCCTTCCGCGATCAGTTTCGCCAATCGCTTTTCGTCCACGGCATGGCCCGAAAGCCGCTCGTAACGGGCAAGGTCGATGCCTTCACGCAAGCGCAGGCCCATCATCAGGAACTCGTCGCCTTCCTGCTCGCCATCGAGATATTCTTCCTCGATAATGCCGTGGCCGTTGCGCTCGACCTTGTCCAGCCAGGTTTCCGGGTGTTTTTCGGTCATGGTGACGGTACGCACATCGTTTTCCACGAAACGCCCATGGGCGCCGGGACCGATGCCGACATATTGCCCGTAACGCCAATAGACGAGATTGTGCTGCGACTCGCGCCCGGGCACAGCGTGGTTGGAAATTTCATAGGCTGGCAGTCCGTGCTCAGCCGTCACCCTTTGCGTTTCCTCATAAAGGGCTGCGGCGTGATCCGGGTCGGGCGTCGTCAGCTTGCCGGCCTTCCAGAGATTATAGAACTGCGTGCCTTCCTCGATCGTCAGCTGATAGAGCGACAGGTGATCGGCAGCAAGGCCGATGGCTTCCTTCAGTTCCTCGCGCCACGCCTCTATGGTCTGGTTCGGGCGCGCATAGATCAGATCAAAGGACAGGCGCGGGAAAATCTCACGCGCCAGCCGGATTGCCGCCTTGGCTTCCTCGACCGAATGCATGCGCCCAAGACGGCGCAGATCGGGATCGTTGAGCGCCTGAATGCCGAGCGACACGCGATTGACGCCCGCCGCGCGATAGCCGCGAAAGCGATCCGCCTCCACGCTGGTAGGATTGGCCTCCAGCGTCACCTCGATATCCGGTGCAACGGACCAATGGGACGCAATACCATCGAGAAGCGCGCCAACCGTTTCGGGCTGCATCAGCGATGGCGTGCCGCCGCCCAGAAATATGCTGGTGATCGTGCGCGGGCCCGTGCGTTCGCGCAGGCATTCCATCTCGCGAAGAAACGCCTCGGAAAAGCGGGCCTGATCGACCGGCTTGTGCCGAACATGGCTGTTGAAGTCGCAGTAGGGACATTTGGCCAGGCAGAACGGCCAGTGCAAATATACGCCGAACGCATCTTCCCCGTTTGCACGCGCGATCGGTATCGCCCCGGCGGTATTTGCGCGGGCAGCGTCCATTGCCTGCAAAGGGGGAAACAGCTTGTTCATTTCGCAGGCGCCGCTTCCACATTGAGCGCTTTTTCGGCAAAAAGCTTGAAGGCACGCGCACGGTGCGACAAGGCCGAAGCGTCGCCCGGTTTCCAGCCATGCTTCTCGTCGGCGGTCATTTCGCCGAAAGTCTTTGCATAGCCATCGGGCAGGAAAATCGGGTCGAAACCGAAACCGGTATTGCCCCGCGGCGGCCAGACAATCGTGCCTTCAACCTCGCCACGGAAATATTCCGCCTCGCCATCCGGCCAGGCAAGGCAGATGACCGACACAAACCGTGCCTTGCGCTGCTGCGGTTCGAGGGCGCCTTTTTCCTGCAGCAGGTTCTCCACCTTCTGCATCGCCATGTCGAAATCGCGCGTACCGTCCTCCGTCTCGGCCCAGTTTGCCGTGTAGACCCCCGGATCACCGTCAAGCGCATCGACCATCATGCCGGAATCGTCCGAAAGGGCGGGCAGTCCCGTTGCTTCGGCAGCCGCGAGCGCCTTGATATAGGCGTTTTCCTCGAAAGTCGTACCGGTTTCATCCGGCTCCGGCAGGCCAAGAGCAGCTACCGAACTGACCTCAAAACCGAACGGGCCGATCAGGCCGTCGAATTCCTTCAGCTTGCCCGCATTGTGCGAAGCAACGATCAGCTTGCCCTGTTCCAGTTTTCTCATTTTCAGTTCCATAGTTTGGGTTCGGCAATCTCCAGCGAATTGCCGGACGGATCACGGAAGTAAATTGAATGCGCGCCATTCGGCCAATCGAACTCGGCCTCTATCGCCACGCCATGTCTTGCCAGATGGCTGCGCCAGCCTTCCATCTCCTCGCGGCTTGCGGCGAAACAGACATGACCGGGCCCGCTGGTGCCGTGGGCCGGTACGGGCAAATGTCCGGCGGGCGGCGGCTTCAACGTTTCTTCCGCCTTGAAGAGAAGTAATATGCCCTCTCCGCAGCGGAAAAATGCATTGCGCTCGCTGACTTTGCCAACCGGCTCCAGTCCCATCGTTCCCTGATAGAACTCTATCGCCTCGGCGACATCGCGGACATAGAGAGCGGTTTCAAGAATGCGTGCTGCGCGCATGGATGAGGTCTCCTCGATATATGGAGCAGACCTCGTTCCTATCAGGCGACAGCCATTTTCTGCAAGGACACAAGACGATCAATGCCGCCGCGAGCAAGCTTCATCAGGCTGGCGAATTCTTCTTCCGAGAAAGGCGCACCTTCCGCCGTTCCCTGAATTTCAACGATCCCGCCCTTGCCGGTCATCACGAAATTGCTGTCGGTTTCGGCGACAGAATCTTCCGCATAGTCCAGATCGAGCACCGGCTCGCCTTCATAGATGCCGCAGGAAATCGCGGCGATATGGTCTTTCAGAACCTTCTCGACGCGCACCATCTGGCGTGCTTCCATCCAGCGCAGGCATTCATGAAGCGCCACCCAGCCGCCGGTGATAGCCGCCGTGCGGGTGCCGCCATCGGCCTGAATGACGTCGCAGTCCACGGTGATCTGCACTTCGCCGAGCGCCTGCATGTCGACAACGGCGCGGAGGCTTCGTCCGATCAGGCGCTGGATTTCCTGCGTGCGGCCACCCTGCTTTCCAGCGGCGGCTTCGCGGCGCATGCGGTCGCCGGTAGAGCGCGGCAGCATGCCGTATTCCGCCGTGACCCAGCCCTTGCCCGTGTTACGCATCCAGCCCGGCACCTTTTCCTCAAGGCTTGCGGTGCACAGGACATGCGTATCGCCAAACTTGACGAGGCAGGAGCCCTCGGCATGTTTGGAGATGCCGCGTTCGAAAGAGACGGCGCGCATTTCGTCAGCCGCACGCTTGGATGGACGCATTGAGAATTCCTCGATTCATTTACCTGTGCGGCTTTTTAGGCTTCCCACACACAAATAGAAAGGCGCTCTGCCCGAAAAACCGACAGAGATGTTGAGAGCCCTGTCACTATAGCCTAAAGCCTTTGACGCTTTGGCTTGTGCCCTTATATTTGGCCTATGTCATTCGTAAACTTCGCGACCATAATATGATGAAAACGCCGGAACACCAGCTTCTGAGTTCGCTCGACCAGCGTTCGCGCGATATTTTCAGGCTGATTGTGGAAACCTATCTGAACGATGGCGATCCGCTTGGTTCACGCAACCTGTCGCGATTGCTGCCGCACACGCTTTCTCCTGCGACCATCCGCAATGTCATGAGCGACCTGGAGCATCTGGGCCTGATCTATGCGCCGCATGTCTCGGCCGGACGCCTGCCTACGCAGATCGGACTGCGCTTCTTTGTCGACGCATTTCTGGAAGTGGGCGACCTGCCGCCGGAGGAACGCTCCTCCATTGAAGCGCAGGTTCGTTCCGCCGGCATAAACAATTCGGTCGAAAGCGTCCTGACAGAAGCAAGTCAGGTTCTTTCCGGCCTGTCGCGCGGTGCGGGCCTCGTGCTGGCCACCAAGGCGGAAGGCGCGCTCAAACATATCGAATTCGTTCGTCTGGAGCCGACCCGGGCGCTTGCAGTTATGGTCATGCAGAATGGCGACGTCGAAAACCGCGTCGTCAACCTCCCCGTCGGCATCAGCAATTCGCAACTGGTCGAGGCATCGAATTTTCTCAACGCGCATATTCATGGCCACACGCTTTCCGAAGCCAAGGCGGAGCTGAAAAAGCTGACGGAAGAAACGCGGCAGGAACTCGACCAGCTGTCGCAGGAACTGGTTGCCCAGGGACTGGCAGTCTGGAGCGGAGCCGGAACGGATCAGCCGGCGCGGCTGATTGTGCGCGGGCGCGCCAATCTTCTGGAAAACATCCATGCACAGGAAGATATCGAGCGGCTGCGCCATCTCTTCGATGACCTTGAAACGAAGGATGGCATGGTCCAGCTGCTCGATCTTGCCGAGGCTGGTTCGGGCGTCCGCATCTTCATCGGTTCGGAGAACAAGCTTTTCTCCCTTTCCGGCTCATCGCTGGTGGTGGCCCCCTATCGCGACAGCGAGCAAAGGGTTATTGGTGCCCTGGGAGTCATCGGGCCGACACGGCTCAATTATGCGCGGATCGTCCCGATGGTGGACTATACCGCACAGATCGTGTCCCGGCTCCTGCGTTAACTGTGAGACTTGCCGGGGCAAACCAAGGCACTGAAAATAGACCTTGATTTTATTGGCATGAAACTCGATATCCGCCCCAGACGATAGTTTGTTTTTCGCATTATCCGACGCAAAGGCTCATGCAGTTTTGCTGGAAATGCTCTATTCAAGACGGAAGTAGCATCATGGCTGACGAAAAAAACAAATCCCAGAACCCCGATCTTGAGCAGCGCGATATCAACAATCCCCGGGATCGTGAGGCGCTCAACCGTGCTGCCGACGAATTTCTGAAGGCACGCAAGGCCGAAGCCCGTGCAGAAGCTGCCGAGGACGAAGCCGAAGCGGAAGTGGACGATACCGCGAACCGGATTGCCATGCTGGAAGCAGATAATGGCGAACTGAAAGACCAGTTGCTGCGTGCCGCCGCAGAAATGGAAAACCTGCGCAAGCGCACCCAGCGTGACGTCCAGGATGCGCGCACCTATGCGGTGACCAATTTTGCCCGCGACATGCTGTCGGTTTCCGACAATCTGCGCCGTGCACTCGAGGCTATCCCTGCCGAAGCCATGGCAACCGATGCCAGCCTCAAGTCGCTCGCCGATGGCGTCGAAATGACCGAACGCGCCATGCTTCACGCTCTGGAACGCCACGGCGTCAAGAAGCTGGAACCGGAAGGCCAGAAATTCGACCCGAATTTTCATCAGGCCATGTTCGAAGTGCCGAATGCGGATCTGCCGAACAACACCGTCGTGCAGGTCGTGCAGGACGGTTACGCCATTGGCGACCGCGTTCTGCGCCCGGCCATGGTCGGCGTCTCCAAGGGTGGCCCGAAGGCTACTGCCGACAATGGCGCTGCCGCTCCCGAAGGCAATTCCTGATCCGAACAAAAACCGACGAGAATTGGAGCGGCGGCTTTGTCTGCCGCTCTTTTCATATCTGCGGTCTGGTTTCCGATAACATGCATATTGCTATTGGAGCACACCGGTGAAAAGTTGTCACAGAGCATGCTTCCCGAAAGTGGGAACCGGTTTCGGGGGATTCCGGCGTTTCGTTTAAACGGGATATGCTCCGGCATGTGCGGAGGAGAGCAACAGCGTGACGATTCCTGAGTTTTTGAATTTCGCAGGCGTTTTCGTTTTCGCTGCGACCGGTGCTCTTGCCGCCTCGCGCCGGCAGCTCGACATTATCGGCTTTCTGTTCCTTGCCAATATTACCGGTATTGGCGGCGGGACCTTTCGCGATCTCGTGCTCGGCGCGCCGGTTTTCTGGGTCGTCGAGCCCGCCTATCTGCTGGCCGGCACGCTGGCGGCGATCGTCGTCTATTTCACCGCGCACATGGTGGAATCGCGCTATCGCGTCCTGCTCTGGCTCGATGCCATCGGCATGGCCGCCTATACGGTATTGGGTGCCGCCAAGGGGCTGGCGCTCGGTTTCGGGCCGTCCGTCGCCATCGTGACCGGCATTTCCACGGCCACACTTGGCGGCATATTGCGCGACATGGTGGCTGGCGAGCCTTCCGTGCTGATGCGCCGCGAGATTTATGTCACGGCTTCGCTTGCCGGTGCGTGCCTCTATGTCCTGCTTGCCTGGCTGCATGTCGAACCAGCCATATGCGCAGTGGCGGCGGCTTTGACCGCCTTCGTTATTCGCGGGGGCGCCCTTTATTTCGGCTGGACATTGCCCGTCTATAAAAGCCGTCCCGGGCGCACCGAAGAAGAGCTTCAGCGCGACCGGATAATCAGGCCGGAATAAGCCTTATACCAGCCCGGCCTGGCTTGCGGCTGCCTGCAGGCTGAGTTGCGGGCGCGGGCCCATCTGCTGGATGATCAGGCCTGCCGCCAGCGAACCGAGACGCGCGCAATCTTCAAGCGAACGGTCGTTGGTATAGCCGTACAGGAAACCGGCGGCGTAAAGATCGCCTGCCCCCGTCGTATCGACCAGCGCATCGATTTCAATGGCGGGAACGGTCAGGGTCTGGTCGGGCGTGACCACGACCGCGCCTTTTTCCGAACGGGTGATGATTGAAAGCGCGCAATCCATGCGCATGGAGGCAATCGCCGTTTCGAGCGATTTCGTCTTATAGAGCGACTTGGCCTCGTCCTCATTGGCGAAGACGATATCGACCGTGCGCGAGCGCATAAGCTCCAGAAATTCCTCGCGATACCGGTCCACGCAGAACGGATCGGAAAGCGTCATCGCCATCTGACGGTTTTTCTCATGCGCGATCTTCGATGCAAGGACGATGGCTTCCTTGGCGCGCGGCGGGTCCCACAGATAGCCTTCGAAATAGGTCACTTTCGCATCGGACACCTTGGAGGTTTCGACATCCTCCGGGCCAAGTTCCACACAGGCACCGAGAAAGGTATTCATCGAGCGTTCGCCATCCGGCGTCACGAAAATCATGGAACGGGCGGTCGGCGATCCATTTTCCAACGGGCGCGTATCGAAGGCAACGCCCTGTGCGCGGATGTCATGCGCGAAAACACGACCCAGATGATCGGTCGCGACCTTACCGAAATAGGCCGATCGTCCGCCGAGACTTGCAACGCCTGCTGCGGTATTT
This sequence comes from Brucella sp. RRSP16, assembly GCF_052246815.1. Taxonomy (NCBI): domain Bacteria; kingdom Pseudomonadati; phylum Pseudomonadota; class Alphaproteobacteria; order Hyphomicrobiales; family Brucellaceae; genus Brucella; species Brucella sp. RRSP16. The sequence goes on from NZ_JBQQAM010000002.1 coordinate 422,772, forward strand.
CCGGCGCTGCCGCCAGACATTTCCGTCACCGGGCCTGCAATGCGGCCATAGAGCAATTCGGCACGATCCGCGTCGATCAGGTTCATCGCGCCTTTGACGATACCGTTTGTTTCCAGAAAAGACTCATCAGTGCGCGAAATAATGTCGACAATGGCATTGCCGATGCAAAGGACGTCGAATGTGGCCATGAGCGCGAGAAGCTCCCCTTTTGATTGGTCTCCTGTCCGCCAGAAGCAGATCGGTCACGTGGGTGCCGGTTTAGCCGTTTGCAATCCCTTTGGCTACCCTGCAAGCTTCCCTACCGTGATCGTGCGGCTTGCTTCGGAATGGAGGCATACCTATTTCCATCTTTGTCCACAGTCGGAATTGGGGCCCAAATGATCCTGGATGCTGCCTTGAAGGCTCTGAAGCGCCTGACCACACCGGAATTGCGCGCAGTTTTCTGGAAGACCCTCGGTTTGACGCTGTTGCTGCTAATCGGTCTTTGGGCCGCAGTCCGTCAAATCTTTTTTACTTTTGCCTGGCCATGGATGGAGCAGATATTGCCCGGCATGCCGGATTGGGCAGGCTGGCTCGGCATCGTTGCCGCCATCGTTGCAGGTCTTGGCCTGGCGCTTGTGCTCGCATTGATGATTGCACCCGTTACAGCGCTCGTCGCAGGCCTGTTTCTCGATGATGTCGCCGAAGTAGTCGAACGCGAGGACTATCCCAACGATCCTCGCGGCACGCCGTTGCCGACCGGCCGTTCCATCGTCGTTTCGCTGAAATTTCTCGGCATCGTCATCATCGGCAATATCGCCGCCCTGCTGATGCTGTTCATACCCGGCATCAACCTGATCGCCTTCTTCGTCATCAATGCCTATCTGCTCGGGCGGGAATTCTTCGAGTTTGCGGCCATGCGCTATCGGTCCGAAGCCGAGGCGAAGGCGCTACGGTCACATTATGGCGTGACGGTCTTTCTGGCCGGGCTGCTGATTGCAGGCTTCATGGCGATACCGATCGTCAACCTTCTCACCCCGCTTTTCGCGGCAACGATGATGGTCCATCTGCACAAGGCGATCTCGCAGCGCGAAAGCAAGCTCACGCCTGCGGCGGCAAGGGGATAAGCGGCGCGGGCACGTCGCAGGTTTTCGCCGGATATTTGCAGATATCCGCAATCACGCATTTCTCGCATTCGGGCTTGCGCGCCTTGCACACATAACGGCCATGCAGGATGAGCCAGTGATGCGCGTGAAGCATGTATTCGGCTGGAATGACCCGGACGAGGATGGCTTCCACGGCCTCCGGCGTCTTGCCGGGCGCAAGCCCGATCCGGTTGCCGATGCGCAGGATATGCGTGTCCACCGCCATGGTCGGCTGGCCGAAAGCCATGTTCAGCACCACATTGGCCGTCTTGCGGCCAACGCCCGGCAATTTCACCAGTTCATCCCGGTCGCCGGGAACCTCGCCGCCATGATCGCGGATCAGGGCTTCGGACAGGAGGATGACGTTTTTCGCCTTGTTGCGCCAAAGACCGATGGTACGGATATAGTCGCCGACTTTTTCCTCGCCGAGCGCCAGCATTTTCTGCGGCGTATCGGCAACGGCAAAGAGCCCTCGCGTCGCCTTGTTGACGCCTGCGTCGGTGGCCTGCGCCGAAAGAACGACGGCGACAAGAAGCGTGAATGCATTCACATGCTCAAGCTCGCCCTTCGGCTCGGGTCTCTGGATGGAGAAACGGCGGAATATCTCGTGAATTTCATCCGCCGTATAAAGCGTGCCCCGCACCCGACGCTGGGAACGGGCAGGAGATGCGTTCACGGGCGATTTGATTTTGGCCTTTTCCATTCCGCCTCTATAATGGTTTCCCTATCGACAAAACAATCAGCAGCTTGACGCAGGCCCGATGCGGCATTGCGAGATGATCTGAAAACGATGCACCACCCAGACGGCGCGGAACCCGACCGGTTCGACAAACCCATTTTCGAGGCCTTGCTCACGCCCTATCGTTCGCTCGGGCGGACGGGCTTTGCCGTGCTGATGGGAGCCCTGATCGGTTGCTGGATGTTCGTAGGCATTCTTTTCTGGTCCATCGGGGCCTGGCCCATCTTCGGGTTTTTCGGCCTTGATGTCCTGCTCATCTATCTGGCCTTCCGCTGGAATTATCGTGCCGCCCGGGCGCGGGAGGAAATCTCCGTATCGCGTTCCGCCCTGCATATTCGCAAATATGCGGCATCCGGCAAGGTGACCGCGCATCGCTTCAATCCGTTCTGGACACGGTTCAAGGTTGCGCGAAAGCCTGACATTGGCATCACCGGCATGAGCGTCGAGAGCCGCGAAATGAGCGTCGCGGTCGGCAAGTTCCTCAATCCCGATGATCGGGAAAGCTTCGCCACGGCCTTCGGCGCGGCACTCGCCGAAGCGCGTCGGTAAGCGCTCCTAAAGTTCCCGGGTATCTTGCGCCTGAACTTCACCCTACGATGGAGTGAAGGAATCCGGATTGGCCCTTGAAGTCAGGCTTTTCACAAGCCATATCAGTTAGCGAAGAGTACGCCGTATGGGTTCTCTTCATAACGGTCGCTTCTCATCAAGGACTGATGCAATGACAAGAATGACACCGTTTTCGAGCCCTCTGCTGCTCGGATTCGACACGATGGAAAAGACGCTGGAACGGATCGCTAAATCCGGCGATGGTTATCCGCCCTATAATATTGAACGCCTGCGTGGCGAGACTGGCTCCGAACGTCTGCGCATCACCCTGGCGGTGGCCGGGTTTTCCAGCGACGACCTCGAAGTCATGACGGAAGACAATCAGCTCGTCATCCGCGGACGCCAGACCGACGATACCGAACGGGAATTTCTGCATCGCGGCATCGCTGCCCGGCAGTTCCAGCGCGTTTTCGTTCTGGCAGACGGCATGCGGGTTCTCGGTTGCGATCTGAAAAACGGCCTTTTGGCCATCGATCTCGACCGCCCGGAACCGGAGCGGCTGATCAAACGAATCAACATAGCGGTGAAAGACTGAAACTGTTCAGTTTTTGTTCAGCACAAGTCCGCTATATTGAAAATGTGAAGCTCTGAAGCGGCATGGTCGCAAATGACATGCCGACGAAATGGAGGCTACGACCATGAACAGACAGATATTCACCGAAAACGAATTCGCCCATCTCGGCGAAGGTGAAGTTGCCTATGTGCGCAAGATCCGTTCTGATGACCTTGCACGCAGCTTCCCTGCCCTCCCACCGATCGAGCCGGGCCTGGAACTCTGGGCGCTCTTTGGCGCCAGCGGTGAGCCAATCGTGCTTTCCGATGTTCGCGCCACCGCGCTGCAGGGCGCACAGGAGCACGAACTGCGCACCGTGATGCTGCACTGATCTTTGGTGCGATAACGGCCGTCGCCGGTATCGCGTCGCTGGCGGCATCTGCCTTCCCGCACATCGTTTCTGCGAGCGGACAAACAAAACCGCCGTTCAAGCTGAACGGCGGTTTTGTTTACGAGAAACTATTTGAACTCAGGCCGCGTTGGACGCTGGCTGAGCGGTCAGGAATGAATAAAGCGCCTGCGCGTCATGCGTGCCGCGCAACTTCGCAACAGTATCGGCGTCGCGCAGCATACGGGCGATGCGCGAGAGAGCCTTCAGATGATCCGCGCCGGCATTTTCCGGCGCGAGAAGCAGAAAAACAAGATCGACAGGCTGATCGTCCAGCGCCTCGAAATCGACCGGGGTTTCCAGACGAGCGAAGATTCCGGCTATTTTGTTGATGTTCGCCAGCTTGCCGTGCGGAATGGCAACGCCATTGCCCACCCCGGTGGAACCGAGGCGTTCACGCTGGAGAATTGTTTCGAAAACTTCGCGCTCAGGGAGACCGGTCAGTTCCGCAGCCTTCTCAGACAGAATCTGCAAAAGCTGCTTTTTGGAGCTGGCTTTCAGCGCAGGGATAATCGCCCCTGGCTGAATCAGATCACTAAGATCCATTCTCTCCGTTCCTTCTTCAATCAGGCCTTTTCAGCCCGGTTTTGGGAAGCGCACGCGGCCGCCGATCGCGGTCCGCTGCGTGCGCTTCAGGTTTGCCGTCAGGCGCGGGGCGCGGCCTGGCGGGTGACCATCGATGGATCGACCCAGCCGATATTGCCGTCCGCCCGACGGTAGACGATATTAACTTCATCATTGCCGGCATTGCGGAATACCAGAACCGGATTCTCGATCAGATCCAGTTCCACGACCGCCGACGCCACCGACATGGTGCGCAGGGCGACGGACGATTCCGCAACAATTGTCGGCGCGTAATCCGCCGGAAGATCCTCCTCTTCCTCCGGCAGGGGTGCCATAACACGATATGCAACGTCATCATAGATCGCATCCGGCTGCGTGGCAGGACGCGATTTCAGACGGCGCTTGTAGCGGCGAAGGCGGGTTTCGATCTTGTCCGCAGCCGCTTCGAAAGCCAGTTGCGGATCCTGTGCCTCGCCAGTGCTTTGCAGAGTCGCACCGCTATCGAGGTGCAGGGTGCAATCGGCACTGAAACGCGAACCGGACTTGGTGACCGTAACCTGTCCGGAAAAGCCATGATCGAAATATTTGCCGACCGCTTCGTTAACCCGATCAATGATCCGGGTCGTGAAAGCTTCACCGACGTCCATATGCTTTCCAGATACACGCAGAGTCATTTGGCACACCTCATTTGCGTTACACCACAGAACCCAGTCTAATCACAAGGCGAGCGAAGCGCAAAGCGAACCAGCATCAAAGATGCTTTTCATCCAGTGCGTTTTCCAACCAGATCCATGATGCCGACGAGCTTCTCAGGCGCACTCTCCGCAGAGGTGTTGAAACACCTTCCGAAAAGCCTTCGAAGTCCTGGCTGCTCCCGGAAAAGCCCTTGAGGGGGTGGTTGCCACACATTTCTCTTACGTAACGCCCGGTTAGCGTCACCCGTTCGGGTGACATGCCTTGGAACGCCGCATTGTCCTTCCTTCAAACATATGCACAATCGCAATTTCTTCCAGAAATTACGCATTCCCGGACATTTCCCGCAGAAACATATGCTGGAAACGTCAATCTCATGCTTTCTCCCGAAAACCGGCCAATCCGGGAGATATGCTTCAATTCTGCTTTGACGCGGCTTCCGTGTAACAAGCCGTATTAGGGACCAGCGCCTCAGTTCACGCTGACCGCCTGTCGTGAAAGCCGGAAAACCGAGGCTTTAATTACGGGCCGCAGCGCGAGCCGGGCTTCTATTGGTTGAAATGGCGCTTGTCAATTGGCCCTCTTGCCAGTCGATCGCCCTGCAATATCGATCTTTTCACAAATCGAGATCGAATTTTTCTGAATGAACAGCGCGACAAGTCAAAAATTTTAGAGCGTTCCTCCCCTGTTTTCACAGGAGAACGAAGCTTGAAATACATTTCGGGGCCGCCTTGGCGGACGATCAGGAAGCCGACAATCTCGCCTTCTTTTCCCGCCTACGTTGTACCGATGAGGCAATATTCATCGATTCCCGGTATTTTGCGACCGTTCTTCGCGCTATATCCACACCGTCCTTCTTGAGGGCATCCACGATGGCGTCATCGGAAAGCACGTCGTCAGGCTTTTCGGCGTCAATCATCTGGCGGATGCGATGACGCACACTCTCGGATGAATGCGCGTCGCCCCCCTCGGAGGAGGCGATGGAAGCATTGAAGAAATAGCGCAATTCAAACACGCCGCGTGGCGACGCCATGAACTTGTTCGCGGTCACCCGACTGATGGTGGATTCATGCATGCCGACCGCATCCGCGACAATACGGAGGTTGAGCGGCTTCAAATGGGTCACTCCGTGACGCAGAAAACCGTCCTGCTGCCGCACGATTTCCTGCGTGACCTTCAGGATAGTGCGGGCGCGCTGGTCAAGGCTGCGCACAAGCCAGTTCGCAGTCTGCATGCAGTCCGAGAGAAACGCCTTTTCCTCGGCTTTCACCGAGGCGTTCACCTCGGCATAATATTCATTGTTGACGATGAGGCGCGGCATGGCTGCGGCATTCAACTCGATAGCCCAGCCGTCATCGCGCGACGGCGTCACCAGCACGTCCGGCACGATGGCATCGGCGACCGAAATCTCGAACAATGCGCCCGGTTTTGGATCGAGCATGCGGATTTCGGTCAGCATATCGATAATGTCGGCCTGATCGACGCCGCAGATTTTCTTGAGGGTAGCGAAGTCGCGCCGCGCCAGAAGATCGAGATTGTCGATCAAAGCTTCCATCGCCGGATCGAACCGATCCTTGAGGCGCAACTGTATCGCCAGGCACTCGCGCAGGTCACGAGCGAAAAGGCCATGGGGATCAAAGGTTTGCATTACACCGAGCACCCGCTCGATTTCGACCGTTTCCACCCCCAGGTTCTGGGCGAGCCCCACAATATCGACACGCAGATAGCCGCTCTCGTCCAGTGCGTCGGCAAGCGCGGTTGCGATGAACCGGTCCATCGTTGCGGAAAAAGTCAGCGCGATCTGTTCCGCCACATGCTCGCCCAGCGAAACCCGGCTCGCCGTGATCTGGTCGATGTCATAAGCGCTGGCTGAAACATATCCGTCGCCGCCGGCGGATTTCCATTGCGCGGCAAGGTCAGGCCCGATCTCATCGGAGCGCCCCGGATCGTCGGGAAAGATGTTCTCAAGCGAACTGTCGAAGGTGGAAGAAAGGCTCTCCGCATCGCCGGAGACTTCCGTCTTGAACCAGTCGTCCTCCGACGCTTGGGACTCTATCTCTCCCTCACCGGCCTCTCCATCGTCGCGGACGGAGTCCGAGCCTGCAAAATCATCATTTGCTGCCTCGATTCGGTCCAGAAGCGGATTTTTTTCGATTTCGGCGTCGAGAAACTGCTCCAGTTCCACATGCGTCATTTGCAGCAGTCTTATCGACTGCATCAACTGGGGAGTCATTACCAGCGATTGCGACTGACGGAAATCGAGCTTGGGCGACAATGCCATGCGACGCGTTATTCTCCCCGGTTTACCCCTGCCGACCTCCACGGACCGCATGTTCAGGCCGAACGGAATGAAAACTGGTATGAACCTTGCTTGTCAATTCAGAATGCGCGTTTTTCAAGCAAAAGGGGAAATTAGTCGCGGAAGGCATGGGCAAATGTGGAGGCGCGCTGTTTCGCGCGCTCCCAGATCATGATGCGTCAACATGGGAATTTGGAGCGCCGACCTGAATTCGTTCAGACCGATGGGCGCTCTAGAGAGTGAACTGGTCGCCGAGATAAAGCCTGCGCACGTCCGGGTTGGCAACGATTTCCGCAGGGCGTCCATGCGTCAGCACCTGACCGGCGTGAATAATGTAAGCGCGATCGATAAGGCCGAGCGTTTCGCGCACATTATGATCGGTGATCAGGACGCCGATGCCGCGGCTGGTCAAATGGCGGACAAGCTGCTGAATATCCGAAACGGCAATCGGATCGACACCCGCAAAAGGCTCGTCCAGCAGCATGAAATTCGGGCGCGAGGCAAGCGCACGCGCAATTTCGAGACGGCGGCGTTCACCGCCGGAAAGCGAAATGGCGGGTGCCTTGCGCAAATGCGCGATGTGAAATTCTTCCAGGAGCGCATCCAGTTCGGATGTGCGCTTGGAGCGATCCTTCTCCACCACTTCAAGCACGGCCTTGATGTTATTTTCCACCGAAAGCCCCCGGAAAATGGACGCTTCCTGCGGCAGATAGCCAATGCCAAGACGCGAACGGCGATACATCGGCATCGATGTGACATCAAAACCGTCGATCTCGATGGAGCCCGCATCAGCCGGAACAAGGCCGGTCACCATGTAGAAACAGGTAGTCTTGCCGGCACCGTTCGGCCCCAGAATACCGACGGCTTCACCCGCCCGCACGCCGAACGACACGCCGTTGACGACCTGACGGCCGCGATAGCTCTTGCAGAGACCGCGTGCCACCAGCGTACCCTTGAGACGCGCCGACTTACCCGGCTGGCCGGGCATGGCTCCGGCAACATCGGATGGTGCGTTCACATTTTGCGATGCGTCTTGCGACCCGTCGGCCTTCTTGTTCCAGAACAATCCCACGCCTGCTCCGGTCAGTTCTGCTTGGGCGCAGCACCGCCCTGCTGTTGATCTTTCGGAGCCATGATGATCGATACGCGACCCTTGGACTGCCCCTTGCAGCTTTCGACATTGGCGCGTCCCGTATCGAGATGCGCGGTCAGCTTGCAGCCGGTCACGACATTGTCGCCATCGGTCAGCACCACCTTCTGGCCCTGGAGAACCATCACCTGGTTTTTGGCATCATAGCGGCCCGTATCGCCGGTTGCGACCTGGGTGCCAGACTTGAGATAGACTTTTCCAGAAATGTCGATGTGATCGATGCTCGATGAATCGAGGCCACCCACGCCGGCACTTGCCGGTTCCGGCGCCTGAGCGTCACCGTCCTTCTTGGCCTTGTTGTAATAGACCGTCATCTGGCCGGCCTTGAGCAGCGCATCGCCCTGCGAAACGGCAACATTGCCGGTGAAGACCGCAACGCCTTCCTTGTCGCGCATTTCAAGCTTGTCGGCGTCGATCTTTACGGGAGCCTTGCTGTTGGAAAGCTTCAGGCCGTTCACAGCCGCGCCTTCCTGCGCCAGAGAGGCTGTCGGAGCCGCGACCATGCCGAGCGCCAGAACTGCAAATCCCATCCGCAAAGTGCGGGCCATCGTACCCTTGTTCATCTTGCCCGTCTCGCGTTCCATATATCACCAGCTCCCCGAAGCATTCGACCATTCCTGGGCCGACATGCGGTCAGACGCAACATTAAGCACTTTGCGTCCAAATGGGAACATTCGGCATCGCAAAATGCGATCAAAAAAGCGGTTTAGAGCCTGTGGTATTCCGATTGCATCAGAATCACGCTCTAACAATTTGTTTTCGAGCACATTTCAATCCGAAAACCGGCTTCGCAACGTACTCAAGCGCCCGCACAGATATGAATCGGTTCGAACGCTTCGCCTGTCCTCAAATCAGGCTTCCTTTTCAGGGAGCCTTGTTGGGCGAAACAACGCTGCCGTCAACGGTCATTCGAACCTTGTTCTCAAAAATCAGAACCTTGCCGTTGTCCTTGACCTGCATGCTGTCCGCCAGAATATGCGTGCTGCCGCTGCGGATGTCGACGGGCTTGTCGGTCGTGATCTGCCCGCTCTTGAGATTTACGTCCGCAGAATGCATCACCGCACGCAAACCATCATCCGTGGTAACAGTAAAGTCCTTATCAAGTTGCAAACGCCCATTGGCATTGTCGTAAACACCCGACGTCGCCTCGACCTTGGCCGTGCCCTTTTCACCAACCGGCAATTCGGCGGAAATGCCTTCCAGTGAAATCGCGCCGCTGTTCTTCGCATCCTGCGTCGCCTTGGCAGCGGTCATCGAATAAGGGCGGTTGTCCTTGGTGTATCCATTGAGATGCGGGCTCGTCATGACAAGCTTACCGCTTTCGCCGCCATTATTCACTTCCACCTTTATGGGTGTGTTCGGCGTCGCAAGAAACGTGTACCATGAGAACACGGCCGCCACGATAACAGCGGCCACCGGCAGCGCGGTCTTCAAGACACGAACACGGACAGAATGGCGCTGTGCCGCGTGGAAGAGCGCCTCTGCCTTCTCCGACGCCCCAAAGCGCATGCCGCCCTTGCCGCGACCCTGGGAGGTCACGTTCTGCGGCGCATGGCTGGGTGTCGTGTCGGCGGTCATGTTGCGTTCAGTTCCTCAATGCTTTCCTGGAATTCAATAATCGGCGCGCCTATGTCGCGCTTTTTCATTTCAATAAGGTTTATTTGGGGTGAAATAGACGGTCGCTCAATAGCTTCATACCGCACAAAACACCGCACCCGCCTCCCAACAGGGCAGCAGGAACGGTTTATGTGCTTGATAATTCATCCCATTTTGCACTCTACCGAGATTGATAGAATGCTAATCAACTCTTTGATATCACAAATCCGGGCCAAACTACAGCCGGGTGTGGCGTCATCATGAAAGCTGAACCGGCAACAAACCGGGAATCGCGGGCATCGCCCTGACAATATATATATCCCGGTAGGAAAGCATTTCGCGAAACAGACGATTTCCGGCCAGTCCTATTTTTCGAAGAGACTTGCCGCATGCCTTCATTCAAGGCAAAAGGTGAACTGCAAGCGCGAACCACGCTATTTGAACGAACGGATGGACGGGAATGGCTCAAGACGCCGAAGCAATCATCGAACGCCGGAAATTGCGCAGAAAGCTGACAGTCTGGCGCGGAGCGTTCCTGCTTCTGATCGCAGCCCTGATCGCCGGTTTCGCTTCGTGGTCCATGCGCGGCACCAATTTCAGCCAGCCGCACATCGCCAAGGTTCGCATCGAAGGCACCATCTTCGAGAATGAGGAATTGCTGAAGCGCCTCGACAAGATAGCCAGTGACGATGCCGTCAAGGGTGTGATTCTGGTCCTCGATTCGCCGGGCGGAACGACGGTTGGCGGGGAAGCCATTTTTGAAGCCGTGCGCAAGATTGCCGAGAAGAAGCCGGTCGTGACCCAGGTGGGCACGCTCGCCGCGTCCGCGGGCTACATGATTGCCAGCGCATCCGATCATATCATCGCGCGGCAGACATCCATCGTCGGCTCCATCGGGGTCCTGTTTCAATATCCCGACCTTTCGAAGCTTCTCGATACGATCGGCGTGAAAGTCGAAACCATCAAGTCGTCGCCGCTCAAGGCCGAACCCAACTATTTCAGCCCGGCCAGCGACGAAGCCAAGGGAATGATCAGCAATATGATCATGGATTCCTACGCCTGGTTCGTGGATATTGTCGAAAAACGCCGTTCATTTACGCATGAACAGGCGCTGGCGCTCGCCAATGGCGCCGTTTTCACCGGACGGCAGGCGCTGGACAAGAAGCTGATCGACGGGCTGGGCGGTGAAGAGGAAGCCGTTGCCTGGCTTGCAGGCAAGGGGCTCTCGAAGGATTTGCCTCGTCTGGAATGGAAGCCGGTCAACGACGATACCGGATTTTCGCTGCGCGACCTCATCATTCATGCCGGTGCGCGCCTCATCGGTGTGCCGCAGGAAGCCGATGGCATGTTGAAGCAGATTGCCAAGGAACGCATCTTTCTTGACGGACTTCTTTCGGTTTGGCACGTTGACGGTACGCCTGAAGCGAATTGACGCCGTCCGGGCAAACGCACACAATATCCGGCAGATACCGGACGAAACAAACAGAAGAACAGGGGTTTAAAGCCGTGATCAAATCGGAACTCGTTCAGATTATCGCCAGCCGCAATCCGCATCTCTTCCAGCGCGATGTCGAAAACATCGTCGGCGCGGTATTCGACGAGATCACAAACGCGCTTGCTGAAGGCAATCGCGTGGAGTTGCGTGGCTTTGGCGCATTTTCCGTGAAAAACCGCCCTGCCCGCAGCGGGCGCAATCCGCGTACCGGCGAAACGGTGGACGTGGAAGAAAAGTGGGTTCCGTTCTTCAAGACCGGCAAGGAACTGCGCGACCGTCTGAACGGCGCAGTCTGATAGACGCTATGGCGGCAAAACGCATCATCGCCATCATCGTTCTTGTACCGCTCGCCGTGGTTCTGATTGCGTTGTCGGTTGCCAATCGCGCGTCGGTGCAATTCACGATCGATCCGTTCAATCCGGGCAATCCGGCCCTCTCCTATCAAGCACCGCTGTTCCTGTTGCTGTTCGGAGCACTTCTCCTCGGTGTCGTCATCGGCTCCCTGGTGACCTGGTTCACGCAGGGCAAGCATCGGCGCAAGGAACGGATGTACAAGCAGGAGGCGGCCCGCCTGCTTGAACGCAGCACAGCCGCCGAAAAGCGCAATATATCGGTCGCGAATTCCTGAAACGGCCTTTATTCTCGAACCCGGAAGCAAACTTCCGGGTTTTCGACTGCTGAAATATCCTTTGTGCGCGGTTGAACGTCGTTTTCCCCTTCCACACCGGCCCTGTTTATCCTACCTAGACCCCAATCATGATGATTGGAGTTTCGGGTGAAAGCGCCAAAGGGAAAAGGCAAAAAGCCGTCGGGCGGCAAGCAGGAGCGTGGTTTCGAGCGCACAAGACACGATGCGCCACGTCCGGAAAACAAGCTTGAGAGCAGGTTTGAAGGCAAGTCCGATAAGGGCTCGTCCTTCAAAAAGCCTCGTCCCCAGTTCGCCAAGGCTGCACCCCGACCTGCGGACGACAAACCCGCCGCGCCGCTTCGCGAAATCAAGCCCTATGCCGGCGCCCGCCCGGCTGAAAAGCTCCCGCTCATCCTCGAAACGGAACCGTCACCCGATTATGCGCTTCTCGACAGCGGCAATGGGTTGAAGCTCGAGCAATACGGCCCCTATCGGATTGTCCGCCCGGAAGGTCAGGCTATCTGGCTGCCGAACCTGCCTCAGAAAGAGTGGGATCAGGCGGATGCCGTCTTCACCGGCAATACCGATGAGGAAGGCATGGGGCGCTGGGCATTTCCGAAACTGCCGCTCGGTGAAACATGGCCGATGCAGCACGACGGCATTTCCTTTCATGGCCGTTTCACCTCATTCCGCCATGTCGGCGTGTTCCCCGAACAGGCCGCGCACTGGTCATATATGGATGGGCGTATCCGGGACGGCGTAAAATCCGGGCGCAGCGTGAAAGTGCTCAATCTTTTTGGCTATACGGGCGTCGCCTCGCTGGTGGCGGCACGGGCCGGTGCGGAAGTGACCCATGTGGACGCATCCAAGAAAGCGATCCTGTGGGCGCGTGAAAACCAGGAAATGGCCGGGCTTTCCGATAAACCAATCCGCTGGATCTGCGAAGACGCGATGAAATTCGTGGCTCGCGAGGAACGGCGCGGCAGCTTCTACGACATCATCCTGCTTGATCCGCCTGCCTATGGGCGCGGACCGAGCGGCGAGGTCTGGCAATTGTTCGAGCATCTGCCCGCAATGGTCGATACATGCCGGTCCATCCTGACGCCGAAGCCGCTTGCAGTCATCCTGACCGCCTATTCGATCCGGGCTTCTTTCTTCGCCATTCATGAGCTGATGCGCGACCGTTTCACCGGTCTTGGCGGCACGGTCGAATCGGGCGAACTTATTCTGCGTGAACGTTCCGCCGACCAGTCGAAAGGGCGCGCGCTTTCCACATCCATGTTCAGCCGCTGGGTAGCAAAATGAGCCGTGACGACGATTTCTCAAAAGGCCAACGCGCCGAATATTCGAAAGTCGGACAGGTCAAGGAAGTCACCAGCCTTACCAATCCCATTGTGAAGGACCTGCGCTCGCTGGCGCTGAAAAAATTCCGTGACCAGCAGGGCGTGTTTCTGGCCGAAGGACTGAAGCTTGTCATCGACGCGCTGGAACAGGACTGGCGCATCAAGACGCTTGTCTTTGCGAAATCCGGCAAGGGCAACAAAATGGTTGAGCAGGTTGCCGCCCGCACCTTCGCCAAGGGCGGACTGGTGCTGGAAGTGACCGAAAAGATCATGGCCGCCATTACCCGCCGCGATAATCCGCAGATGGTGGTCGGCGTCTTCGAGCAGCAGTACCGCCCGCTTGCAAGCCTCAAGCCGAAGGGCAACGACGTCTATATCGCGCTCGACCGCGTGCGTGACCCGGGCAATCTTGGTACTGTCATCCGCACCGCGGATGCGGTCGGCGCCAAGGGCGTTATTCTGATCGGCGACACGACCGATCCCTATTCGCTGGAAACCGTGCGCGCCACCATGGGCTCGGTCTTTTCCATGCCGCTCTATAAGGTGAGCGAAGCCGATTTCCTCAACTGGCGCAAAGGCGTGTCCGGTCTCGTCGTCGGCACGCATCTGAAAGGCGCGGTCGACTATCGCACCATTCCCTATGCCAACAAGCCGGTCGTGCTGATGATGGGCAATGAGCAGCAGGGCCTGCCGGAAAGCCTTGCCGGTGCCTGCGACAAGCTTGCCCGCATCCCGCAGGCGGGACGTGCTGATTCTCTCAATCTTGCCATTGCCACCGGCGTGATGCTCTACGAAATCCGTCGCGACGCGCTCACGCTTGATGAAAGGGCTTCCGGATGAAGCGGCACGCTGTCTGGTCCTCACTTTTTGTCGTCATTCTCACGATACTGATCGATCAGGGCGTCAAGCATCTGGTGGAAACACGGATGGGCTACGGGCAGCAGATCGATCTCCTGCCGTTCCTCGCATTGTTCCGCACGCACAATGAAGGCATCGCCTTTTCCATGCTGGCCTGGCTGCACGACTGGGGACTGGTCGTGATCACGGCCGCAGTTATCCTGTTCGTGCTTTATCTGTGGTGGACCAACGCTCCGGACCGCATTTTCGCGCGTTACGGTTTTGCGCTTGTCGTCGGCGGGGCCATCGGCAATCTTATCGACCGGGTGATGCATGGCTATGTCGTGGACTATATTCTGTTCCACCTGCCGACATGGTCATTCGCCGTGTTCAATCTCGCCGACACGTTCATAACCATCGGCGCTGGGCTCATTATTCTGGAAGAATTTCTCGGCTGGCGTCGCGAGCGGGCCGCCCGCTGACAAGGCAGCTTGATCGGTTTCAGCCTTTCGCATAATTTAATCTCGTGAAATTATAAGATTTTTGAAGAGGATACGGTCCATCCACTTGAATTGACACATTGGTGACATGCTTCTGTCATCCTCGCGTAGCACTGAATCTGTAATGCTTCGGCCGAACTGGACGTCGTGTCCACGCAATCTTGTCGGAACATGGATTGGAATGGTTCCTGCTGAAATATCGGTGGGAAAGCCGTTCAGGAATACGTGAATAGACAAATCAGGAGCCATCATCATGACAGTACTGCTTGGAATGGACCAGCAAATCATTGATGATACCGTCATGTCAGGCTTAGAAGCACAACAGGCGCTGTTCGCGTCCGGCGGCGATCCCATTGTTCTGGGACGCATCGGATCGCTGGAAGTACGGCTTGCCAATTCACCTGAGGCCGTGGAAGCCGCGCAGGAATTGCGCTTTCGTGTCTTCTTCGACGAAATGGGTGCGCGCCGCGAAAGCATCGAGGCTGTGGAGCTTCGCGATGCCGACCGCTTCGACGCTATTTGCGATCATCTGCTTGTTTACGATACCGCCCTGCCCGTGCCGGAACACCAGCAGATTGTCGGCACCTATCGTCTGATGCGCAGCGATCAAGCCGACAAAGCGCTCGGCTTCTATTCCGCCGATGAATATGACGTGCAGCGTCTGGCCCTTTCGCGCCCCAATCTTCGTCTGCTGGAACTGGGTCGCTCCTGCGTGAAGGCGGAATATCGCTCCAAGCGCACCGTCGAGCTGCTGTGGCAAGGCGCCTGGGCCTACTGCCGCCGCCACTCCATCGATGTGATGTTCGGCTGCGCCTCCTTCCATGGGGCCGTGCCTGCAGCGCATGCGCTCGGCCTGTCGTTCCTGCATCATAACTGCCGGGCCACTCCGGACTGGGACGTGCGCGCCCTGCCGCACCGCTATCAGGCCATGGACCTGATGCCGAAGGAAGCCATCAACAACAAGGTTGCACTCTTCTCGATGCCGCCGCTGGTGAAAGGCTATCTGCGCCTTGGCGCAATGATTGGGGATGGTGCAGTGATCGATGAAGCATTCGGCACCACCGATGTGTTCATCATCCTGCCAATTGAGCGCATCTCCAGCCGCTACATTACTTATTACGGCGCTGAAGCGAATAGGTTTGTTTAGTCTGTAGATATTTCCCCTCGCCCTTCGAGACGGCCCTACGGGCCTCCTCAGGATGAGGGGAAATCATCTGGATACCCCTCGCCGAAAAACTCGACGCCCTCACCCTGAGGTGCGGAGCATAGCGAAGCCTCGAAGGGCGAGGGTCCAGAATCTCACGCCTTTCCGGCCAGTTCCTTCAACTTATAAATCAGGTCGAGCGCTTCACGGGGCGTCAGTTCGTCAGGGCTGATGGCAGAGACGGCTTTCACCAGTTCGCTGTCCTTCATTTGCACCTGCGGCTTCGGCTTTTCCTGCTGCAATACGACGGAGAACAGCGGCAGATCATCGATCAGCTTGTCCGCCTTGCCGGAGGTTTCACCGGCTTCCAGCTGGTGCAGAACATCGCGCGCACGATTGACGACCGCCTCGGGCAGACCCGCAAGACGCGCGACCTGCACGCCGTAGGAACGGTCGGCAGCCCCCTTTGCCACCTCATGCAGGAAGACGACATCATTGTCCCATTCCTTCACCCGCATGGTGACGTTGGAAAGCCGCTCCAGCTTTTCCGAAAGTGCCGTCATTTCGTGGAAATGCGTGGCAAACAGCGCACGGCAGCGGTTCTTCTCATGCAGATATTCGACCGCAGCCCAGGCAATGGAAAGGCCGTCGAAAGTCGCCGTACCGCGCCCGATCTCGTCAAGAATCACCAGCGAACGCTCGCCTGCCTGATTGAGGATCGCTGCCGTTTCCACCATTTCGACCATGAAGGTTGAACGCCCGCGCGCCAGATCGTCGGAAGCGCCGACACGGCTGAACAGGCGATCCACGACACCAATCTGCGCGGACCCGGCAGGGACGAAGGAACCCATCTGCGCGAGAATAGCGATCAGGGCATTCTGGCGCAGGAAAGTCGACTTACCGCCCATGTTGGGGCCGGTGAGAAGCCAGATCGCACCGTTTCCTCCATCCTTTTGCGGGGAGAGATCGCAATCATTGGCGACGAACGGATTGGCCGCCTGCCGTCGCAGGGCCTGTTCGACCACCGGATGACGGCCTGCCACGATATTGAAGGACAGGCTGTCATCGACCTGCGGGCGGCAATAGCCCTGCTCATCCGCCAGCACGGCGAGCGCTGCCGAAACGTCGAAGACTGCAAGCGCCGATGCAGCCGCTCGGATGCTGTCGGCATGGGAAACGGCTTCCGCCGTCAGTTCCTCGAACACGGCAAGCTCGATGGACAAGGCGCGGTCTGCGGCATTGGCGATCTTGCTTTCCAGTTCCGCCAGCTCGGTCGTGGTAAAGCGCATCGCATTGGCCATGGTCTGCCGGTGGATGAAACGGCCCTTGGCTTCATCCGTATCCGTCATCGCCCCGGCATTGTTGGCCGTCACCTCGATGAAATAGCCAAGCACATTGTTGTGCTTGATCTTGAGCGACTTGATGCCGGTCTCTTCTATATAATCAGCCTGGAGACCGGCGATTACCCGGCGTGACTGATCGCGCAAGGCCCGCATTTCATCAAGCTCGGCATTATAGCCTGCGCAAACGAAACCGCCGTCGCGTTTGAGAAGCGGCAATTCGTCGGCCAGGGCGCGGTCAAGATGCGCGGTAAAGATGGCGGGCATGGCGCTGACGGCATCGCGGGCATGTGCCAGTTCGTCCGGCAGCAACGCACTTTCCAACAGGTTTGCAATCGTGTGCGCAGCCTCGAAACCTCGCGCGAGGCTGCCCAGATCGCGCGGCCCGCCGCGTCCGACCGCAAGGCGCGAAAGAGCGCGCGGCATATCCGGCACACCTTTCAGTTCCGCACGCATGGCTTCGCAGAGCGACGGCTCGCTCAGGAACCAGGAAACGGAATCAAGCCGCAGCGCAATTTCCTTCGGATTGGTGAGCGGCGCGGTCAGGCGCTCGGCGAGAAGCCGCGCCCCGCCGCCAGTCACCGTGCGATCAACTGCCTTCAACAGGCTGCCGTCGCGGTTGCCCGACATTGTGCGGGCAAGCTCCAGGCTGGCGCGTGTGGCCGGGTCGATGAAAAGCGTGCCGCCCTCATGCTCGCGTTCCGGCCGCATCAGGGGGGGACGCTCGGAAATCTGCGTCTTTTCGATATAGGCAATCGCACCGGAAATCGCCGACAGCTCGGAGCGGCTGAACTGGCCGAAGCCATCCAGCGTCGCGACGTTGAAATAGCGCTGGATACGCGCTTCCGCAGCCGCGCTGTCGAAAAGTGTCGCCGGTTGCGGCGTCACCGCCTTGCCGACCAGATCGAAGACGGGGCGCAATTCCTCATCGTGGAAGGCGCTATCGGCTACCACCAGCTCACGCGGGTCCACCCGCATCACATCGGCGAAAAGCCGATCGGGCGTTGTTTCAGCCACGCGGAAGGTGCCGGTAGAAATATCGATCCAGGCAAGCGCCAATGCGCCATCGCCGCGCGTGCGCCCCATCGCCATCAGGAAATTGGCTTGCGCTGGGTCCAGCAGCTTTTCCTCAGTCAGCGTGCCGGGCGTGACGAGGCGGATCACATCGCGCTTCACCACGGACTTGGAGCCGCGCTTCTTCGCTTCCGCCGGGTCTTCGACCTGCTCGCAGACCGCAACCCGGTAGCCCTTGGCGATCAGCTTTTGCAGATAATCGTCGGCGGCATGGACGGGCACACCGCACATCGGAATATCCTCGCCCAGATGCTTGCCGCGCTTGGTAAGCGTAATGCCCAGCGCCGCAGATGCCTCCACGGCGTCATCGAAGAACAATTCGTAAAAATCGCCCATGCGATAAAAGAGCAGCGAATCGACATTCGCGGCCTTGATCTCGATATATTGCTCCATCATGGGAGTCAGGCGAACGGGCGCTGCCTCGGCGGCATCTTCTTCCGCTTCCAACATATTTTCGCTCGCCTTCGATTCCATCGGTAAACCTTCATTTATTGCCTGGCAAACAATGCCAAGGTCATAAAATTTCGTATTCCATCGTTTTTGGATGAATATCTATTCCCGCAAGCGCTGTTTACACAATGCGTGACTGGCGCTATCGAGGTTCTCCCGCAGATGAAACCGGAGGGAACATGCCAGCCTCGACGCCGAAGGGCAACACATCAGAACGCGCACCCACAGCCAGTGAGAAGGAAGCGCTAGACTTTCACGCGCAGGGTCGCCCGGGCAAGCTGGAGATCAACCCCACAAAGCCCATGACCACGCAGCGCGATCTGTCGCTCGCCTATTCTCCGGGCGTTGCCGTGCCGGTGAAGGCAATCGCCGAAGACGCCGCCCGCGCCTATGACTATACGGCGAAGGGCAATCTGGTCGCCGTCATTTCGAACGGCACCGCCATTCTGGGCCTCGGCAATCTGGGCGCGCTCGCATCCAAGCCCGTCATGGAAGGCAAGGCCGTGCTGTTCAAGCGCTTTGCCGACGTCGACTCCATCGATCTTGAAGTCGACACCACCGATATCGACGCTTTCATCAATGCGGTGCGCTATCTCGGCCCGTCCTTCGGCGGCATCAATCTGGAAGACATCAAGGCGCCCGACTGCTTCATCATCGAGAGCCGCCTGCGCGAATTGATGGACATTCCGGTTTTCCACGATGACCAGCATGGAACGGCCATCATCGCCGCCGCCGGCCTCATCAATGCGCTGCATCTGACGGGTCGCGACATGAAGACGACGAAGCTCGTCTGCAATGGCGCGGGATCAGCCGGCATCGCCTGTATAGAACTCATCAAGGCCATGGGCTTTGCTTCAGAAAACGTCATCTTGTGCGACACCAAGGGCGTCGTCTGGCAGGGTCGCGAAGAGGGCATGAACCAGTGGAAATCGGCGCATGCGGTAAAGACCGACAAGCGGTCGCTGGCGGATGCCATGAATGGCGCGGATGTGGTGTTCGGCCTTTCGGCCAAAGGCGCGTTTACGGAAGACATGGTGCGCTCCATGGCGCCGAACCCGATCATCTTCGCCATGGCCAATCCCGACCCGGAAGTGACGCCTGAAGAAGTGGCGCGCATCCGTGACGACGCCATCGTTGCGACTGGCCGTTCGGATTATCCGAACCAGGTCAACAACGTGCTCGGCTTCCCCTACATCTTCCGCGGCGCGCTCGACGTGCGCGCGACCACCATCAACGATGCGATGAAAATCGCCGCCGTCAACGCGCTGGCCGAACTTGCCCGTGAGGACGTGCCGGACGATGTTGTCGCGGCCTATCAGGGGAGCCGCCCGCGCTTCGGCCCGAACTACATCATCCCGGTCCCGTTCGATCCGCGCCTGCTTGCATCCGTCTCGGCCGCCGTCGCCAAGGCCGCGATGGAAACCGGCGTTGCCGGACGCGCCATTGCCGACATCGAAGGCTACAAGCGCGAACTGTCGGCCCGTCGCGATCCGATCGCCTCGACCCTTCGCGGTATCTATGAACGCGTGCGCCGCCAGCCGAAGCGCATCGTCTTTGCCGAAGGCGAGGAAGAACAGGTGATGCGTGCCGCCGTTTCCTACGTCAATCAGGGGCTCGGCACCGCTATTCTGGTGGGCCGCGAGGAACGGGTGCAGGATACGGCGAAGGCTGCCGGTCTCGACCTCGACCGTCCGGGTATCGAGATCATCAATGCGCGCCTGTCGAGCCGCAATGCTGCTTACGCCGACTATCTCTACGAGAAACTGCAGCGCAAGGGCTACCTGACGCGCGATTGCCACCGCCTCATCAATAATGACCGCAATCATTTTGCGGCATGCATGGTGGCGCTGGGCGATGCCGATGGCATGGTGACGGGCGTGACCCGCAATTATGCGACAGGTCTCGACGACGTGCGCCGCGTCATCGATTCCAAGCCGGGCCATCGCGTGGTTGGTGTTTCCATCGCGCTCTGCCGTGGGCGCACCGTGTTTATCGCCGATACCGCCGTCCATGAAATGCCGACCGCAGCCGAGCTTGCCGATATCGCAGTCGAAGCTGCGGGCATGGCGCGCCGCATGGGTTATGTACCGCGCGTGGCGCTCACCGCCTTCTCGACCTTCGGCCATATGGGCGGCGAACGTTCCGCCCGCATTCAGGAAGCCGTCCGCATTCTTGCAACGCGCCATGTGGATTTCGAATTCGACGGCGAAATGAGTGCCGATGTGGCGCTGAACCCCAAGCTGATGGAACAATATCCGTTCATCCGCCTGTCGGGTCCGGCCAATGTGATCGTCACACCCGACAATCACTCTGCGTCGATTGCCGCCGACATGCTGCAGGAACTGGGTGGCGCAACCATCATCGGCCCGCTGCTCGTCGGCCTCGACAAGCCTGCTCAGATCGTCACCATCGGTGCGAAGGATTCCGACATCGTCAACATGGCGGCAATCACCGCCTATAATGCGACGAACTGAAAGATCAGCGAATGGTAATACGAAGGCCGGGGTCTCCCCGGCCTTTGCTTTTGGATATTCATCATCCATAAAAGCGGCTATAGAGCGGTTCCGGTTAAAACGGAATCGTCGGAACCGCGCTAAGTATTTGTTTTGTCGCATTTGCCACACGCAAAACCGCTTCGCACTTTTGCTGGAAATGCTCTAGGATGGCCATCGTCCACTATCCTTTCCCCGCAAACCGGATCTACATGCCGCATGAGCGCACACGACCTTAAGCTGGAAGAGATCGTCAATCCCGAGACGCTGCGCCGCAAGCTCAACGAACTGGCGGATTCCACGGACGAAAACTACACCAGCCCTACCGTGCGCAAAGTGGTGCTTCAGGCCTTGAAGGACGCGCTGGTGCGCGGCCGCGCCAACGCGGAAGGCATGTTGATGAAGGACGGCGGCGGCACGCTCTGCGCCAAACGCCTTTCCTTTCTGATGGACACGCTGATCGAGGCGCTGTTCGAATTCGCCACCACCAAAGCCTATCCGATGATCAATCCGTCGAAGGCGGAAAATATGGCCATCGTCGCGGTGGGCGGCTACGGGCGCGGCGGGCTGGCGCCAGGGTCGGATATCGATCTTCTGTTTCTGCTGCCCTACAAGCAGACCCCGTGGGGCGAGCAGGTGGTCGAATACATGCTCTACATGCTGTGGGATATGGGACTGAAAGTCGGGCATTCCACGCGCAACATCGATGAGTGCATCCGTCTGGCGCGCGAGGACATGACGATCCGCACGGCAGTTCTCGATGCGCGGTTTCTCACCGGCAATCGTGAACTCTTCAAATCGCTTGTGGGCCGCTTCGACGAGGAAATCGTCAAGGATACGGGACCTGAATTCATTCAGGCCAAGCTTGCCGAGCGCGACCAGCGCCACCGCAAGGCAGGCGAAACCCGCTATCTGGTCGAGCCGAACGTCAAGGAAGGCAAGGGCGGGCAGCGCGACCTGCATACGTTGTTCTGGATCACCAAGTATTTTTACCGCGTCAAGACGAAGGAAGAGCTGGTCAAGCTCGGTGTTCTGTCGCGGGCCGAACTGAAACTGTTCAACAAGGCGGAAGATTTTCTCTGGGCGGTGCGGTGCCACATGCACTTCGCGACGCTTAAGGCAGAAGAGCGGCTTTCCTTCGACATCCAGCCGGAAATCGCCCAGCGCCTTGGCTATACGGCGCATCCCGGCCAGAACTATGTCGAACGGTTCATGAAGCATTACTTCCTCGTGGCGAAGGATGTGGGCGATCTCACCCGCATCATCAGCGCAGCGCTGGAGGAGCAGCAGGCCAAGCATGTGCCGGGCTTCAACCGCATCTTCCTCACCTTTTCACGGCGCAAGCGCAAGCTTTCCGCAGACGGCGATTTCGTTTCGGAAAATCACCGCATCAACATCGCGCGGCCCGATGTTTTCAAGGAAGACCCGGTCAATATCATCCGTCTCTTCCATCTGGCGGACAAGCACGGGCTGGAATTTCATCCAGAAGCGATGCAAAGCCTCACCCGCTCTTTGAAACTAATCAACGCCGATCTGCGCGAAAATCCCGAAGCCAACCGGCTTTTCCTCGAAGTCCTGACCTCGCCGCGCAATCCCGAACTCATTCTGCGCCGCATGAACGAATCCGGCGTACTCGGAAAGTTCATTCCGGACTTCGGCAAGATCGTCGCCATGATGCAGTTCAACATGTACCACCATTATACGGTGGACGAGCATCTGCTGCGCTGCATCGCCGTGCTGTCGGAAATCGAGCATGGCGAGCTTGAAAACGAACATCCGCTTTCAAACCACCTCATCACGACGGTGAAGCGCGACCGCAACCTGCTTTATGTGGCCCTGCTCTTGCACGACATCGCCAAGGGGAGACCGGAAGACCACTCGGTTGCCGGTGCGCGCATTGCCCGCAAGCTC
The DNA here is from genome assembly GCF_052246815.1 of Brucella sp. RRSP16. Lineage (NCBI taxonomy): Bacteria > Pseudomonadati > Pseudomonadota > Alphaproteobacteria > Hyphomicrobiales > Brucellaceae > Brucella > Brucella sp. RRSP16. The sequence goes on from NZ_JBQQAM010000002.1 coordinate 445,698, forward strand.
GGTCCCCGCTTCGGTCTTAGTCCCGCCGAAACCGAAACCGTCGAATGGCTTGTGCGGGAACATCTGACCATGAGCATGGTGGCGCAATCGCGCGACCTTAATGATCGCAAGACCATCATCGACTTCGCCGATACAGTGCAGACGATGGAGCGGTTGAAACTTCTCCTGATCCTCACCGTCTGCGACATCAAGGCGGTCGGCCCCGGTGTATGGAACGGCTGGAAGGGCCAGCTTCTGCGCACGCTCTTCTACGAAACCGAGCTGGTCCTGACCGGCGGTTTCTCGGAACTGTCCCGCGCCGACCGTGACTATCAGGCGCGAGAGGCCCTGGCAGAACGGCTTTCCGACTGGCCCAAGGACAAGCGCGATGCCTATCTGGCCCTCCACTACACCAACTATTTCCTGACCGTCAGCCTCGAAGATCAGGTCCGGCACGCTCATTTCATCCGCGAAGCCGACCGCAACGAGCGGGCGCTGGCCACCATGGCGAAGCCACACACCTTCGAGGCCGTGACCGAAATCACGGTGCTGGCGCCCGACCATCCGCGCCTCCTGTCGATCATCACGGGCGCCTGCGCGGCGGCAGGGGCCAACATCGTCGACGCGCAGATTTTCACCACCGGCGACGGGCGGGCGCTCGATACCATTCTCATCAGCCGCGAATTCGACACCGACGACGACGAGCGCCGCCGTGCTGAACGCGTCGGCAAGGTTATCGAGGATGTCCTGTCCGGTAAGGCGCATTTGCCCGACGTTCTGGCCAAGCGTACCAAGCCGAAGAAGGCCGCCAAGGCTTTCAAGGTGGAGCCGCGTGTCGAGATCAACAACACGTTCTCCAACAAGTTCACCGTCATCGAGGTGGAAGGCCTGGACCGCCCCGGCCTGCTTTCGGAGTTGACCGGCCTTATTTCCGACCTTTCTTTGGATATTGCTTCTGCCCATATCACCACGTTTGGCGAGAAGGTGATTGACAGTTTTTACGTAACCGACCTAGTGGGCCACAAGATTTCAAATGCCACCCGTCAGGGCAATATCAGGCGCAAGCTGCTTGGTGTGCTGGGCGCGGAAAATGGCAGCAAGACAAACGGCCGCTCGTCGCAGGCCGCAGCATAGGTTTTTCAGTAAATGAGTTTGGTCAAAAAGTTCGCCACGGTCGCGTCCGGAACGCTGATGAGCCGGATTTTCGGCTTCACCCGCGAGATGTTCATGGCGGCGGCACTCGGCACAGGTCCGGTGGCCGACGCCTTCAATGCCGCTTTCCGTTTCCCGAACACCTTTCGACGACTTTTTGCCGAAGGCGCCTTCAACTCCGCTTTCGTGCCGCTTTTTGCCAAGGAAATCGAAAAGAACGGCATGGACGGCGCGCGTCGCTTTTCCGAAGAAGTGTTCGGCGTGCTCTTTACCGTGCTCCTGTTCCTGACCATCGTGATGGAACTTTCGATGCCCTTCATCGTGCGAACCGTGATCGCGCCGGGCTTCACGGACGATCCGGTGAAGTTCGAGAACACGGTGCACCTCGCCGTCATCATGTTCCCCTACCTTGCCTGCATGTCGCTTGCCGCGATGATGGGCGGGATGCTGAATTCGCTGCACCGTTATTTCGCGGCGGCAATAGCCCCGGTCTTTCTCAACATCATCCTGATCGGCGTCCTGGCCGTGGCCTGGTGGCGCGGCTATGATGCGCTGGCCGTGGGATATGGCCTTTCCTGGGGCGTCATGGCTGCGGGTCTGGTGCAGCTTGCCATTGTCTGGATTGCCGTGCGCAATGCAGGCATCAAGATCGGTTTCCGCCGCCCGCGCCTCACGCCCAATGTCAGGCGGCTTCTGGTGCTGGCGCTTCCTGCCGCCATTACCGGCGGCATCACGCAGATCAACCTACTCATCAACACCAATATCGCGTCGGGCATGGAAGGCGCGGTTTCCTCGCTCGTTTATGCGGACCGCATCTATCAGCTTCCACTCGGTGTCGTCGGCATCGCGGTCGCGACCGTGCTTCTGCCGGAACTGTCACGCGCATTGCGTGGCGGTCACATGAAGGAAGCGTCGAACCTGCAAAACCGTTCGGTCGAGTTCACCTTGTTCCTCACGCTGCCAGCCGCAGCCGCTCTCCTCGTCATGTCGGAGCCAATCGTGCGGCTTTTGTTCGAACGCGGCAAGTTCAGCCCGGATTCCACGCTCGTCGTCTCCAATATTCTGGCAATCTATGGCCTAGGCCTGCCGGCTTTCGTGCTGATAAAGGCGTTCATTCCGGGCTTCTTTGCCCGCGAGGATACCCGCACGCCGATGATTTTCGCTGCCATTTCGGTCGCGGTGAATGTCTCGCTTGCCATCTCGCTTTTCCCGCATTTCGGGCCGACGGGCATCGCCACCGCCGAAATCGTCGCGGGGTGGGTCAATGCTGTGCTGCTTTTTGCGACACTGGTGAAGCGGGGCCATTGGGGGCAGGATATTCCACTCCTCACCCGCATCCCGCGTCTTCTCGTGGCTGCCGCGATCATGGCTGTCGGCATCCATTTTGCCATCGGCTACTTCGCCCACGAGCTTTCCTCGGCTGCGCCGCTTGTTGTACGGGCGGGAACCGTGACCGCAATCGTCGTTGCCGCAATGGTCGTTTATTTTGGCTTTGCCTTTGGTCTCGGCGGCGCCAATACCGGGATGATCCGCCGCAACATCAAGCGCGGTGCGGCGAAGAAAGCGCCTGAAAGCGAGCAATAATTCGCGCTTGAAAGGCGACTGCGTCTCTGCGAAAAGACCAGCATTCAAAATCCCCGCTCTCCACCGGCGGGGCTAACTTTTTTAGGAAACGATCATGAGCACGTTCAAACCGCTTGTTTTCTCCGGCGCCCAACCGACCGGAAATCTTCACCTCGGCAATTATCTCGGGGCAATCAAGCGGTGGGTAGACATGCAGGACACCAACGACTGCATTTATTGCGTCGTTGATATGCATGCGCTGACCATTTCACCCGATCCAGCCGAGTTGACGAACTCGACCCGGGAAGTGACCGCTGCCTATCTCGCCGCTGGCGTCGATCCGAAGAAGAGCATCGTCTTCAACCAGAGCCGCGTCATGCAGCATGCGGAGCTGGCATGGGTGTTCAACTGCGTCGCGCGCATCGGCTGGATGAGCCGCATGACCCAGTTCAAGGACAAGGCAGGCAAGGACCGCGAAAACGCTTCGCTCGGGCTGTTCGCCTATCCGAGCCTTATGGCCGCCGACATCCTGCTTTACCGCGCCACTGCCGTCCCTGTTGGCGAGGACCAGAAGCAGCATCTGGAACTGACCCGCGATATCGCGCAGAAGTTCAACAACGACTATTCCGACCGTATCGCCTCGCTTGGGGTCGGTGTGGATATGAAGGTCGGTGACGAGCAGGTCTCTGGCTTCTTCCCGCTCACCGAGCCGGTTATTTCCGGCCCGGCCATGCGGATCATGTCGCTGCGCGACGGCACCAAGAAGATGTCGAAGTCCGATCCGTCGGATCTGTCGCGCATCAACCTGATCGACGACGAAGAGACCATCACCAAAAAGATCCGCAAGGCAAAGACCGACTCGGATGGCCTGCCGACGGAACTCGACGGCCTCGCCGGACGTCCGGAAGCGGATAACCTGGTTGGCATCTATGCAGCACTTTCCGCTCGATCGAAGGAAGACGTGCTCAACGAATTCGGCGGACGCCAGTTCTCCGAATTCAAGGCATCGCTTGCCGATCTGGCGGTCGCGAAACTTTCGCCGATCACCCATGAGATGCGTCGGCTGGTGGCTGATCCGGCCTACATCGACAGCGTTCTGCGCGATGGAGGCGAACGGGCCGGCGTGATAGCCGAACAGACCATGCGTCATGTCCGCGACATTGTCGGCTGGCTGCAGAACTAAATTCCGATTGACCAGCGGGCGGCAGCTTTTTTGCTGCCGTCCTCCCCGTTCGAAGATCGACTTTCGATCCTCAAGCTCCTGCAAATGTCAGCTTGCAGATGGCCGGTCCCGATGGCAAATTGCGGCCATGGTATCAAAACGACTTAGCCGGGAAGCCGGTCACCGCCGCAAGTTTCTTGCCGTCATCGACGAGACGCCCGAGTGCGGGCGCGCCGTTGCCTATGCCGCTCGCCGTGCAAAAAACACGGGCGGCTCGCTCATCCTGCTTTTCGTGATCGATGACTCCGATTTCCAGCAAATTCTGGGCGTCGGAGAAATCATGCGCGCAGAAGCACAGGATCGCGCGCAGGCGGCGCTGGAAAAATTCGCGGCAACCGTGCGCACGGATCAAGGGATCGAGCCGGAAATCAGCATTCGCGAGGGCGAAACCGCCGCAGAGCTGATCAGCCTCATCGAGGAAGATCAGGATATCGCCATTCTGGTTCTGGCTGCCGGTTCGGGCAAGGAAGGCCCCGGCCCCCTGGTGCAATCGCTTGCCAGCCGCTCGCAGTTCCCGATCCCGGTCACGGTCATTCCGGCAGGTATGAGCGACGACGACATTGATGCGGTGACGTGATCACCCTATATTGATGGCAACTGATATGCGCAGCATCGGGACAGCACTTGCGTCCATATGGATCTGCGCTTACGAGAATCGTTCCAAAATCTGAAAGCGGGACAACTGGCATGTTCATCCAGACTGAAACCACGCCCAACCCGGCGACCCTGAAGTTTCTTCCCGGCAAGGTCGTCATGCCGGAAGGCACCGCCGATTTCCGCGACCCTTCCACCGCCGGCAACACGTCGCCGCTCGCAGCCAAGCTTTTTTCGGTTCCGGGCGTAACCGGTGTTTTCTTCGGCTATGATTTCATCACCGTGACGAAGGAAGACGGCGAGTGGCAGCACTTGAAGCCTGCCATTCTCGGCACGATCATGGAACATTTCATGTCCGGCGCGCCTGCAATGGCAGGTAACAGCAATGCGGATGCCGCCGCTGCCCATGGCGATGAAGAATTCTTCGATGAAGCCGATGCGGAAACCGTCGAAATCATCAAGGAACTGATCGAAACCCGCGTTCGTCCAGCCGTTGCGCAGGACGGCGGCGATATCACGTTCCGTGGCTTTGAAAACGGCACCGTATTCCTGAACATGAAGGGCGCCTGCTCGGGCTGCCCGTCATCGACGGCAACGCTGAAGCACGGCATTCAAAACCTCCTGCGCCATTTCGTGCCGGAAGTGCAGCAGGTCGAACAGATTTGATCTGTTTGAAATTGCAAATGAAAAAGGCCGCGTGAAGCGGCCTTTTTCATATCCGGATGGCCCGGCTTATTGCTTTACGATGACCTTCGCGCCCTGTTCGGTGCGGTCGTAAAGATCCATGATATCCTGATTCATGAGACGGATGCAGCCGGAAGACATTGCCTTGCCGATGGACCACCATTCCGGCGTTCCGTGAAGACGATAGCCCGTGTCACCACCCTTGTTGTAAAGATAAAGGGCGCGCGCGCCAAGCGGATTACGCAGGCCGGGGTCCATGCCATTGCGATATTTTGCAAGTTCCGGCTGGCGCTTGATCATGGCGGAAGGCGGTGTCCAGGTCGGCCATTCGCGCTTCATGGCGACCCGCGCCGTGCCCGACCATTCAAAACCTTCACGCCCGACGCCAATGCCATAGCGCATGGCCTTGCCTTCCGGCATGATGAGGTAAAGGAATTTTTCCCGCGTATCGACGATGATCGTGCCCGGCTTTTCGTCCGTCGGATATTTGACGATCTGGCGACGATATTGCGGTTGAATCTTTTCACTCGGGATCGCCGGGACGACATAGCCGGCATCAGTGACCGAGGAATAGGAAGCGGTATAAAAGGTGCCGCCTACGGTCGAGCAGCCAGCCAACACACTGCCCAGAAAGAGAGCCGCCGTCAGATTTAGGACGCGAGAATTCATGCATTCCCCCAGATTGGTTCATTCCGTCAATAGGACCGCGATGGGCCGGAGATAGATGCGAATCGTTCGTTGTCGTTGAAGATGGGGCAGTATTGTTAACCAGACGTTAACCGTAAATTGAAAATTCCTTGATTAAGACATTTTTTGGCCATGTTTTGCCCAGCCGCCGCAGTTTTCGCCCGGCATGCGGCTCATTTCCGATTGTTTCGCTCTCAAACCGGGCACAAAATGCGCCCATGCCCATTGTGATTCCCAACCAGACCCATCCACTTTCCGACGGCAGGCAGTCCGAGAACGCCATGCTTGTGCGGCGTGGCGTCCAGCGCCTTTTTCTGGAAATGGGACTTGCCACTTTGCCCGAACTGCCGCTGGCGTCGGGCCGGCGCGCGATCTGATTGCGCTCAGCCGCAAAGGTGAAATCTGGATCGTGGAGATCAAATCGTCCATCGAGGACTGGAAGACAGATCGCAAATGGCCGGAATATCGCGCCTATTGCGACCGACTGTTCTTCGCCACCCACCCGGCAGTGCCGAGCGAAATCTTTCCGCAGGAATGCGGCTTCATTCTCTCTGATGGCTATGGAGCGGAAATTATGCGCGATGCCCCAGAGCACAAATTGCCCGGTGCGACGCGAAAAGCGCTGATGCTTCGCTTTGCGCGGGCGGGCGCCGCCCGCCTGACGATCGCCGAACTGGCCGGTCTCGACGTACCCGAGACGGAAATCGATTGATCTGGCAGCCGGAATTAGAGCGCGTTTCGATCTGATTAAATCAAATCGGCGCTCCAGGTTCTTCTATTTTATGCTCTAACGCGGTGCGCGCTTGGCCAGAATGCGCTGCAAAGTGCGGCGGTGCATGTTGAGACGACGTGCGGTTTCGGAGACATTGCGCTCGCACATTTCGTAAACCCGCTGGATGTGCTCCCAGCGAACCCGGTCGGCGGACATGGGATTTTCCGGCGGCGCAACCTTTTCACCCGGACGGCGGGTCAATGCTGCAAAGACCTCATCGGCATCGGCGGGCTTCGACAGATAGTCGATGGCGCCAAGCTTAACGGCATTCACAGCGGTTGCGATATTTCCGTAGCCGGTAAGAACGATAGCGCGCGTGTCAGCGCGGCGCGAGCGAATCGCCTCGATGATGTCGAGACCATTGCCATCGCCGAGCCGCATGTCCACGACCGCATAGGCCGGTGCAGCTGCCTTGGCGGCGGCGATGCCTTCCTCAACCGATTCCGCAGTCGTCACCTGGAAACCCCGGCTCTCCATGGCGCGGGCAAGGCGCTGCAAGAAGGGCTTGTCGTCATCAACCAGAAGGAGGGTCGGATCGTTGCCTATGGCTTCGGTGTCTTCCTGCTTCAAGTCGTCCATCGGGTGCTTCCTGCCTGTATTTTTCTTTCCTTATTGATACCCCTGCGTCAAAAAGTCAAATAGCCACTGAATTGTTGAAGCAATTTCAGCAGGAGGCCCCCCACTGGGACAATGCAAGCCCTTGTATTCAAATGCTATTTTGAAATGCGGACACGAGGATTTGATAGGTACGTGCCCGTAAGCGTCCTTCAGACGGACGTAAATGCGGAACGCGGCCAGACCACCTTTACCTCCGCGCCCTGCCCCGGATTGTTGCGATTGCGGAAGGTGATGTGCGCGCCCGAGCGTTCCAGCAGGGTTTTGGCGATGAAGAGGCCGAGGCCCAAACCGCCGCCATTTCGGGTATTGTCGCGGCTTGTCATATAGGGCTCGCCGATCCGGTCGAGGATTTCCGGTTTGAACCCCTCGCCGTCATCCTGGATGGTTACGCTCACATTGCCGTCAGTCCAGCCCCAGGTGACATTGACTGTCCCGCGCGCAAAATCGACGGCATTCTCCACCAGGTTGCCCAGGCCATAAAGCAGCCCGGGGTTGCGGCGGGTAACGGGTTCCGGCTTCGGACCTTCCATCTTTTGCACGTCGATGGTGATACCGAAGTTGCGGTGCGGCGCGATGACCTCCTCGATGAGCGATGAGAGGGGAAGGCGCGACATGTGTTCCTCGCCTTCGGAGGAAAGACTGGTCAGGCGCCTGAGAATTTCCCGGCATCGCTGGGTCTGCGAATGCAGCAAGGCGATATCTTCGGCAAGGCCCGGATCGGTGGTGTGGGCGCGCTGCATTTCCTTCACCACCAATGCAATGGTTGCAAGCGGCGTGCCCAGTTCATGGGCCGCTGCAGCAGCCAGCCCATCCAGCGCCGACAGATGCTGTTCGCGCTGGAGAATAAGTTCGGCGGCGCTCAATGCGTCGCCCAGCTGGCGCGCTTCCTCGGCGATGCGATAGGCATAGACCGCGGTGAACCCGAGCGCCGAAATGATCGCGCACCAGATGCCGATCACGAACAGGAACGGCAGGTTCAGCGTTTCGCCCGGATACCAGGGCAGCGGTTCGTGCCTGATGGTGAGCACCGATGTACAGGCAACCACCAGCAAGCCAAGCACGAGCGTGTGGCGGGCAGAAAGCGATGTCGCCGAGATGATGACGGGCACGATCATCAGGATGACGAACGGATTTTGCAGGCCGCCGGTAAGATAGAGAAGGCCTGCCAGTTGCAGAATGTCGAATGCCAGAACCAGACTTGCCGCCGCCGGATTGAGCCGATGGTTGGTCGGAAAACGGAAGGCAAGATAAAGGTTGAGCCAGGCCGAACAGGCGATCAGCGCAAAACAGATGCCGACTGCAAACGCAAATTGCAGATAAAGCGCCACGAACATGACTGCGGCGGTCTGTCCCGCAATTGCCAGCCAGCGAACGCGGACCAACGTGGTGAGGCGCGGGCGGCGCGAAAGATTGGAAGCGCGATTCTCGAATTCTGCGTGCATGGGGTCCCTCGTCAGGCCCTTATGAGGCAAGCCCGGACCAGAAAGCAAGCGAAACTGCGTTATCCGGTCGCAGGCCGGATTCAGGTTCCGCGCGGCTTGGCGCGACGGGTCGCTTCCGCATTGGCAGGGTCTTCCGGCCAGACATGTTTCGGATAACGCCCGCGCATGTCGGAGCGCACATCCGCCCATGAACCCTTCCAGAAGCCAGGAAGATCACGGGTGATCTGGATCGGGCGGTGAGCCGGAGAAAGCAGTTCAAGCAGGAGCGGAACCTTGCCGTTGGCGATGGCCGGATGCACGCCAAGACCGAACAGTTCCTGCACGCGGACCGCTATGACAGGCTCCTCCGCATCGTAGCGGATCGGAATATTCGATCCGGTCGGCACTTCGAAATGCGTCGGCGCAAGCTGCTCCACGCTGCGCTGCAAATCGAATGGCACGAGGCTCATCAGGCCGTTTTTCAGCACATGCCCCGGAATGCGGTCGAGCTGTGCTTCACCTGTCAGGAAAGGCAGCAGCCAGTCTTCCAGCCTTTCGACAAGATGTTCATCATCCATGGCCGGCCACGGATCGCCGAGACCACGGTGAAGCCAGCCAAGCCGTCGGCGCAGAATGTCGGCCTCCTTGCTCCACGGCAGGATATCGAGGCCTTGTTCACGCACGGCGGCAATAACGCCTTCGTCGGCGGTACTTCCTGAAGGAGCGGCAAGCGGCTTCTCGGAAAGAGCGATAGCGCCGATACGCACGGCTTCGCGCGCCCGCAAGGCATTCTTTTCCGGGTCGTAGACAACTTGTCGTCCACTCTCGATTTTGCCGCCCAAGGCAGCGCGGATTTCTGTTTCGCTGACTTCCGCGGCAGAAAGGACACGCGCCCGGCCTGCCTTGCCCGACATATCGGCAACCACCAGCCACGGCGCGCGGCTAAGGCTGATGGCGGGATCAACCTCTCCGCCGCGTCCATTGGCGAGCAGGAATTGCCCCGCCGCCCCACGCGCCTTCGCGATGCGATCAGGATAAGCATCGATGAGCATTCGCCCAATGCTTGAACCTGCGGCTTCGCCGTTGTTTGGGACATTCGCGGCGAGCCGCCTTGCCAGTCCTTTTGCACGCTGCGCCCGGTCCGAGCGGTCATTGCGAAAACGCGACATGCGGGTGTCCAGGTCGGTTTCATTGCCGCCAAGACCGCGTTCGGTCAAAAGTACGGCAAGTTCAGCCGCCTTTTGCGCCTCGCCCCGCTTGGCCGCCTCCGCAACCATATGCGCCAGACGCGCGGGCAGAGCTAAGGAACGCATTGCTTCGCCATCCGGCGTCAAGCGCCCCGCTTCATCCAGCGCGCCCAGCCGCAACAGCAGAACCTTAGCCTCTTTCAGCGCGGGCCCCGGCGGAACATCGAGAAAACTGAGCGTCGCCGGATCGGTCACACCCCATGCAGCCGCATCGAGCACCAGTCCGGACAAATCAGCTTCCAGGATTTCCGGCGGAGAGAAAGGGGGGAGCGCTGCCGTCTGTCCCTGATGCCAGAGACGGATGGCGATGCCGGGTTCGGTACGCCCGGCGCGCCCTGCCCGCTGATCGGCGCTTGCGCGAGACGTGCGCACTGTTTCAAGGCGCGTCAGTCCCGTGGCCGGTTCATATTTCGGCAGGCGGGCAAGGCCGCTATCGATCACCACACGCACCCCATCGATCGTGATGGAAGTTTCGGCAATAGAAGTCGCCAGAACGACCTTGCGATGACCAGCCGGTGCAGGTTTGATCGCCGCATCCTGTGCTCCGCCTTCCATGGCGCCATAAAGCGGCGCAAGCAGCACGTTGGCCGGAAGCCGATCGTCCAGAAGCCGTGCGGTGCGTTCAATCTCGCCCTGCCCCGGCAGGAAAGCCAGAATGCTGCCTGTCTCTTCGGCCAGCGCATCGCGGATCGCCCGCGCCATTACGTCTTCGATCCGTTCATCGGCCTTGCGGTCGCGATAGCGGATATCGACGGGAAAAGCGCGGCCTTCGCTCTCGATCACCGGTGCATCGCCAAGAAGCGATGCCACACGAGCGCCATCGAGCGTCGCCGACATGACGAGGATTTTGAGATCGTCGCGAAGCGCCGCCTGCACATCGAGCGCCAGCGCCAGACCAAAATCCGCATCGAGGCTGCGCTCGTGGAATTCATCAAACAGAACCGCTGCAACGCCCGTCAAATCCGGATCATCAAGAATCATGCGGGCGAAGACGCCCTCGGTGACGACGAGAATTCTGGTTTTGTCCGACACCTTGCTTTCAAGGCGCATCCGGTAGCCAACGGTTTCGCCCGGCTCCTCGCCGAGAAGCTGCGCCATGCGGCGCGCGGCGGCGCGTGCCGCGAGACGGCGCGGCTCAAGCAGCACGATCATGCCGTCCTTGCGCCAGGCGGCATTCAGCATATGAACCGGCACCAGTGTCGTCTTGCCCGCACCGGGCGGCGCGACAAGGACTGCACTCGCATGATGCGCCAATGCCTCATCCAGTCGAGGCAGAATCTGTGTCACAGGAAGATCGGGCAGGCTCGTCAAATTAGTTTCCGTCAGATAAGGCTTTCGCTTTCGTGCTTATCACACAAGGAGCGCACATGATCCATATTCGAAAATCGAGCAGGAGCGACGCGCCTGCGCTGACCGAAATCTGGCGCGCCAGCGTGCTCGCCACGCATGACTTCCTTAGCCGTGATGATTTCCTGGAAATCGAAAAGCTCGTGGCCGAGCAATATCTGCCGAATGTCGAAGTCTGGCTTGTTGAAGATGCCGGCAAGCCGGTCGGCTTCATGGGCATGAGCGATCATCATATCGACAGCCTGTTCATCGCCCCCGACCAGCGCGGCAAAGGCATCGGCAAACTTATGATCGCCCATGCAAAAGCTGTCGGCAATCCTTTGACCGTCGATGTGAACGAGCAGAACCTGCAAGGCGTCGGCTTTTACCGGCATATGGGATTTGTCGAAACCGGGCGTTCCGAAACAGACGATCAGGGACGCCCCTATCCGCTTCTGCACCTGCGGCTGGCGAACAGTGATTGACGTACTCCCCCGGAGTATATAGATTTCGTTGAAATCGGGAGATTCCATGCCGCATTCACCGGAAGACAAGAAGCGCGCCCTGACGCGTCTGCGCCGCATTCGCGGACAGGCCGAAGCGCTGGAGCGCGCGGTGGAGGCTGGCACGGAATGCGCGGCGCTGCTGCAGCAGATCGCGGCGTTGCGAGGCGCGGCCAACGGGTTGATGGCGGAAGTGCTGGAAAGTCATTTCCGCGAGACGTTCGGCCATGAAGCCAATGCCGATCCCGATACGCAAATCGACGAAATCATGCGGATTTTGCGCACCTATCTGAAATAGGCGCGCAACACACAACTGGAAGGGAAACATCGCCATGAAATCACGCGCAGCCGTCGCCTGGGAAGCGAAGAAGCCGCTCACGATCGAAACAGTCGAAATCGGTGGTCCACGGGCTGGCGAAGTGCTGGTCGAAATCATGGCGACAGGCGTTTGCCATACCGATGCCTACACGCTGTCGGGCCTCGATTCCGAGGGCAAATTCCCCGCCATTCTTGGCCATGAAGGCGCGGGCATCGTGCGCGAAGTAGGCGCGGGCGTGACCTCGGTCAAGCCGGGCGATCACGTCATTCCGCTCTACACGCCAGAATGCCGCCAGTGCAAGACCTGCCTGTCGCAGCGCTCGAACCTCTGCACGTCGATCCGCGCCACGCAAGGTCAGGGCCTCATGCCCGACAAGACCACGCGCTTTTCCTGCGATGGCGGTGAAGTTTTCCACTATATGGGCTGCTCCACCTTCTCCAATTTCACCGTTCTGCCGGAGATCGCAGTTGCGAAGGTGCGTGAAGACGCGCCTTTCGACAAGATCTGCTATATCGGCTGCGGCGTGACCACCGGCATCGGCGCGGTGATCTATACCGCAAAGGTTCGCCCGGGTTCCAACGTCGTCGTGTTCGGTCTCGGCGGCATCGGCCTCAATGTCATTCAGGGCGCCCGCATGGTGGGCGCTGACAAGATCATCGGCGTGGACATCAATCCGGCCAAGGTCGAGATGGCGAAGAAATTCGGCATGACCGACTTCATCAACCCGCGTGAGATCGGCAATGACAAGGTGGTGCAGGCCATTCAGGACCTGACCGATGGCGGCGCTGACTATTCCTTCGACGCAACCGGCAATACGGATGTCATGCGTCAGGCGCTGGAATGCTGTCATCGCGGCTGGGGTGAATCGATCATCATCGGCGTGGCCGAAGCGGGCAAGGAAATCGCCACGCGTCCGTTCCAGCTTGTGACGGGACGCGTCTGGAAAGGCACCGCCTTCGGCGGCGCGCGCGGTCGCACCGACGTGCCGAAGATCGTCGATTGGTACATGGAGGGCAAGATCAATATCGACGATCTTATCACCCACACCATGCCGCTCGATGAAATCAACACTGCCTTCGATCTCATGCATGAAGGCAAGTCCATCCGTTCGGTGGTTGTCTACTGATGGCTGAAAAGCTTCTCGTTTCCCGGTGGGACCAACTCGACAACCTGACCCCGCGCGCACTTTATGCGATGCTGAAGCTGCGCGTGGATGTCTTCGTGGTCGAACAGAAATGTCCCTATCCGGAGATCGACGGCAAGGATTTCGAGGCGTATCACCTGCGCATTCTCGACGGGGAAGAGCTTGCAGCGTCGCTGCGGGTTCTGCCGCCGGAACAGGATGGCAAGCCGGTGAAGATCGGACGCGTCGTCGTGGCGCCGGATTACCGGGGCTACAAGCTCGGCCAGCGTTTGATGAAAGAGGCCATCGAATTTGCGCAGGCCCGTTTTCCGGGTACGGCGATCGAGCTTGGCGGACAAAGCCATTTGCAGAAATTCTATGGCTCGTTCGGCTTCGAGGCGATTTCCGACGAATATCTCGAAGATGGCATTCCACATGTCGATATGCGTTTAGAACCAAGGGAAACGCTTGCCTGATGTTTCTGCTGCGCCGCCATATGTCGTTCTATCTTGCTGCCCTGGGCGGCGTTGCAGCTTTCATCATTGCGTGGCTTGTCGACAGGGAGCTCGCCCCCGTCATCGGGGCCAACTGCTTCTTCGTGTTCTATCTCGCGCTGACGCTCTTTGCGCTGCCAAAACTCACCGCAGCACAGCTGAAAAAACACGCCGCCAGCGCCGATGAACCGGTCTGGATCATCTTTCTTGTGACCTTCGCGACCGTGCTCGTCGCGGTCGTCTCGCTATTCATCCTGATCAACCGGCAGCCACAGGCCGATGCCTTCTCGCTGGTGATGACGCTGGCGTCGGTGCCGCTCGGCTGGTTTACCATCCACATGATGGCGGCGCTGCATTACGCGCATGCTTACTGGCAACCCGGCGAACCTGCCGGCAACGACAGCAGCCATGCCAGCCGCCATCGCGGCGGTTTCGAGTTTCCCGGCACACCGGAACCTTCCGGCTGGGATTTTGCCTATTTCGCCTATGTGATCGGCATGACGGAGCAAACGTCAGATACCAGCGTGACGACGCCTGCCATGCGCAGGATCACGCTGCTGCACAGCATCGTCTCCTTCTTCTTCAACACCGTTCTGGTCGCCGCTTCGGTCAATGTTGCGGTGGCGCTCGGAAGCTGAACAAAACCAGGAATTTTCCATGGAAACCATTTCAACCGCAAAGAGCTTTGGTGGAACGCAGGGCGTTTATCGCCACAAGAGCGCGACAAACCAGTGCGACATGACCTTTGCCGTTTTTTTGCCGCCGCAGGCCAAGGATGGACCGGTGCCGGTCCTATGGTATCTGTCTGGTCTCACCTGCACGCATCAGAATGTGATGGACAAGGGCGAATATCGGCAAATGGCCGCAGAATTGGGAATTGCCGTCATTTGCCCTGATACGAGCCCGCGCGGAGACGACATTCCCGATGAACCGGACAACTGGCAATTCGGCAAGGGAGCTGGATTCTACGTCGATGCGACGCAGGAGCCTTTTGCCAAAAACTACCAGATGTACAGCTACATCACGGAAGAACTGACCGATCTGGTGGCGCGCGAATTTCCGCTCGACATGGCGAGGCAGGCGATCACCGGTCATTCCATGGGCGGCCATGGCGCGCTGACCATCGCACTTAAAAACCCGGACCGCTTCAAGTCGGCCTCGGCCTTCGCGCCCATCGTTCAGCCTACGACGGCGGGCTGGTCCAGACCGGCGCTGGAAAAATATCTCGGCTCCGAAGAGCGGGCCTGGCGTAGCTATGATGCCACGCTGCTTATCGAGGATGGTTACCGCTTCCCGGAATTTCTGGTCGACCAGGGTACAGCCGACGGCTTTCTCGATGAAGGCTTGCGTCCATGGCTTCTGGAAGAAGCCTGCAGGAAAGCCGACATTCCCCTCACGCTCAACATGCGTGAAGGCTATGACCATTCCTATTTCTTCATCTCCACCTTCATGGGCGATCACCTCCACTGGCACGCGGAGCGTCTGAAGCGCTGATCAGCGCTTCAAAACCTTCATCGGCAGGCAGCCTTGCGGCTGGGTGGTGAGCTTTTGCACTGGCCAAGGCCTTGTCGTTTCGAGCACGTCGAAACGACGGCCGTCGAGCAGGACGGCAAGTGCAATCACGGCTTCCTGCAAGGCAAAGCTCGCGCCGATGCAGACGCGCGGGCCCGCCCCGAACGGCAGATATTGAAAGCGGTCTAGCCTCTCGCGGTTTTCGGGCCAGAAGCGTTCCGGCATGAAGGCATCCGGCTGATCCCAGTAGAGCCTGTGGCGGTGAATGACCCATGGCATGACCAGCACGGTGGCGCCCTTCGGGATTTTCAGATCGTCATATGTATCGTCGGTCGCGGCCTCGCGATTGATCGAGGGAGCGGGTGGATAAAGCCGCATCGCCTCCTCGAAGGCCGCGCGCGTGAAAGGCAGCGACGCCAGCCAGTCCTGCGGCGGCAGATCGCGCCCGCCCCGTGCAAAAAAGCCGTCGATTTCCGTCTCGATGCGTTCGCGCTCGCGTGGCGCCTTGGCGAGCAGATAGAGCGTCCAGCCCAGTGCGCGGGCGGTGGTCTCATGGCCAGCGCCAATGAAGGTGATGATGTTGTCCTCGATCTCGGAGCGGCTCAAGCCATCTGGCCTTTCGGCGCGCAAAAGCAGGGTAAGGAAGTCGCTCGGCACGTCCTCGCCCCTGTCCATGCGGGCTTTGCGCAGCGCGATGGTGTTTGAAACCAGTTCGCGGAAAAAGCCCAGCGATTGCTGTCCGCGCAGGCGCGTGAAGCGCGGCAGCCAGTCGGGCAGCCCCAGAAGGTCGAACGGATCGACCCGGCCCATGGTCTCAAACAGCCTGTCGATCTGATGGGCGAAATCATTGGGATCGCCCGCGATCTCGCCCGAAAACAGGGTTTCGGCGAGAATGTCGTAGGTCAGGAGCGTCATGTCATGGGCGACATCGGTAATCGTGCCGGGCGTCTTGTATCGTTCGGCGAAACGAAACGACCGGTCACGCATGGTCTCGGCGAAACCGCCGATATGGCGCGGCGTGAAAACCGGAGCCATGGCCTTTCGCGACCGCTTCCACACCTGCCCCTCGGCTGTCAGCAGACCGTCGCGCAGCAGCGGACGCAGCACGCGCTGGCGGATGGCGGACATGGGATAATTGGCGGCATTGTCGACCAGCACATGACGGATCAGCCCCGGATCGTTGGCAATGATGGTCTTCATGCCGAACCAGCTGACGGAAATCCAGCGCTCGTTATAGGAAGGCTCGCCCCAAAGCTCGAGCGGGTTCTTGTAGACGACCCGCATCATCTCGAAACGTCCCACGGGTTTTTCCCGCGGACGCGGTGCAGGCGGCACGAACGGTCCCGATCGGTCGCTCACATTCGCAATTTCCATCAAGCGTTCCTTTCGTCATGGAGCGCGTTTCGATCTGACGGGATCAGATCGCCGCTCCAGCTTCACTTTAGGCACAATCCGGTCGGATCATGCTTTAAACAGGTCGAGAACGCCCCCGTCAGACCAGATATAAGCGTCAATTGTGGCGGTTCCAGAAGCCGGACGGCAGCCGGATCGCCCTCATATGGACAGACTGCCGGAATCCCCGGCAAATTTACCGCCAGAATTTGGAAAAATGGCCGTTAGCACCTATATTAAAGCCATGTTTGTCGCGTGATTCGACATATCTTTGAAGCTGCATTCGCAGCGCGTTTTTCGAAAGATTTTCATGAGCGAGATGCCCGAGATGAATTCCGAAGCCCCCGCCGAATACGGCGCGGATTCCATTCGTGTTCTGAAAGGTCTGGATGCCGTTCGCAAGCGCCCCGGCATGTATATCGGCGACACGGATGACGGCTCCGGCCTGCATCATATGGTCTACGAGGTCGTGGACAATGCGATCGACGAAGCGCTGGCAGGACATGCCACGCTTGTGACCGTCACTCTCAACCCGGACGGTCCTGCACCGTGACCGACAACGGCCGCGGCATCCCGACCGATATCCATAAGGAAGAAGGCGTTTCGGCAGCCGAGGTCATCATGACCCAGCTTCACGCCGGCGGCAAGTTCGACCAGAATTCCTACAAGGTTTCCGGTGGTCTGCACGGCGTCGGCGTGTCGGTGGTGAACGCGCTGTCGATCTGGCTGAAACTGAAGATTCGTCGCGCCGGCAAGATCCACGAAATGAGCTTTACGCATGGCGTTGCCGATGCACCGCTTGTCGTGACGGGTGATGCGGGCGGTGAAACCGGCACGGAGGTCAGTTTCCTGCCTTCGCCGGAAACCTTCTCGATGGTCGAATTCGATTTCGATACGCTGGAGCGTCGCCTCCGTGAACTCGCCTTCCTCAATTCCGGCGTGCGCATCAAGCTTGCCGACCGCCGCCACGCCGATCTGGTGGAACACGAGCTGCACTATGACGGCGGGCTTGTCGAATTCGTGAAGTATATCGACCAGAGCAAGAAACCGCTTCTGGAAGAGCCGATCTATATCCGCAGCGAAAAAGACGGCATGACGGTCGAAGTCGCCATGTGGTGGAACGATTCCTACCATGAGAAGGTGCTGTGCTTCACCAACAACATTCCGCAGCGCGATGGCGGCACGCATCTGGCCGGTTTCCGTGGCGCGCTGACCCGTCAGGTGACGGGCTATGCCGATGCTTCGGGCATGACCAAGAAGGAAAAGGTCACGCTTACCGGCGATGATTGCCGCGAAGGCCTGACCGCGGTTCTTTCCGTCAAGGTTCCCGATCCGAAATTCTCGTCGCAGACCAAGGACAAGCTGGTTTCCTCGGAAGTTCGCCCCGTCGTGGAAAGCCTCGTCAACGAAGCGCTTTCGACATGGCTGGAAGAACATCCGGCAGGCGGCAAGGCCGTGGTCGAGAAGGTCATCCAGGCAGCCGCTGCCCGTGAAGCCGCCCGCAAGGCCCGCGACATCACCCGCAAGAGCAATCTCAGCGTCACATCGCTTCCGGGCAAGCTTGCCGACTGTCAGGAACGCGATCCGGCCAAGTCTGAAATCTTCATCGTCGAGGGTGACTCGGCAGGCGGTTCCGCCAAGAGCGGCCGTTCGCGCCAGAACCAGGCCATCCTGCCGCTGCGCGGCAAGATTCTCAACGTGGAACGCGTTCGCTTCGACCGCATGATCTCCTCCGATCAGGTCGGCACGCTGATTACCGCGCTTGGCACGTCGATCGGCAAGGATGAAACGCACGGCTTCAACCCGGACAAGCTGCGCTATCACAAGATCATCATCATGACCGATGCTGACGTCGACGGCGCGCATATCCGCACATTGCTGTTGACTTTCTTCTTCCGTCAGATGCCGGAACTGATCGAGCGCGGCCATATCTATATCGCGCAGCCACCGCTCTATAAGGTGTCGCGCGGCAAGTCCTCGCAATACATCAAGAACGAAGCGGCCTTTGAAGATTTCCTCATCGAGACAGGGCTTGAAGAAGCCACGCTGGAAATGGCAAGCGGCGAAGTTCGCGCCGGGCCGGACCTGCGTTCGGTGGTGGAAGATGCACGCACCATGCGTCAGCTTCTGGGCGGCCTTCACACGCGCTATGACCGCCGTGTCGTGGAACAGGCGGCCATTGCCGGACTGCTCAATCCGGATGCCTCCAAAGACAATGCGACCGCGCAAGCTTCCGCCGATATTGTTGCAAAGCGTCTCGACATGATCTCGGAAGAAACCGAGCGTGGCTGGACGGCCTATGTGACGGAAGATGGTGGCTACCGCTTCGAGCGCATGGTGCGCGGCGTGAAGGACATTGCCGTTCTCGACATGGCGCTGCTCGGTTCTGCCGATGCCCGCCAGATCGACCGTGTGGCTGCACGCCTTTCGGAAGTCTTTGCCGAACCGCCGGTGCTGCGCCGCAAGGACAAGGTGGAAACGCTTTCCGGTCCGATGGCCCTGCTCGATGCGATCTTCGCGACGGGCCGCAAGGGCCTGACCTTGCAGCGCTACAAAGGCCTGGGCGAAATGAACGCCGAACAGCTTTGGGAAACCACGCTTGACCCGAATGTGCGTTCGCTGCTGCAGGTCAAGGTGACGGATGCGACCGACGCGGATTCCTTGTTCTCGCGCCTGATGGGCGACGAAGTGGAGCCGCGCCGCGAGTTCATCCAGGAAAACGCGCTGAGCGTCGCCAATCTGGACGTTTGATAAAGAAAGCAACGGTGTATCGAGCACCGTTGCTTCCTATTGCCTGTCTTTCCTTCCCCGTAGGAATGGAAAGCAGGATAGCGGTAAACTGTGTAGCGCCGCGCCGAGCAGGATTGCCAGTCCGCCCACATAGCTGCGGGCGGACAGGTGCTCGCCGAGGATGCCGGCGGCGAAAACTGCGCTCCAGATCGGCTCGAGGGTATAGAGAAAGGCCGTGGTGACCGGCGGCACATAGCGCTGGAACATGATCGAGATCGCCGTGGGGATCACCGTGGTCGCGATCCCGACATAACAGGCGCTCCAGTACAATGACGGCTCCCGGTTCAGCAGGAGCCTTCCGCTGCCTATCACCAGCACGAGAATGCTGCCATAAGCAGCCATGGTCAGCAGTTCGGATGCAAAAATGATCCATACGTCCGCGTCATCATCCCGCGTTACACGTTCGGCAACGTAGATATAGCTGGTATAGGCCACGGCACCCAGCAGAGCGACAAGATTGCCGACAAATCGGTTTCCAAAGGCGGGCAGGACGAACAAGACACCAATTGCTGCAACGATACCGGCAATCCACGTCTTCCTCTCCGCCCCACGCCCCAGGAACAGCCATGCAAACGCAACCGCCAGAAGCCCGTTCAGGGCCGGAAACATTGCGGTTTCCGTCGCGGTGGTCAGATAGAGCGCGCCTGCGCTCAGCAACACTACCGCATAAAGGCTCGTGCCCGCGATCACGCCCCGCAGCAAATCACGTAGCGTGATATGGTGGATCAGGCAGGCGAGGATGAGGACTCCCACCGGAACAGTCCAGAGCAGCTCGAGAGTTGAGAACAGGAGCGGATCGGTTTCGATGATCCCCGGCTTGGCTACGGTATAGAACGACGCCCATAGAATGGGATTGAGGGCAAAAGCAAGGAGTGCGATCTTGCGCATCAGCCGTGCTTTCACTTAAAGCGCCGCACATCCATTGTGCATCGGAATGAACACATGGAATTCCAGAAACCCGCAGCAAAATGGCCATACATGCACCGCTCCATTGGCTGTGCGGCCGTCGGGAAAAATCAAGGAAGTATTATTTTAATCGGAAAGAGGAGTGCTGGCTATTATGTGAAATAGCCGCCTATAAATCCGCTCTTCTCGGACTTCCAGTGGACTGGCGGTTGACTCGCCCCTGATACCAGCCAAAACGACTGGAGCGTTTCTGATTGAGAAACGCTCCATCCGGTCAAATCACTCGCCGCGACGCTTCTTGCTGTAACCGCCGCCTTCGGGCTTTTTACCGCTCTTCTTGAAGCCGTCTTTCTTGAAGTCGTCTCCACGGGAGAAATCGCGCGGCTTGTCCCACTTGTCGCCCTTCGAGCGGTCGCCTTTGTAGCCGTCGCTCTTGTAGCCGTCGCGGAAGCCGCCTTCCTTGAACTTGTCGCCGCGCGGCTTGAAACCGCCCTTGCCTTCGCGCGGGGCAGCGTCGCCGCCTGCACCTGCAACAGCGGTGCGGATCACGAGACCCTTTTCGCCGGTGCCGCGTTCTTCGACCGAACGACGGAACTCGTCAGCCTTGGAGGCTGTAATTTCGAAGCGGGTTTCATTGTCGAAAATCTTGATCGATCCGACATCGCGCTTGGAAACATCGCCCGCCTTGCAGATCAGCGGCAGCAGCCATTTTGGATCGGCGCGATGTTTGCGGCCTGCGGACACCGAGAACCACACGCCGTCAAACTGTGCATTGCGGTCGAAACGTTCGCCCGGTTCGCCACGATCACGACGCTCGAAGCGGTCGCCACGGTCAGAACGCTCGCCTTTTTCAAAACGATCCCGGGGCTTCTTGCCGCCAACCGGATGCACCGGCGCGTCGGAAACTTCTTCCGCTGCCGGGTAGGAAGCCACTTCGCGGTTGAGGAAGGCACTCGCAATCTGCTCGGGCGTATAACGCTCGGTCAGCGCCTTCAGGAGATCCTGATATTCTTCTTCGACCGGCTGGTTGAAGACTTCGGCATTCAGGATGCGCTCATTGGTCTTGCCCTGAACCGCAGCAATGCTTGGCGCGGGGACCGTCTGCGCATCGAGCTTCGCCATATGCAGAAGGCGCTCGGCCGTGCGGCGGCGCGAGAACGGCACGACCAGCACGCAGGTGCCCTTGCGACCGGCGCGGCCGGTGCGGCCCGAACGGTGCAGCATCGTTTCAGGATTGTTCGGCAGATCGGCGTGGATGACGAGGTCGAGATTGGGCAGATCGATACCGCGCGCGGCAACGTCGGTTGCCACACAGACGCGGGCGCGGCCATCGCGCATTGCCTGAAGTGCATTGTTGCGTTCGGCCTGGCTCAATTCACCCGACAGCGCCACAACCGCAAAGCCACGATTGGAAAGCCGGCTTGCCATGTGCTTCACCGCTTCGCGGGTCGAGCAGAAAATGATCGAGTTCTGGCTGTCGTAATAGAGCAGCGTGTTGATGATCGCGTGGTCGCGCTCATGCGGCGGCACCGGCATGGCGACATAGTCGATGTCGGCGTGCTGGCTGGTTTCGCTCTGGACCGTGAGACGAAGCGCGTCGTTCTGGAAGCGCTTGGCAAGCTGGGCAATCGGCTTCGGCACGGTTGCCGAGAACATCAGCGTGCGACGATCTTCCGGCGCTTCGCCGAGGATGAATTCGAGGTCCTCGCGAAAGCCCATGTCGAGCATTTCGTCGGCTTCATCGAGAACAACCGCGCGCAGTTCCGACATGTCGAGGGCATCGCGGGTGATATGGTCGCGCAGGCGTCCCGGCGTGCCGACAACGATGTGGGCGCCACGTTCAAGCGCACGGCGTTCGGTGCGGATATCCATGCCGCCGACGCAGGATGCGATGCGCGCGCCGGTATCGGCATAGAGCCATTCCAGCTCACGGCGAACCTGAAGCGCCAGTTCGCGCGTCGGCGCGATGATCATGGCAAGCGGTGCACCGGCATCGCCGAAATGCAGCTCGTCTTCGAGGATGGTATTGGCCATTGCAAGGCCGAATGCGACCGTCTTGCCCGATCCGGTCTGTGCCGAAACGAGAAGATCGGCATCGAGCGTTTCGGATGCCAGAACGGCATTTTGAACGGCGGTGAGCGTATTATAACCGCGAGCGGCTAATGCTCCGGACAGAGCCGGAGCGATGGTTTCGGGCAAAGACATGAACCACTTTCACGAAAAAAGCTTCTCAAGCCGTATACCCATTGGTCGCGAACCACATGTCCACGACTCCCCTGACGACCACCGAAGCAACAGAATTAATGCTTCCCTATAGGGTTGGGCCGCTCAGGTCAACCGGCCAAACCTCAATGCGCCT
Source organism: Brucella sp. RRSP16 (assembly GCF_052246815.1). NCBI lineage: Bacteria > Pseudomonadati > Pseudomonadota > Alphaproteobacteria > Hyphomicrobiales > Brucellaceae > Brucella > Brucella sp. RRSP16. Next base: position 468,361 of record NZ_JBQQAM010000002.1, read on the forward strand.
CATCCCAGTTATGCGCTGCACGCGCATCGACATGCAGCGGCACTGCAAGCGAGACGGCAGGCATCGCCGCATTTTCCATGACGTGCCGAACCACGGAAACGGTCTTTTCGACTTCATTTTCCGGCACTTCGAAGATCAGTTCGTCATGCACCTGCAAAAGCATGCGGGCGGCAAGCTTTTCCTTCGCCAAGGCATCTTCCATGCGGATCATGGCACGGCGAATGATGTCGGCCGCAGAACCCTGGATCGGCGCATTGATGGCGGCGCGCTCGTTGAAGGCACGTATCTGCGGATTGGAGGCCCTGATATCCGGGTAGTGCGCACGGCGGCCGAAAATGGTTTCGACATAGCCATGCTCGCGCGCAAAGGCTTTGGTTGCTTCCATGTAATCCTTGATGCCGGGGAAGCGCTCGAAATAGGTGCGGATATATTGCCCGGCTTCCTCGCGCGGGATCGACAACTGGTTCGCCAGACCGAAGGCTGAAATGCCGTAGATGATGCCGAAATTGATCGCCTTGGCGCGGCGGCGCACTTCCGAAGGCATGCCCTCCACCGGCACACCGAACATCTCGGATGCGGTCATGGCGTGAATGTCGATGCCGTCTGCAAAGGCCTGCTTCAGTTGCGCGATATCTGCGACATGCGCCAGCACACGCAGCTCGATCTGGCTGTAGTCTGCAGAGATCAGCTTGTTGCCGGGTTCGGCGATGAAGGCCGTCCTGATCTTGCGGCCCTCTGCCGTGCGCACCGGAATATTCTGCAGGTTGGGATCGGATGACGACAGGCGACCGGTCGAGGTGGACGCCATCGCATAGCATGTATGAACGCGTCTGGTTGCAGGGTTTATGAACCCCGGCAACGCATCGGTATAGGTGGATTTGAGCTTGGTGAGCTGTCGCCAGTCCACGATCTTGCGGGGCAGCGGGTGGCCCTCGGCGGCAAGATCTTCCAGCACCTGCGCGGAGGTGGACCATTGGCCGGTCTTGGTCTTGGATGCGCCGGGCAGGCCCATCTTGCCGAACAGAATATCACCAAGCTGCTTGGGCGAACCGATGGTAAACCTCTCGCCTGCCAGTTCGTAGATCTCGTCTTCATAGGCCGCAGCAGCCTGCGCCAGATCGCCGGAAAGACGCGAAAGCACCTGACGGTCGACGGCGATGCCGCGCTCTTCCATGCGCGCCAGCACATCGACCAGCGGACGCTCCAGACGTTCATAAACCGACATCAGCCCTTCTGCGGCGAGGCGGGGTTTTAACACCTGCCAGAGGCGCAGTGTGACATCGGCATCTTCCGCCGCATAGGCCGTCGCCCGGTCGATATCGACCATATCGAACGTGACCGAACTCTTGCCGCTGCCCGCCACGTCCTTGTAGGCAATCGGCGTGTGACCGAGCCAGCGTTCGGACAGCGGGTCCATGCCGTGGCTGCCGGTGCCTGCGTCCAGCACATAGGAAATCAGCATCGTATCGTCGAACGACACGGTGTTGATCCCATAGCGCCGCATGATCAGCCAGTCATATTTCATGTTCTGCGCGATCTTGAGGACCGAAGCGTCTTCAAGCACCGTCTTCAAGGCGGCCAGCGCCTCGCCCAGCGGAATCTGTCCCTCCACCATGCCGCCGCCCAGAAGATCGCCCGCGCCGGATTTGTGCTGAAGCGGAATGTAAGCGGCTCTGCCCGGCGCAAGCGCCAGCGAAAAGCCGACCAGTTCCGCCTGCATCGGATCGACGGAAGTGGTTTCCGTGTCGAAAGCCATGAGGCCGATTTCCACTGCTTCGGCGAGCCACAGCTTCAATGTCGCGATATCGCGAATACAGGTATAGGCGCTGGTATCGACCTTTTGCGCACGCGCCGCTTCCGCGCGTCTGTCAGCAAGCGCGGTCGGTGTGTAGCCGGCTTCTGTTGTGGAAACGGTCACCGTTGCCGTCACGGCCACGACCGTCACTTCGCCATCCGCCTTCAGCGGAATATCCATGTCCGGCCCGTGAAGGTCGGCAGTGGACGCATCGGCGCCCCAGCCGGTCTCCACATGGCTCGGCTCCACCGAGGAAGCATCCGTATCAGTCGCCTCGGCAACACGGCGCGTAAGCGAGGTGAATTCCATGGCCTTGAGGAAACCGATCAGTTTCGGCCCGTTCTGCGGCTCCAGCACAAGCCCGTCCAGATCGACATCCAGCGGCACGTCGTTCTTGAGCGTCACCAGTTCGCGCGCAATCTTGGTCTGGTCGGCAAAGGCCAGAATATTCTCGCGGCGCTTGTTCTGCTTGATTTCCGAGGCGCGGGCCAGAAGCGTGTCGAGATCGCCGAATTCCTCCAGCAACTGCGCCGCGGTCTTTGGGCCGATGCCGGGAATGCCCGGCACATTGTCGGTGCTGTCGCCGGTCAGCGATTGCAGGTCGATCATCTTTTCCGGCGGAACGCCCCATTTCTCGATCACTTCCGGGATCGAAATCTGCTTGTCCTTCATGCTGTCATACATCGACACGCTTGGCGTCACGAGCTGCATGAGGTCCTTGTCGGACGAGACGATGGTGACATCGCCGCCCGCTTCCGCCGCAATGCGGGCGTAGGTCGCGATCAGGTCGTCGGCCTCGAAACCCTCCTTCTCGATGCAGGGCAGGTTGAAGGCGCGCGTCGCCTGACGGATGAGACCGAACTGCGGGATCAGGTCTTCCGGCGGCGCGGTACGGTTGGCCTTGTAATCGGGATAAAGCTCGTTGCGGAAGGTCTTCGACGAATAGTCGAAGATAACCGCGAAATGGGTCGGCACCACGCCCACATCCGTGTTGCGCGCATCCTTCAGGAGCTTCCACAACATGTTGCAGAAGCCCGAGACGGCGCCGACCGGCAGACCGTCCGTCTTGCGGGTCAGCGGTGGCAGGGCATGATAGGCGCGGAAAATGTAACCCGAGCCGTCAACGAGAAAGAGATGATCGCCTTTTTTCATACGGTAGAATTAGAGGAAAGCGGCGCCAAAGGAAACCGCTCCCTTGTCAGGAGAAACAACCGTCCACGTGAAAGAAACCGATCACGTCGCGATAACGGGTTTGTTACAGATTTGTAATCTTCCACGCCCTTGAATAGCCACAGTTGAAAGGCCAAATCCAGGTCATCGACAGTTCGTCGGTCGCCGGTTTTCTGACCCGTCCCCCGTTGGATGCCGGATGTTAGCGGCAGCCTCATTTCCCCTCTCCGGGCTGCCGCTTTGAGTGTAGTGATATGGCCGTTACGGTACCCCCCTCACCGTAACGGCCAATTCATTTTTCGGAGAACGGCTTTCCTTCAAATTGGGTTTCTTCTTGACGACGCTGGTTGTAGTGTGCCGCCAGTTTACGTTACGACTCGTCAGGAAATCTTCATGTCCCAGCAATCGTCTGCGCCATCGCTCGACAAAGTCCTCGCCCATCTCGACAACAATCTCGACAAGAGTCTCGATCGCCTGTTCGATCTCCTGCGGATCAAGTCGATTTCCACCGATCCGGCCTACAAGGCCGACTGCCGCAAGGCCGCCGAATGGCTGGTCGAGGATTTGAAGACGATCGGCTTCGATGCGAGCGTGCGCGATACGCCCGGCCATCCGATGGTGGTTGCCCATCATGAAGGCGCGACACCCGATGCCCCGCATGTGCTGTTCTACGGCCATTATGACGTGCAGCCGGTCGACCCGCTCAATCTTTGGGAAAACGACCCGTTCGAGCCTGCGATCAAGGATGTGGGAAACGGCCGCAAGATTCTGACCGGACGCGGTACATCCGACGACAAGGGCCAGCTCATGACCTTTGTGGAAGCCTGCCGGGCCTATAAGGCAGTGAATGGCAATCTGCCAGTCAAGGTAACGCTGCTGTTTGAAGGCGAGGAAGAATCCGGTTCTCCATCGCTCAAGCCTTTCCTCGACGCCAACAAGCAGGAACTGAAAGCCGATGTGGCGCTTGTCTGCGACACGGCCATGTGGGATGCGGAAACGCCTGCGATCAGCGTTGGCCTGCGTGGCCTCGTGGGCGAAGAAATCGTCATCAAGGCAGCAGACCGCGATCTGCATTCCGGCTTCTTCGGCGGTGCTGCGGCAAACCCGATCCATATCCTGACCAGGATTCTGGCTGACCTGCACGACGAAACCGGGCGCGTGACGGTGCCTGACTTCTACGAGGGCGTAGAAGAAACCCCGACGCAGATCCTGAAGTCCTGGGAAAGCCTCGGCCGCACGGCGGAAAATTTCCTCGGTCCGATTGGACTTTCCATCCCGTCCGGTGAGAAAGGCCGCAGCGTGCTGGAACTGACATGGGCGCGCCAACGGCGGAAGTCAACGGCATTACCGGCGGCTATACCGGCGAAGGCTTCAAGACAGTCATCGCCGCACAGGCTTCCGCCAAGGTTTCGTTCCGCCTCGTCCACAGCCAGGACCCGGTCAAGATTCGCGAATCCTTCCGCACCTTCGTCAAGGAACGCGTGCCCGCCGACTGTTCGGTGGAGTTCCATCCGCATGGCGGCTCGCCCGCCATCCAGCTGCCCTATGATTCACCGCTCGTTTCCAAGGCCAAGGACGCGCTTTCCGACGAATGGCCGAAGCCAGCCGTGCTGATCGCCATGGGCGGCTCGATCCCGATTGTCGGCGATTTCGACAAGTTCCTCGGCATGGAGTCGCTGCTGGTCGGCTTCGGTCTCGAAGATGACCGCATCCATTCGCCCAACGAAAAATACGAGTTGAACTCCTTCCATAAGGGACAGCGCTCATGGGCCCGCATTATGGCGGCTATCGCCGCCAAGTAGGGCACGCATCATGGCGGCTATCGCCGCCAAATAAGGACAGTTAAATGACAATCCGTTTTCATAAGAACGATCTGCCGAACCTCGATCATTATCAGGTCGATGCGGTCGCCATCGACACCGAAACGCTGGGCCTGAACCCGCATCGCGACCGGCTTTGCGTGGTGCAGATTTCGCCCGGCGACGGCACGGCGGATGTGATCCAGATCGAAGCAGGACAAAAGAAAGCGCCAAATCTGGTCAAGCTTCTGAAAGATCGCTCGATCACCAAGATCTTTCATTTCGGTCGCTTCGACCTAGCCGTACTGGCGCGCGCATTCGGCACCATGCCGCAGCCCGTGTTCTGCACAAAGATCGCATCGAAGCTGACCCGTACCTATACGGACCGTCACGGTCTGAAGGAGCTTTGCAACGAGCTTCTCGACGTTTCGATTTCCAAGCAGCAGCAATCGTCGGACTGGGCGGCGGAGACGCTGTCGGCGGCACAGCTCGAATATGCGGCTTCTGACGTGCTTTACCTGCATCGCCTGAAAGCCGTGCTTGAGCAGCGGCTAGAGCGCGACGGCCGTGCCAAGCAGGCCGAAGCCTGCTTCAAGTTCCTGCCGACACGCTCGGAACTCGATCTCATGGGCTGGCCGGAAGACGATATTTTCGCGCATAGCTGAGGCTTGCGTGAAAAGCTCTTCAACCATCAAACGGCGGCGGCAGCCGCCGTTTTCTTTTGCGGAACCTCATCGATATAGGCCCAGGCCGGACGGCGGAACAGAAACCGACCGTAGCCGCTCCACTGGATAAGGCCATAAAGAATGACCGGACCGACGACGCCGCTCGCCGTGGTCAGAAGCGAGACGGTACCGATATCGCCCACGTCGAGTTTCAGCAGCACCGTGCGGGCAATGGCCATCGGCAGGAAGAAAGCCAGATAGACGACGATCGAATGCGCGCCGAGCCAGCTCAGGCCCCGATGCAGCCAGCTGCCAGCTGGCAGAAGGCTCAAGAGCGAGGAGATGGAGATGATCGCCAGCGCCCCCACCAGACCCAGCAGGAGTGAGACGACCGGCAGATCGCTGACCGCGCCGCGTCCGTCCAGAAGATCACCTGCCGGCGATATCAGCGCGGCGAGACTTTCCGGCACCGGCATGAAGATGAGCATATATTCGACGAGCCCCCAGACGAGCAGTCCGGCAATGCCGATGAGTGGTCGCTGGCGCAGCCAGTCTGCAACCCGGAAGATGGCGGGAGCAAAGGCATAGCCCGCATAGAAATAGACGAACCGCGAGCAGAACTCGTCCACCATGACCCAGCCGGTGTGGATCGGCAGGATTTCCAGCAGTGCCAGCACCGTAAAGGTCACCCCCGCCGGAACGCGCTTCAACAGCCGCGTCGCAATGAAGAAAACGGGCAGGATATAGATGAACCAGAGCGTGCCGAACGGCTCGATGAAAGCCATCAGATAGGCATTCACCACACCCGAAATTCCGGCTTCGCTGGCGATGCCGGGTGCCTTGAATGCGAACTGGATCGTGAGCCAAAGAATGTAGAAATAGAGGAAGTGCACCACCTTGCGGTCGAGATAGCGCCGCCAGGGCCGGTCAATGACGAGACCGAGGAACAGGCCTGAAATCATGAAGAAATCCGGCATGCGGAAGGGCTTGGCGAAGGCCACCACATAGTGCATCCAGCCTTGCGCACCGGCAGCCTTCTCCACGCCGAGCGTCGAATGCATCATGACCACGAAGATGATGCAGATGCCCTTTGCAATATCGACCCAGTCGACCCGCTCCCTTACGCCCGTCATGCCATGCATTTCCATGTTCCCCGCAAGTTTTCCTGCCCTCTATAACCTGAATGGCGGCATAATCACATCCCGAAGAACTTGCGCCTGCCTGCGCCATATTGCGCCTGTCTCCGGTCGAGACTCATCACAAGCGGATCACGGGAACGTGTACTGCGGGGGCGACATTCCCCTTGCTGTGTCCCGTTTGCTACAGACTTTTGACAGCAATCGCTTATATTGGGGATAAATATTGGTTCTGAGACTTTCCTTCAGGAGGTTTATCATGAAGCTCAAGGCCCTTCTTCTTGCATCGACTGTCGCCCTTGTGGCCGCTACGGGCGCAAAGGCTGCCGACGCCGTCATCGAACAGGAACCAGCTCCTGTTGTAGTTGCTCCGTCCTTCACCTGGACCGGCGCCTATATTGGTGGCCAGATCGGCTACGGCTGGGGCAAGTCGAACTTCGACGGCGATGCGTTCAGCTATGGCAATGTCAAGCCGGATGGTTTCCTCGGCGGCGTTTATGCCGGTTATAACTTCGACCTCGGCAACAACGTCGTTCTCGGTATCGACGGCGACGTGACCTATAACGACGTCTCCAAGGATATCGACGTATTCGCCGGCGGCGTCCCAGTTGGCGATTTCGAAACCAAGCTTCGCTGGTCCGGTGCCGTTCGCGCCCGCGTCGGCTATGCGGTTGATCGCTTCATGCCTTACCTTGCTGGCGGTGTGGCCTTCGGCAACATCAAGAACAGCGGCAGCATCGACAATATCGGCAGCTTCTCCGAAAGCAAGACGCTCACCGGCTGGACCGCAGGTGCCGGCGTGGATTACGCCGCGACCGACAACCTGATCGTTCGCCTTGAATATCGCTACACCGACTACGGCGACAAGGACATCGACTTCGGTGGCCTGAACATCAATCAGGACTTCAAGACCAACGAAGTTCGCCTCGGCGTCGCATACAAGTTCTAAGCTCCAGGCAGCTTGTGATTGTGAAAGGCCCCACTCCGGTGGGGCCTTTTTTTGTGCATTGAAGATTTACGTCCCTTTAAACTGCCGCATTTACCCTGCACCGCATTAGGCCCTATTTGCTTTTGCGGCGCAAAACCCCGTAAAGCACGCAGACATTGTTCAAAATGACCGGTCCGCATCACGGCATGGACCGGCAATCGGGTGGGCGGCTCCAGACTGACATGGCATCGCGTGACGACAAAAACCGGCGCATCGAACCTTCCTTCGGTGGCGAAGAGAAAGAAGACGATGAGGTTTTTCGCGTAGACGAGGAGGACCGCATGGCTCGCTCGCAGCAGCGCCGACGCAGGCAATCGGATGGACCGGAACCGCGCGCCTCGCGCCGCGGCAAGAAGAAGCCGCGTGGCTTCTTCGGCTTTGTGCGCCGCTCGATCTACTGGTGCCTGGTGCTGGGTCTGTGGGGCGGCATCGCCTTTGCGAGCATGCTGGTCTATTTCGCGGCCAAGATGCCACCGACGACCGACTGGGCCATTCCCGATCGTCCGCCCAATGTGCGCATCGTCGACGTCAACGGCAACCTGATCGCCAATCGCGGCACGACCGGCGGCGAGGCGGTCACCCTGCAGGAGATGTCTCCTTTCATCCCGAAGGCCGTCATCGCCATCGAGGATCGCCGCTTCTATTCGCATTTCGGCATCGACCCCATCGGCCTTGCCCGCGCGGTTGTAACCAATGTCGTTTCTGGTCGCGCCGTTCAGGGCGGCTCGACCCTCACGCAGCAGCTTGCCAAGAACCTGTTTCTTTCGCCCGACCGCACGCTGGAACGCAAGGTGCAGGAAGTCATGCTCGCCCTGTGGCTGGAGCACAAATACACCAAGGACCAGATTCTGGAGATGTATCTGAACCGGGTTTATCTCGGTTCCGGCGCTTTCGGCGTCGATGCAGCCTCGCGGCGTTATTTCAACAAGTCCGCCAAGGAGGTGAACCTGATGGAAGCGGCGACCCTGGCCGGTCTCCTGAAGGCTCCGTCACGCCTGTCGCCTGCCCGCGATCCGGAAGCCGCCGCCGCGCGCGCCAAGCTGGTGCTGGGCGCGATGCGTGAGGAAGGCATGATCGACGACAGCCAGATGGCCATCGCCGAAAGCGAACCGCCGACACGGGCGCCTTCCTACTGGCAGGGCTCGGAAAACTATGTCGCCGACAAGGTGGTGGCCGCGCTGCCCGAACTGATCGGTGAGGCGAAGGACGACATTACCGTTCACACCACGATCGATCTCAACCTGCAACGCGCAGGCGAAGAGGCTATCAAGGACCAGATTTCCCAGAACGGCAAAAAGATGAATGCGAGCCAGGGCGCGCTGGTTTCCATCGACAGCACCGGCGCGGTTCGCGCCATGGTCGGCGGGGTCGATTATGCCACCAGCCAGTTCGACCGTGTGACGGATGCCCGCCGCCAGCCCGCCTCCTCCTTCAAGCCCTTCGTCTATCTGACGGCGCTTGAACAGGGCCGCACACCGGACTCCGTGCGCAACGACGCACCGGTCCGCATCGGCAAATGGACCCCCAGCAATGACAACGGCAAATATATGGGGCAGGTGACGTTGGCCACAGCACTTTCCCACTCGCTGAACTCCGTCGCCGCACAGCTCGTCATGGAAGTCGGTCCGCAGACCGTGATCGACACGGCGCACCGGCTCGGCGTTCAGTCGAAACTCGAGGCCAACGCCTCGCTGGCGCTTGGCACATCGGAAGTGACATTGCTGGAACTGACCGATGCTTATGTGCCATTTGCCAATGGAGGCTATCGCGCGCCGGTCTATTTCATAACCAAAGTGACCGATTCCGAGGACAAGGTTCTCTACCAGAAGGAAGATGGCGTCGGGCCGCGCGTCATAGACGAGCGCAATGTGGGCATGATGAACGCGATGCTGCGGCGCACCGTCGAAGACGGGACCGCAAAGCGCGCCGCCTTCGGCTGGCCCGCCGCAGGCAAGACCGGCACCAGCCAGAATTTCCGCGATGCATGGTTCGTCGGCTATACCGCCAACCTCACGACCGGCGTGTGGTTCGGCAATGACGATGGCAAGGGCATGAAGCGCGTGTTCGGCGCGACCTTGCCGGTCGCCGCCTGGAAAAGCTTCATGAAGGAAGCGCACAAGGGCGTGCCGATCGCCGAGCTTCCCGGCCATTACGACATCCAGAACATCGTTCCCGGCGGCAGCGACGGCATCGACCCGAATGCACCTTACGATCCAAGCATGATGCCGCAGGATCCCTATGGCGGCCAGCCGATGGCGGGTAATGGCGATGACGGCTATTGGCCGCCTGCCCCGGATTCCACGATGCGCGGCACCGTCCAGCAGCCCGGTGCTGTGGCCTACCCGGCCAATGCCAATGACGATTTCCGTCCGTTGCCCCCCGGGGATGTCGGCGGCGGACAACCGCAACAATCGGGAAAATCCACGACACTGCTCGATATCATAATGGGGAACTCGCAATAGACCTTAGCAACAAAAGTCATTTTAGAAGGAAGGCAGAGAATGAATAGTTCATCGAAACCGGTCTGCCGGATCGTCCGTCCCGGAAACACTTATTCCGGGAAACAGGGCCTTGATTATTTTGAAGGAATTGCAGCCGAAACTGTCGGTTCGGAAGGCATTTGCATGCATCTTCTGACCATCCCGCCGGGTGCCCGCGCCAAGGCCCATCTTCATGCTTCCCACGAGACGGCGATCTATGCACTTTCCGGCGAAACGCATTGCTGGTTCGGCGAAAAGCTTGAGGAGCATGTCATCGTTCGCGAAGGGGAGATGTTCTACATTCCGGCAGGCGTCCCGCATCTTCCGGCCAATCTCAGCGACAAGCCCGCGACAGCCATAATAGCGCGAACCGATCCAAACGAGCAGGAAAGCGTCGTCCTGTTGCCGGAGCTGGAGCAATACGTTCCGCGCTGAGCAAGCCATGAGCGCCGGTTCCCGATGAATTTCACTCACCGGGAACTGGTGAACCATGCAGTAGCTCTCACTTTTCAGAATGTGCTCCGATTCCCCTCGAAATCTTGAGCGGCTTGGTCTATTCAAGATCGGAGAGCGAGGTTTCCATGTCCCCAGTCACCAAAACAGACGTTGCCGGTTCCGATACTTCCAAGGCAGATGCCGAACGCAAGACGCTGGTCCTGACCGGCGCCAGCCGTGGTATCGGCCACGCGACAGTGAAGCGCTTTTCGCGCGCCGGGTGGCGCGTCATCACCTGCTCGCGACAGGATTTTTCCGACAATTGCCCGTGGCCGGCCGGCCCGGAAGATCACATCAAGGTGGACCTCGCCGATCAGGAGGATGTCGGCAAGGCAATTGCCGAAATCCGCCGCCGCCTCGAAGCCGATGGCAGCAAGCTTCATGCACTGGTCAACAATGCCGGCATTTCGCCCAAGGCGGAAGGCGGACGCCGCATGAATTCCATCGAAACGCCGATGGCGGTCTGGCGCGACGTGTTTCAGGTGAACTTCATGGCCCCGATCATGCTGGCGCGCGGCCTGTTCAAGGAACTGGAAGCGGCGCAAGGCTCGGTCGTCAATGTGACCTCTATAGCTGGCAGCCGCGTGCACCCCTTCGCTGGCACAGCCTATGCGACATCCAAGGCCGCACTCGCCGCGCTTACCCGCGAGATGGCATCCGATTTCGGCCCCTATGGCATTCGCGTCAATGCCATCGCGCCGGGCGAGATCGATACGGCGATCCTTTCGCCGGGAACCGACAAGCTGGTTGAACAGCTTCCCATGCGCCGCCTCGGCAAGACATCGGAAGTGGCGGAAACCATATACTTCCTTTGCTCCGAAGCCTCATCCTATGTGACCGGCTCGGAAATCCATATCAATGGCGGCCAGCACGTCTGACACCATGCAAGGCGCGGAGATTGAAATTCTCCGCGCTTTTTGTTTATCTCCATTCAATCGATTTAGAACCAGAGAAACGACCGATGATCCTTTGCTGCGGTGAATCCCTGATCGACATGCTGCCCCGTGAAACCGCAGCGGGCGAGACCGCGTTTCAGCCCTTTGCAGGCGGTTCGGTTTTCAATACGGCCATTGCGCTTGGGCGTCTCGACGTTCCGACCGGATTTTTCTCGGGCATCTCGTCGGATTTTTTCGGCGAGATATTGCGCGACACGCTGGCGCGCTCCAATGTCGATTATTCCTTCGCCGCCATCTCGGATCGTCCGACGACACTGGCTTTCGTGCGTCTGGTGGATGGGCAGGCCCGCTACGCCTTCTACGACGAGAACACGGCGGGCCGCATGCTGGCCGAGAGCGACATGCCCTATGTCGACGACACTGTCGACGCCATGCTGTTTGGCTGCATCAGCCTGTTTTCCGAGCCGTGCGGCAGTGTCTATGAGGCGTTGATGACGCGCGAGGCGCCTAAGCGGGTCATGTTCCTCGATCCGAATATCCGCACCAGCTTCATCACTGACCGCGAAAGGCATCTGGCCCGCATGAAGCGCATGATCGCGCTTGCCGATATCGTCAAGCTTTCCGACGAAGACCTGGACTGGTTCGGCGAAAAGGGCAGCCACGATGAAATCGCCGCCGAATGGCTGAAGCTTGGGCCTAAACTGGTGGTCATCACCAAGGGTGCGCATGGGGCCGAGGCCTATACCGCGCGGGCAACCGTGCGCGTGCCCGGCGTGAAAGTGGACGTGGTCGACACGGTTGGCGCAGGCGATACGGTCAATGCGGGCATTCTCGCCAGCCTTCACAATCAGGGCCTACTCGACAAGGATGCGCTCGCGGACCTTACCGAAGACCAGATTCATTCCGCTGTCGCGCTAGGGGTGCGGGCTGCTGCCGTAACCGTCGCCCGCGCAGGGGCGAACCCGCCATGGGCGCATGAGATGAAGGATTGACGCACGGCAAAGCCGTGACATGATGCCCGCACGAGCATTGCCAGTTCGCCATTACCATTAAGGGCATTTCCAGCAAAAGTGCGAAGCGGTTTTGCGCGGACAATGCGCAAAGGAAAGCTGACGCATCATGAGCATCGAATTTCTGCTGACATCCTTCATCATAGTTGCGTCGCCGGGCACCGGCGTGCTGGTAACGCTTGCGGCAGGCCTTTCCCGTGGCGCACGCGCCTCAGTCATTGCCGCGCTCGGCTGCACGCTTGGCATCGTGCCGCACATGCTGGCTGCCGTGACCGGGCTTGCTGCCCTGCTCCATGCCAGCGCACTGGCTTTCGAGCTGATCAAATATGCGGGCGTCGCCTATCTGCTCTATATGGCCTGGATGACGCTCAAGGAGCACGGCACGTTGAAAATCGAGACCGATGACGCGCCGCGTTCAGACCGGGAAGTCATCCGGTCTGCGATCCTCGTCAACCTTCTCAACCCCAAACTGTCGATATTCTTCTTTGCCTTCCTGCCGCAATTCGTGAATACGCAGCAGGGCGCAACGGTGGCGCGCATGGTCGAACTGTCGCTCGTCTTCATGGCCATGACATTCGTGGTGTTTGCGATCTACGGTGTCTTTGCCGCTGCCGTCCGTAACCAGATCATCTCACGCCCCGCCGTGCTCGCATGGATGCGCCGCAGCTTTGCAGCCGCCTTCGTCGCGCTCGGGGCCAAACTCGCACTGACCGAACGATAGACCATGGCCCAGAACATTTATGACCGCGACGATTTCTTCACTGCCTACAGCCAGTTGCCGCGCTCGGTCCACGGGCTGGACGGCGCACCGGAATGGCCCTTTGTCCGTTCCCTTCTGCCCGACCTGACAGGCCGTGACGTTGCCGATCTCGGTTGCGGTTTCGGCTGGTTCGCCCGCTTCGCCCGCGAACAGGGCGCGGCTTCTGTCATCGGTTATGATCTTTCGGAAAACATGCTCGAACGCGCGCGCCGCGACACGCCGGATGAAGCTGTCCGCTATGTTCAGGCGGACATGGAAGAGCTGGAACTTCCCGAAGCGAGCTTCGATCTCGTCTATAGTTCGCTGGCGTTTCATTATATTCGCGATTTCCCGCGCCTTTTGAAAACGATCCGTGCGGCTTTGCGGCCGGAAGGCCGTTTCGTGTTCACGATCGAGCATCCGATTTTCATGGCACCGCTGGCGCCGGGCTGGATCGAAGACCAGAATGGCGGGAAGCACTGGCCTGTCGATCATTATGCCGTGGAGGGTGAGCGGCGGACCGACTGGCTGGCCGAAGGCGTCATCAAATATCACCGCCGTCTCAGCACCACGGTCAACGCCCTGATCGATTTAGGATTTGCCATCAATCGCCTGGAGGAATGGCGCCCCTCAGCGGAGCAGATCGAGGCATGGCCGGGGCTGTCGGAGGAAATGGAGCGGCCCATGCTGTTGATAGTTTCCGCTAGCCGACAGACAGCTTGACCAGCCACATTTCACGCTCTTTATAGGGAGGGGCGGGACACGAATCAGACTGGCGAGGAGAAACCATGGACGTGTTGCGCATTGCAGCCTTTTCGCAAGGCAATCAGGGCGGCAATCCCGCTGGAGTGCTGATTGCCGATCACCTGCCCTCCCCGCAAGACATGCAGAAGATCGCCAAGGATGTCGGCTTTTCCGAAACCGCCTTTGCAGCGCCGGAAGGCGACAGCTGGCGCGTTCGTTATTTTGCGCCGGAAATGGAAGTTCCCTTCTGCGGCCATGCCACCATTGCGCTCGGCGCTGCGCTGGCCATGCGCGAGGGCGACGGGCGTTTCGCGCTCAAGCTCAACAATGGCGATATCAGCGTCGATGGCCGCAAGGAAGGCGAGTTGTTCGCCGCCAGCCTGCAATCGCCGCCAACCCGCCAGCGCGCTGCCAACGATGCGGAAGTGGAGCAGGCGCTGGCGCTGTTCAGCTTTGAAAAGGACGATCTGGCGCCCGGCCTTGCTCCCGCGCTGATCCACGCCGGTGCGGATCATATCGTGCTGCCGCTTCGTTCCCGCGAGAGGCTTGCCTCGATGCATTACGACATGGCGCGCGGGCGAACCCTGATGAACCGGCAGGGCTGGACGACGATCCTGCTCATCTATTCCGAGACGCCGAGACGCTTCCACAGCCGCAACCCGTTTGCATCGGGCGGCGTTTATGAAGACCCGGCCACCGGTGCCGCGACCGCTGCCTTTGCCGCTTATCTGCGCGACAGCGGCTGGCCGCATGGCGGTGAGATCGAAGTCTTTCAGGGCGAGGATATGGGCAGCCCTTCGCACCTGCGCGCCCAGATCGGCAATGAGCGCGGTGGTTCCATCCGCGTTTCCGGCACCGCACGGCTGATGGAATAGCAACGCATCCCGAAAAGCGTGAAACGGTTTTCGGAAAGATGCGCGTCAAAACAAAGGATTAAGCGCGTTGCAGCTCGTCACACGCGGACGAGCTGCTCCACCCGTTCCTCATTTCCGAAGAACTTGAGATAGCGCGCCACTTCCTTGGGGTCGCCGGTCGCCTTTTGCGGATTGTCGGAAAGCTTGACCGCCGGATGGCCGTTGGCATCCGTCACCTTGCAGACGAGCGAGATGGCGTTCAGCCCCTCGATTTCCTTCGGGGCGCAGCCCGCGAAATCATTGGTGAGGTTGGTGCCCCAGCCGAAGCTCATGCGCACGCGCCCCTCGAAGTGACGATAGGTTTCCTCGATCGTATCCACATCAAGCGCGTCGGAAAAGATCAGCAGCTTTTCGCGCGGGTCCTTGCCGCGTGACTTCCACCATTCGATGATGCGCTCGCCGCCTTCGATGGGCGGGGCGCTGTCGGGGCGGAAGCCGGTCCAGTCGGCAACCCAGTCCGGCGCATTGCGCAGGAAGGCAGCCGTGCCGAAAGCATCGGGCAGCACGATCAGAAGATTGCCGCCATAGTAGCGGTTCCAGTCCTGCAGGACGCGATAGGGCGCGGAACGCAGTTCATCGTCATTCCTTGCAAGGGCCGCCAGCACCATCGGCAATTCATGCGCATTGGTGCCCAGTGCTTCGAGGTCCGTATCCATGGCCAGAAGCACATTGCTGGTGCCGGTGAAGGCATCGCCGATGCCTTCCTTCAGCGCCTCGACGCACCAGCGCTGCCACAGGAAGGAATGGCGGCGGCGCGTGCCGAAGTCGGAAATCTTGAGGCCCGGAAGCTGGCGCAGGCGTTCGACCTTGCTCCACATCTTTGCCTTGGCGCGCGCATAGAGCACGTCGAGCGAGAAGGGACCGAGGTTTTTCATCGCCGCGCGCGAGCGCAGCTCGTTGATGATGGCAAGTGCGGGAATTTCCCACATGGTCGTATGCGACCAGGCGCCATGGAAATGCAGCTCGTACTGCCCGTCCTTGCGGCGCAGCTCATATTCCGGCAACTGAAAATCATGAAGCCAGTTCAGGAATTCGGGCTGGAAAATCTGCTTGCGGCCATAGAAGCTGTTACCCGCCAGCCAGATCATTTCCTTCTTGGAGAAACGCAGTGTGCGGGCATGGTCGAGCTGTGCGCGCAATTCGCCCTCATCGATCTCATCGGCAAGGCGCACGGAAGTGGTGCGGTTGATGAGCGAGAAGGTTGCATCCACCTTGGGGTAGAGGCCCCAGATCATCTGCAGCATCAGAAGCTTGTAGAAGTCCGTGTCCAGAAGGCTGCGGACGATAGGATCGAGCTTCCATGCGTGATTGTAGACGCGGCGCGCAATATCAGTCTTGGCCATGACGGCCTCCATTGCATGAACTTGTACTGCAACCGCCCCAGAGGAATTGCAGCAAAAAGAAAGGCGGGTTTTTCACCCGCCTTTTTAATCGGTTCACTTCTGTTTGGGAAGCTCTACGACGATTTCATGTTCGCCGTCCGGCTTGATCGGCACGCCCTCTTCCGGCTTGCCGATCTTGCGGCCATTGAGCTTGACCGCCTTGTCCTTGCCACCGGCCACGACCTTCACGCGGTAGAGCGCTTCGCCGAAGCGGAGTTCCGCTTCATAGCCATCCCATTCCGGCGGCAGGGCCGGGTCGAGATGCAGGCGGTCGCCGCGTTTGGTGACGCCGAGGATACCCTCGGTTGCCACGCGGTAGAACCAGCCGGCAGAGCCGGTATACCAGGTCCAGCCGCCCTGCCCGCGACGCGGCTCGACGGAATAGATGTCGGCTGCGATCACATAGGGCTCGACGCGGTAGATATCCGGATTGCGACCATGGTTGACCGGGCTGATGAGCGAGAAGAGCTTCCAGGCTTCCGCCGCCCTGCCCATGCGGGCAAGCGCCATGATCGCCCAGGTCGCGCCATGGGTGTACTGGCCGCCATTCTCGCGGACACCCGGCGGATAGCCCTTGATATAGCCCGGCTCCTGCACGGTCTTGTCGAAAGGCGGCGTGAACAGACGCAGCAATTCGCCCTCGTCATCCAGCAGGTATTTTTCGAGCGACGCCATCGCCTGTTCGGCGCGTTTCGGATCGGCCACGCCGGACAGCACGCTCCACGACTGGGCGATGGCATCGATCTGGCATTCATCGCTGTCCTTGGAGCCAAGCGGCGCGCCGTTATCGAAGAAGCCGCGGCGATACCATTCGCCGTCCCAACCGTCGCGGTCGAGCGCAGCCGTCAGGCTTTCCAGATGTGCCTTCCATATGTCGACGCGCTTTACGTCCTTGCGTGCTTCGGCAATCGGAATGAACTTGCCGAGCGTATAGGCGAGGAACCAGCCGAGCCAAACGCTCTCGCCCTCGCCCTTCACACCGACGAGATTCATGCCGTCGTTCCAGTCGCCGCCAAGCATCAGCGGCAGGCCGTGCTTGCCGGTGCGCGCGACGGCGAGGTCGAGCGCCAGCGCGCAATGCTCGTAGAGGCTTGCTGTCTGCCTGGAGATTTCCGGCTGATAGAAGGCATCATGTTCGCCCTCCTCCAGCTTGCGCCCTTCGAGGAACGGCAGCTTTTCGTCGAGGATGGCGCGGTCGCCCGTCGTCTCCACATAGAGCGAGGTGCCATAGCCGAGCCAGACGACATCGTCCGAGATGAGCGTGCGGACGCCAGCACCCGTTGCCGGCAGCCACCAATGCTGGACATCGCCTTCCGGGAACTGGCGCGATGCGGCGTTGAGGATCTGCGCACGGGCAAGCCTCGGATCGATGAGCAGCAGCGACAGCGTGTCCTGCAACTGATCGCGGAAGCCGAACGCACCGCTTGCCTGATAGAAGGCGGCGCGCGCCCAGATGCGGCAGGCGATTGCCTGATAGGGCAGCCAGCCATTGACCAGAAGATCGAAAGCCGGGTCCGGCGTCTTGACCTGAACGCGGTCGAATAGGCCTTCCCACTGCTGCCTCGCGGCCGCAAGCATATCGCTGAACGAAACCTTGCGGGTCTCGGTGATCAGCGCCTTTGCCTGTTTCTGGTCGGCGGCATTGCCGAGCAGGAAGACAATTTCACGGGCTTCACCCGGCCCGACTTCAATGTCGAGGGCGAGCGCGGCACAGGGATCGCGGCCCGCTTCAACGGTACCCGAAAGCGCCTTGCCTGCCAGCACGATCTCCGGCTTGTCCACCGAACCGGTGGTGCCGATGAATTCACTGCGGTCGGCAGTGACGGATTGCGGCTTTTCGGTCGCCGCAAAGAAAGCAACCTGCCCTGACTTGTCGGGATGATACGGATTGCCCGCAAAGAGCGCGCCCAGTTCCTCGTCCTGCGACGGCACGATGAAAGGCACATTCTTGGCGCGGGCATTGCCCAGCACCCATTCGACATAGCCATAGACGCGCAGCTTGCGCTTCGAGCGGCCCTTGTTGGTGATCGTGAGGCGCGAGAGACGCACCGGCTTGTCCGCATCCACGATATGGGTGAGGTCGAGCGCCAGCTCGCCATGCTGCGCCCCGAAGCTCGAATAGCCGTGGCCATGACGCGCTTCATAAGTCACCGCCTCGTCGCGCAGCACGCTTGCGGTCGGCGCAAAGGTGCGGCCCGTTTCACGGTCGAGGATATAGATCGCCTCGCCCGGACGGTTGGTGACCGGATCGTTCGCCCATGGGGTGAGCTGGTAATCGCGGCTGTTGCCTGCCCAGGTGAAGGCCGAACCTTCCGCCGAAACATGGAAACCGAAATTCGGATTGGCGATCACATTGATCCACGGATGCGGCGTGGTGGTGCGATTGTTGATGCGCACCACATAGGAGCCGTCCTCGGCAAAGCCGCCATAGCCGTTCCAGAAGCGGAGGTCGTCGCCTGCCGGAGCAGGACGGTTCACCGCTGGCTTGACAGCCGGGCGGCGTTCTTCCGTCCCGCGTTCGATGGCGATGGGCGCGAGACCGGCGGCACCGAGCCCCTGGCTCGAAGCCTGTCCGCCAATCGCGGTCTTGGCATCGCGCGCGGCGAGATCGACGGTGATTTCCTCGCTGCGGCGCAACTGTTCGGCCAGCGAGCCGTTCTGTGCGTGCATGACGATACGCGCCGAAGCGAGCAGCGTGTTGTAGCTTTCGTCGCTCATCTGGTCGCGGCGCACCGCGAAAATGTGCGGCTGGCCGCCGCCACGCGCCCGGAATCCTTCAACGATCCAGTCGATGGCGCGCTGCGTATCCTGCGCATAGGAGAAGGCGCGCTCATTGACCGCCACGACATCGACCGTGAGGCCCTTCGAGCGCCAGTATTCCTGCGCACGCAGCACACCGCGCAACACGTCGAGATCCGCTTCATTGTCGATGCGCAGCGCGAAGATCGGATAATCACCCGAAATAGACATCGGCCACAGGTCCGACTGCTTGCCGAGGCCGCTGGCGATGGTTTCAGGCGGCTGGCGCAGCGTCCGCTCGGGATAGAGCAGATAGGCGGCGACCTTCTGGTAATCCGCAGCCTCTGCGGGTTTGATGCCGATATGATAGAGCTGCACCTGCGACGAGGTCCAGGAAAGGGAATATTCGCGGGCGAAGGTTTCGGGGTGACGATGGGTCGCCACGGCGTGTTCCACCGCATCGCGGCTGCCGCCTGCGAAGGTCCAGAACACGAGGCTCACCTTCTTGTGCGCCGGAACGCGGACACGTGTGCGCACCGAAGCAATCGGATCGAGCACGCAACCCTGGCTGCCGGTGAATTTGGCGCCGGCGTCGAAGGCTGCCGCATCGCGCAAGGAACGACCGCGTCCGACAAAGGCACGGCGGTCGGTTTCGACTTCCGTTTCGCGGATCGAGCCGGAAAGATCGGTCACGAAATGCGCGACATGAATATCGGGATCGGACGGCGCGCGCTTGCGGCGCTTGGCATAGATGGTCGAACCGTTATCGGAGATTTCGGTTTCCACGAACATCTTGGCAAAGGCCGGATGGGCGGCGTCGCTGTCGCTGTCGGTCAGCACCAGTTCCGCATAGGAGGTGACCTCGATCATGCGGTCGCGGGCGGAGGTGTTGATGATGTCGAGCCTGCGGCCCTCACCATCGGATTCCGACGACACGATGACTTCCATGACCGTCTTGATATCACCGGCGGTCTTGTAGAATTCCGCCTTGTCCTCGGTGAAGACCGTCTTGGTTTCCTCATCCGGATTGCGGACCGGTTCGCCGGTTGCCGACCACCAATAGCCGCTTTCCATGTCGCGCAGGAACAGGAAAGTGCCTTGCAGGTCTTCCGACGCATCGGCGTGGAAGCGGGTGATGTCCCAATTGTGCCAGCGGCTGTAGCCCGAGCCGTTGGCCGTCACCATCAGCGCATATTGTCCGTTCGACATCATATGCGTGGTGCGCGGCGCCTTGAAGGGCTTGTCGACGATCCGCATCGGCGCATCGTCGAAACCGCCGGAATCCACGCGCATCGGGTTTTCCGTCTTGGCGTAGATCATCGGGATTTCGCGCGGCGCCTTTTCCTGCAGCAGCAGTTCGGCAGCCTCGATCACGGGGTCGGAGTGGAAACGCTCGCGCATCCGGCCTTCGAAGATCACGTTGTTGACCGCGATGATCGACATGCCATGATGGTGGGCATAGTAGTTCTTCACGACGGCGCAGAGTTCGCCTTCGCGGACACGCGACGGGGTGAAGTCCACCGAATCGTGGAAGCCGTAGCGTCCAAGCGCGCCGAGCTTGGCAAGACGCTTGAGGTTGGCGACGGCGGCGGCAGGCTGGTATTGCGCGGCGAGCAGGCTCGCATAGGGCGCGATGACCGCGTTGCGCGACAGGCCGCGCTGCAGGCCGAGATTCGGCACGCCGAAGTTGGAATACTGGTAGTTCATATGCGCGTCGCGCGCATTGAACGCCGCTTCCGAAATACCCCAGGGCAGGCCGCGCGAGGTCGCATAGTCGATCTGGCGCTGCACCACGAGCTTGTTGGTCTGGTCGAGCAGCGAACCGAGCGGCTCCGACATGACCAGCGGCGGCATCAGATATTCGAACATCGAGCCGGACCAGGACAGCAGAGCGCCCTTCCAGCCCACCGGGACCAGAAGACGGCCAAGCTTGAACCAGTGTTCGACCGGCACGTCGCCCTTGGCGATGGCAAACAGACTCGCCAGACGCGCTTCCGATGCGAGAAGATCGTAGCAGCTTTCGTCCAGCTCGTTTTCCTGCACGCGGAAACCGATGGAAAGCAGGCGGCGTTCCTTCCGCTCAAGGAAGCCGAACTGCATGTCGAAGGCAAGCTGGCGCGAGCGGGTCGCCAGATCGCGCAGGCGCTCGCGCAGCGCGTCCGTGTCATGCTCGCCGATGGAATCGTCGGTATGCGCCTTGCAGGTATCGACCAGAATGCGCGCCCATTCCACCGCTTCCGCGCTTGCGGAGGTTTCGATTTCGCCATCGAGTTCATCCATCAGGCGAACGATATCGGTAGCGAAAAGCGACAGGTTGATGGTGCGGAAGGATGCCGTCTCCGGCTCGTCCTTGATGGACAGGACAGCACGGCGGAAATTGGCGATCCGCTCTTCCAGGCGGCGGCGCAGCGGACGCAGGATCCGGCGGTCGTCGGGGATTTTCGCGATGGACTCTTCAAGAATGTCGTTGACATCGAGAATGCCGTCGAGGTCGCCCTGCATGTAGACGGAGGGTGCTTCCGCCCATTCTTCCAGCGCGGACGACAGCGTAACCAGATGACCGGCGAGATTGCCGCTGTCCACCGCCGACACATAGAGGGGCCGCATCGGCGTCAGCGTGTTGGTCTCGTACCAGTTGTAGAGATGGCCCTGGTACTTCTCCATCTTTTCGAGCGTATTGACGGTGGCGGCGACGCGATCCAGCGTTTCGCCGAAGCCGATCCAGCCGAAATCGCGCGCGGCGATGACCGACAGCAGATAGACGCCGATATTGGTCGGCGACGTGCGCTGCGCGACGATGGGCGCCGGGTCTTCCTGGAAATTGTCCGGCGGCAGATGGTGGTTTTCCTCATTGGTGAACTCGGCGAAGTAACGCCAGGTCCGGCGCGCATAGCGGCGCAGGTCCGACTTGTCGGAAGAAAGCACTTCCAGCGTGTCCTGCGGCTTGGCCGAGCGGCTGACGAGCCAGGCGATCAGCGGCGAGGCAAACCAGATGACGGCGAAAGGTGCGGCGATCAGCGCGGCATGGCTTTCAGCGGCAAGGGGGAAGAAGATCGCCAGACCCGCAATGGCCATGGCGGGCCACATGAGCTGGAAATAGAAAAGCAGCGTATCTGGAGAGGTTCTCGCCTGCGCCGCCGTGCGCCATTCCAGAAGGTTGCGGTGCGAAACGAACAGACGATAGACGGTGCGCGCAATAGCGTCCGCCATCAGGAACGCCGAATGGGCGATGAAGGTGGTGCGCAGCGCCACATCCGCCGTGCCGAGCGCAATATCGGTCAGCACCGACTGCGCATGGCCTTTCAGCGAATAATCCATGTTGCGCGGGATGAGATTGGTAACGATCCCGAAGGTCGGCGCCACGAACATGGAAAGGATGAGAAAGCCCTGCCAGACGGCGGCAGGCCCGATCGGCAGCACGCTCCAGCCGACGACGGCTGCAATCAGCCACAGGATCGGGTTGAGCGAGCGGCGCAGGTTGTCGACCATTTTCCAGCGCGTGATGGCGCTGACGCCTGCATTGGTCGAGAACAGCCATGGCAGAAGCTGCCAGTCGCCGCGTGCCCAGCGATGGTGGCGCGAAACATCGACATTGTAGCCGGTCGGATAATCCTCAACCACCTCCACATCGCTGACCAGCGCGGCGCGGGCATAGCCGCCTTCCAGAAGGTCGTGGCTGAGGAGCGTGTTTTCCGGCACGCGGCCCTTCAGCGCGGCCTCGAAGGCGTCGATGTCGTAAAGGCCCTTGCCGGTGAAGGTGCCTTCACCAAGCAGGTCCTGATAGGTGTCGGACACAGCAAAGACATAAGGATCGATGCCGCGATTGACCGAGAAGACGCGCTGCAGGAACGATGCTTCGTCGCCGGTCGTCAGCGACGGCGTGACGCGCGGCTGGAGAATGCCATAGCCTCGGATGACCTTGCCGGTCTTTTCGTCAATGATCGGGCGGTTCAGCGGATGGCTGAGCTTGCCGGCCAGATGGGTGACGGATTCCGGCGTCAGACGCGTATCGGCGTCCAGCGTCATCACATATTTGATTTCCTTCGGCAGGCGTTCGTCCGGCGGGAAGAAGCTCGTATCCTGATCGCCGCGCAGCAACAGGTTCAGCTCATGCAGCTTGCCGCGCTTGCGCTCCCAGCCCATCCAGCAGTTCTGCTTCTCGTTGAAGAGGCGGCGGCGGTGCAGAAGGAAAAAGCGCGGCTGGTCGTCGCCCGTATAGTGCTCGTTGAGCTTGGCGATTTCCTCACGCGCATATTCGTAGATTTCCATATCCGCAGGCGTGATCTCGTGCTTCGCATCGGTCCAGTCGCTGACCAGCGCGAAGTAGATTTCGCCACGCGGATTGGTGAGATAATGCACTTCGAGATTGCGAATCTGCTCGTCGATGGAATCACGCGAGGTGATGAAGGTCGGCACCGCGACCAGCGTGCGCGCCTCTTCGGGCAAGCCTTCCTTATACTCAAAACCGATGAGGCGCGTCGGCTGCACGAACCACGGCACCAGCGCGTTGAACAGCGAATAGGACGCATCCATCGCCGGGAAGAGCGCCAGCAGCGTGAACAGCGTGCGCAGATCGGTCGAAAGACCGGCGCGGATCATGCAGTAATTGACGAGAGTGAGAATCAGGATCGTGAAGATCGCCGTCGGAATGAACAGGCCCCAGAGGCCCAGCCCGCGATAGAAACGCAGCGCCCTGACACCGAACGGCGCCTTGTAACCGCAGACCCTTTCAAGCTCGGTGCGGCCTTCGCCCGACAGGTAATAGGCGATTGCACCCTTGCCCTCGGCTTCCGGATGACCGGCCTTTTCCGCCCGGTGGCCGTCTTCCGCCAGCTTGAGCGCCGCCCATGTGATGTCGATTTCGCTCATGTCCGAATAGCGGGCGAGCTTTTCGATGGTCACGCGGTAGGCATTGCGGGAGCGGAAGTCCAGAAGCTCGAAATCGCTGTGGTCGCGCAGGATCGCATCAACCTCGTTGACGGTTTCAAACCAGGTTTCCCAGTCCACGTCATCGATGGATTTCAGGCTGCGGATGACATTGCCCATCGTAACGCCGCCGGTGGACTGGCGGGCATGTTCCTCGACGATGGCGTCTTCCGGGTTGCTGCCTTCCTGTTCCAGAATCCGCTCCAGCCAGTGGGCGGCTGCCGTGGTGTCGGTGGAGGAGGAACGCAGGCGATAAAGGAGATGCGTCGCGAAGGTGCTGTCGCGGGCGGCATCGGCATATTGCGCCAGGACCGAATCCAGCTCGGCTCCGTCAGCAGCGACCACGATGCGGTCGGCAGCCGTATTGGCGAGATTGCGCATGATGCGCGCGCGGTCGACGCGCAGCGCCAGACGTCGCGCATTCTCGATCAGGAAATAGCGCACCGCAGACGGCAGCGCCCACAATTCACCGATCTTCAGCGGCTCGACGGTCTGGAAACCCTTGACGATGGCCGTCAGCGTCTTCAGCGAGAAATTGCTGTCCGTATGCGCGACATAGAGCCAGGCCAGCGCGAAGATGCGCGGCATGCCCTCGTATTTTTCAACCGGCGCCTTGTAGAGCGGCAGCTGGCGGATAAAGCGGCGCGGCAGGTCGCGGCGGGCCTGCTGGACGTTCTTGTCGATCTGGTAGTGGTTGTCGAGCAGCCATTGCGCGGCAGGGGTGATGGTTTCACCCGCGCGCGAGGCGGCATCGGAGGCGCGATAGGCATGCAGGATCAGCTTGCCGTTTTCCGACAGGCGCTGATCGAACGGGAAGGCAATATAGCCCGGCAGCGGAATGTCTTCGCCCCGCGCCACGGCAGCGGCAAGCGCGCCAAGTTCTTCCTCGGTTTTATACAAGGCCCGGATGGGCGACGGCTGTTCGGGGGGAATCTGGCCCGACGCATCGCGTTCGCTGGATTTGGGCTCCATCGAAGGCTGCTGCATCGGCGATTTATTCTCGGTAGAGGTTGATTTGGAGAGCGAAGAAGACAATTCCGGCATCTGCCTTAACAGCCTTTCCGAAGGAAATGAGTTATATGCGGCGGGTGGACACTGACATTAGTCTGAATTTTCATTTCAGGGAAACGGCAGTATCCGTGATCGGTTCCCTGAATGTCGGCTGCATTTGGCTAAAATGCGACGGCGCAATGTGCTGATATTCAAACCGTTTAAATCGCAACGCACAATTCTTTCCGCCTATTAATGTTGCGTTATGAAACACCCCGTTTCCTGCAACCCTAACATATTGAAAACAAAAATAATACCACCCCTGGTAAGGTGCCGGGAAATTTCGGCGCCGCGCGCGCCGCATCCGCCAATATGGAGGAAGCCCGGCGGATGCGCGGGAATCACCGCGCATCCGCCGGGCCTCGTGTTTCGACAGACCGGCCCTTCACCGTAAAGTGACGATCAGGAAGCTGGTTCGGATGCCGGAAAAAGCTTCCAGTAACGTGGGCGGAAAGCGATGCGGCTTTTTTCCGCCGCCGGATGTTCGGCCGGGATTTCGATCTCGACCCGCTCGCGCGCGCCGCCGACTTCCAGTTCGACGCGCCGCTTGCCGCCCGAACGGCGGCTCGCCACCACCGTACCTGCGATGCAGCCGCCGCAACCGTCCAGCAGTTCGACATCGTGCGGACGGAAGAAGAGCTGCGCGTCCCCATCGGCCACACCATCGGCGGTCAGGCCGATATTGCGGTCCACCAGCCAGACCTCACCCTTTTCGACCCGGACCGGAAGCGTGCTCGATTCTCCGATGAAGCCATAGACCCCGGGGGAATTCGGATTGTCGTAGACCTCATCCGGCGTGCCAACCTGCTCGATACGGCCCTGGCTCATCACCACCACGCGGTCGGCCAACTCCAGCGCCTCGTCCTGATCGTGGGTCACGAAAACGGTGGTGTGGCCCGTCTTGTCGTGGATCTCGCGCAGCCAGCGGCGCAACTCCTTGCGCACCAGCGCATCAAGCGCGCCAAACGGCTCGTCGAGAAGCAGGACTTTCGGTTCGATCGCCATGGCGCGGGCCAGAGCGACGCGCTGGCGCTGGCCACCGGAAAGCTGCGCCGGATAGCGCTTTTCCAACCCCTGCAACTGGACGAGATCGAGCAGTTCCAGCGCGCGGCTGCGAATGGCGTCGCTCGACGGGCGCGTCGCGCTCGGGCGCACCTTGAGGCCGAAGCCGATATTGTCCGCAACCGTCATATGGCGGAACAGCGCATAATGCTGGAAGACGAAACCGACATTGCGCTCCTGAACGCTCTTCTGCGATGCGTCCTCGTCGCCGAAGAAGATCGTCCCCTCGGTCGGCGTTTCCAGCCCGGCAATGAGGCGCAAAAGCGTGGTCTTGCCCGAACCGGAAGGCCCCAGCAAAGCGATCAGCTCGCCGGAACGAATATCCAGCGAGACATTATGCAACGCCGGGAAGCGAGCGAACTCCTTACGCACTCCGGCAACACGAACTTCCATTCCCAATCCTTTCCCCTGCCGCCATGCGGGCGACCGTCGATTTAATTTCAATGCCCGTTTCCGCTGCCAGCCAGTTCATCGCCATAGCGCAATTCGAGCGCCGTCTTGATGGCAAGCGTCAGCAACGCCAGAAAAGCCAGCAGCGACGCCACCGCGAACGCACCGACGAAGTTATATTCGTTGTAGAGAATTTCCACATGCAGCGGCATCGTATTGGTGAGACCGCGAATATGTCCAGAGACGACGGAAACCGCGCCGAACTCGCCCATAGCCCGGGCATTGCAGAGCAGCACGCCATAGAGAAGCCCCCATTTGATATTGGGCAGCGTCACATAGCGGAAGGTCTGCCAGCCATTAGCGCCGAGCGAAATCGCCGCCTCCTCGTCGCCCGTTCCCTGTTCCTGCATCAGCGGGATCAGTTCGCGCGCGACGAAGGGAAATGTGACGAACACCGTCGCCAGCACAATGCCCGGAACGGCGAACAATATCTCGATGCCATGCCGCGACAGCCACGGCCCGAGCAGGCTGTGGCTCGAGAAAAGCAGCACGAAGACAAGGCCGGAAATGACCGGCGAGACGGAAAACGGCAGGTCAATCAGCGTCGTCAGCAGCGCCTTGCCCTTGAATTCGAACTTGGCGATCGCCCACGCCGCCGCAATGCCGAAGACCAGATTGAGCGGCACGGCAATGGCTGTAACAAGGAGGGTCAGCCTTATCGCAGCCCACGCATCCGGCTCGACCAGCGCCGCCAGATATTCGCCCGCTCCCTTGCGGAAGGCTTCAACGAAGACCGCGATGACCGGCAGGATGAGGAAGAGCGCCAGGAAAGCCAGCGCCAGAGCGATCAACGTGAAGCGCGTTAGCGGGCTCTCGGTGACGGCGCTCCGGCTTTCGCGGGGCGCGGAAGAAGCAGGTTCATTCGCCATGACCATATTTCCTCCGTGTCCACGCCTGGATGAGATTGATGAAAAGCAGCATCGCAAAGGAAAGCGCCAGCATCACCGTGGCAAGCGCGGTCGCTCCGGCATAATCATATTCCTCAAGCTTGATGACGATCAGGAGCGGCGCGATTTCCGACACATAGGGCGTATTGCCCGCAATGAAGATGACGGAGCCATATTCGCCGACGCCGCGCGCAAAGGCGAGCGCGAAGCCGGTCAGGATGGCCGGTTGCAGGCTTGGCAGCAGCACCCGCCAGATCGTCTGGAACCGGGAAGCGCCAAGTGTTGCCGCAGCTTCTTCCACCTCACGGCTGATTTCCTCCATGATCGGCTGCACCGTGCGCACCACGAAGGGCAGGCCGATGAAGATCAGCGCGATGACGATGCCCGCCCGCGAGAACGCGACGCGAATGCCCAGCGGCGCCAGCAGGCTGCCGACCCAGCCATTCGGCGCGTAGATCGCGGCAAGCGCGATACCGGCCACGGCCGTCGGAAGGGCGAAGGGAATATCGACGATAGCATCGACGAAGCGGCGTCCGGGAAAGCGATAGCGCACGAGAACCCAGGCGAGGATGACGCCGAAGACCACATTGACCAGCGCCGCGATGAAAGCGGTGCCGAAACTCGTTTCGAGCGCTTTCAACGTGCGCTCGTCGGTGACAAGGCGCCAGAAGCCGGAAATCCCGACTTCGCTGGAACGCAGCACCAATGCCGCAAGCGGAATGAGAATGAGAAGGGTCAGATAGGCAACACTGAAGCCGAACGTCAGCCCGAAACCGGGAATGACGCTCGGCTTTCTGAAGTGCGACCCTGCCCTGGCCCGTGCAGGGAGCGAAGTCATGCGCTGGTTTGTTCCCTCTTCAGTATTTGATATTGCCGATTGCTCACGGTTTCCGGGTTATTTTCCCGGCTTGTAGAGCTGGTCGAACGTTCCTCCATCGCCAAAATGATAGGGCTGCGCCTTGGCCCACCCGCCGAAAATCGGATCATCGATCGTTACCAGCGTCAAATCGGGAAACTTGCGCTGCTTGTCGGCCGGGATGATTTCGGGCTTCGACGGACGGTAGAAATGCTTGGCGGCAAGCGCCTGGCCTTCCGGCGAATAGAGATATTCGAGATAGGCCTGCGCCAGCTTGGTGGTGCCGTTTTCCTCGGCATTCTTGTCCACGACCGCGACCGGCGGTTCGGCCAGAATGGACTGCGGCGGCACGACGATGTCGAATGCGTCCTCGCCAAATTCCGCGACCGAGAGATAGGCTTCGTTTTCCCAGGCGAGCAGCACATCGCCCAGCTGGCGCTGCACGAAAGTGGTTGTCGAGCCGCGCGCGCCGGTGTCGAGCACGGGCACATGGCGGAACAGCTCGCCGATGTAATCCCTGATCTTCTGTTCGTCGCCGCCAAACTGCTTGTGGGCCCAGGCCCAGGCGGCGAGATAGTTCCAGCGTGCGCCACCGGAGGTCTTCGGGTTCGGCGTGATGACCTCGACGCCATCCTTCACCAGATCGCCCCAGTCCTTGATGCCCTTGGGATTGCCCTTGCGCACGAGGAAGACGATGGTTGACGTATAGGGGGCGGAATTGTTGGGCAGGCGCTTGCGCCAGTCCTTGTCGATCTTGCCCGACAGCTGGGCAATGGCATCGATATCGCTTTCAAGCGCCAGCGTCACCACGTCGGCCTTGATGCCGTCGATCACCGAACGCGCCTGTTTGCCCGACCCGCCATGGGAAGCGCGAATGGTGACGGTTTCGCCGGTTTCCGCCTTCCAGTGGGCGGCAAAGGCGGCGTTGTAATCCTTGTAGAGTTCACGCGTCGGATCGTAGGACACGTTGAGAAGTGTCTGGTCGGCGAAGCTTGATCCAACCGTTCCGGCCAGCGAAGCCGCAGCCACCAATGCCGCCAGAGTGAGCGAAAATCTCGATATCTTCATGACCGCCTCCATGTTTCATTGGTCAAGACAGTATCAGAGCTCTTTGACGACAGGATGCCACAAGCCGGTCGTTATTTGAAACGACTTCGAAAAATCCGCGCAGTTTTAAGGAGATTTCGAGGATAATTTTTTCACCGGCAGGTCGAAACATGCGGGCGATAGCATCATTAACTCATTGGGCCGACGCGGGTTTGACGGAAGGCGCCGGCGTGCCGCTCGTGGCCAGTTCAAGCTCGGGCTGCCTCGGCTCGTTCCAGCCCATGAAATTGTAGAACGTGTAGCGCCAGAGACCGATTTCCTCGTGAAGCGCCACATCCGTCACCAGGAAATAAAGGGCAGTTGAAGACATGTTGGTATGGGAGCCCGTCAGAAAACCGGCGGCGACCGGCTCGGGCTTCACGCCGAAATGCGCCAGATAAAGAAGATCGCGGGTCAACATGGGCGCGGCCTGCAACAGTACGACCCTCGCCGGCCTGATCTCGCGCAGGATCGCAGCCGTGTTTTTGGAATTCTGCCAGCTGTTGCGGCTCTTTTCGTCAAGCAGGATGGAGGCCGGATCGATCCCGACCTTTTCAAGCTGCACGGCGATGGCCGTGGCCTCGGAAACGCCGGTGCCGCTCACATCCGCGCCGCTGGCGATGAACTTGCAGCTGACCCCCTTGTCGACGCACTGGCGGTTCATGGCGGCTGCCGCCAGAAGCGGAGCATAGGAGAAGGCCAGCGGCTCGACCGCTTTCTGGCCACGCTCGTCAACGACCTGCGTTCCCGTGCCGAAGATGATGAAGGCGGTATTGTCTTCAAGCGGCCTCTGCAATTGCGATGTATAGGGCGATTGCAGGCGGTTCATCAGGTAATCCGGGGCCAAACCAGAAGCAATCGCGCCATAAAGAATGACTGCAAGGCCAATCAGCACAGTACCCGGCTTGCGCCATTTGAAACAGAAAAGGATTAAACCGACAGCGGCAAAGGAAAGCATGATATTGATCGTCATGGAAAATCACCGCTTTCAATATAATATTTCATCAATCGGCGGATTTGTGATATACGTGAACGCGTTGCTTGATAACAACCCCAAGAATTTTGGAAATAACGATCTGTTTGTTGTGAGAAGCCGCTGTTCAGGATGCGCCCTGCCCCGAAAGGGTGAGGCCCGGACTGGGGTTGCGGGGGGCAAGTATTCATCCGGGCCTCGGCCAGTCTCGCGACCAGCAGGCTAACAACGGATGAAACCCGTTTCGGTTGCACGAAATATCGACAGGCAGCGAATATTTTTTCGCTTTCATTTGCAGGCCCTTCGGCGGCCGGATCGCTCTTGAACCGTACAGGCGAAGAGTTATTCTTCCCGGATGGATTGGCTGACCAGAGGATTTTTCACCATGGCATTTGGCAAACGCTCTATCGGCACGCTTTTCGTGATTGCCGCAGGCCCGGCACTGCTGCTGGCGTCGTCTCTTTCCCTGAAGGCCGAGGAGGCGAATCCGATCGAGCGGGTCGATTACATCTGCGAGCGTGGGTCGTCGTCCCGGTCACCTATATCCGCAAGGGCAGCGCGCCCGGATTTGCGGTCCTCGACGCCGAGGGCAAGATGATCGCGATGCAATGGCATGAAAGCGTGAAGAAATATGTCGCCCTCGACGAACAGGACAGCTATCGCTGGAGCGACAATGACGGTCAGGCCGTGCTGAGCCATCTGGAAGCCGATCACACCGCCAAGGAGGTGACGCTGCTTTCGGCCTGCCGCTCGGACGATGCGGAAGAATAGGAACTCCCGCTACGGGACGAGGTAATGCCGGTCCCACTGATCCTGCGGCACTTCATCGCCAATGTCGTAACGGAAGGACACGATATTGATGTGGTCCTGATCCGTCTTGCAGACGAAGGACAGCCTGTACCAGTGCTCGCGGCTGCGGAAGGCCGCGCCATCGGCCTTGATGGAATTTTTCTTGGTCACAGGATCGGAAAAGGCATAGGCCAGAACCTTGTCGACGGAAAACTTGCCTTGTTCCCGCGTGATGCGCTCCATGGCTTCCACGTCGCAACGCTGCTCGAGGCGGGTCGCCGGATCGAGCTTTTCAAGCTGGGCCTTTTCGGAAGCATTCATGGCGAAGGACGGGAAAACCGCCAGGCCGAAGGAAAGGAAACCGGCAAGGGTGGACGCAGGCAACACAAGGGACGTGCATTTCATCGGACTTTCGGGAACTCCTCGCGCGAATATTGTTGGTCACAATAATAAGCATGATTTGCTGCCCTGTCTGGATTATCACCGGAAAGTTACCGGGGACCAACAGCAAAGCCGACCTGCGCGAAACCGCATCGCGCTTTTGCTGGAAATGCTCCAATGCGGGCTATGGCGCGCGGCTCAGCCCTGCCGCTTCCACATAGGTGCGGTTGCGACCGTCCTTCTTGGCGGCATAGAGGACCTTGTCGGCCTTGTCGACCGCCTGCCACAGATCGCCCTGCTCCTGCAGGCGGACGCAGCCGATGCTGCATGTGACGCTGGTTTCATCCGACAGGCGCTGGAAACGATGGGTTTCGATGTTCCGGCGCACGCCCTCCATGAGTTCCAGGACGTTATCGGCCTGCATATCATGAAGGCAGATGACGAATTCCTCGCCGCCGGTGCGGGCAATCAATGACCGCTCGCCGAGGAGCTTGCGCAGGATTCCGGCAAATTCCTGCAGCACGGCGTCGCCGGCCGCATGGCCGTAGTCGTCGTTCAGAGCCTTGAAATAGTCGATATCGCAGACGGCAACCCAGCCCGATGCGCCCCTCTTCGTATGCGAAAGGGCGTTGTAGCGCATTTCCAGCCCACGCCGGTTGAGAAGGCCCGTCAGGGGATCGCTGTCACGTTCATGGGAAAGCTCGCCGATCCGGTCATGTCCAGCCGCCGCCAGCAAGGCGAAGCCGGTGAGAACCGCGGCGATGGCCGTGGAAAACACCGTCCATTGCCAGAAGACCGTCGCCGCGAAATTCTCACCGTCGACTTCGCCGAGCAGGGAACGGGCGGTCAGGAGCGTGCGCGGCACCAGTTGCAGCGCCACCAGAACGAGCATGACCAGCAGAAGCTTGTCCACCAGCGGCCCCTTGAACAGGCGCCGCGCCCGCCAGGCGAAGGAAAGAATCAGCGTCGCCATGCCGAGATTGAGCACATAGACCCGTGCCAGAAGATTGGACTCGACATAGCAGAAATACCAGACGCCGCCGACAATGAGCGCGAAGCTCAATATGTAGAAGGCGGAGGTCAGGCGCAGCCCGCTGCGCTGCAGAATGCCATAGCCGCCGACCAGCGTGCCGCCCACATAGAATGCGGCCGAAAGCACCGTGTTCAACCGGTCGTCGGCGGGAAAATTGCCAAGCTGCACCAGCATGGCAAGGCCGATCAGCAGGAAACATACCCCGCAGGACACAAGAAAACGACGCCCGCGATCCGACAGCCAGGCCGTGAAAAAGGCGAGTGAGAATAATAGAAGGACGGCGGGGAGTACGAACTTCATATAAACCGGATGTGCAATTTGCAGTTTCAATAAGAATCCTTATTGCGTCCTCTCATCAAAATTACAATTCAGTAAATTAACACGTTTTGTGAACCGACATGCATCGAGCCGCCAGCCCGGACGCCTTGCCCCGCCGTGCTTTCGCTCTTGATTTCATCGGGCCGTCCGTGTTTGTAACCTGCAAACAGTGCTGCCATATGCGCTATCATGCGCATCAAGCAGTCCCGTCGCGAAAGGTAGAGACATGAAGCCCGTTTTCCTGCAACTGCAGTGCACGCCCGGCAAGACCTACGAAGTTGCCGATACGCTCTTTCAGCGCGAAATCGTCTCCGAGCTTTATTCCACCAGCGGCGAATTCGACCTTCTGGCCAAGATTTACATTGCCGAGGATCAGGATATCGGCAAGTTCATCGCCAGCAATGTTCTCGACATTCCCAATATCGTGCGCTCGCTGACGACATTGACCTTCACCGCCTTCTGACGCTCCTGAAAGCTGCCAGCGGGCGGCAGATGCAGCCGGGGAAACCGGTAAAGGTTTGATTCACCATTAACGAATTATCATGCCGGCGAAAGGAACCTCTGCTTGCGCTCGCGCATTTGTTGCGTGATGGGCTTACCTCGAAAAGGGAGGCAGCGAGACAAGTGATGAACGATCTTGGACATCGGCGGGTGCTGGTGGTGGAAGACGAGGTTTTCGTCGCCCTTGACGTTGCCGCGACTGTCGAGGACGCGAACGGAACCGTTCTCGGCCCGGTCGGCACCGTGCGGCAGGCGATAGATATCATCAACCGCAATGAAATCGACGCTGCCATTCTGGACGTGAATCTCGCCGATGGCGATGTGGAAGCCGTGCTTGACCGGCTGAAAAGCCGCGATGTCTTCGTGGTCATCCATACCGGCGGCGGGCTGCCCGCGCGCCTGGCGGACCGCTATCCGGAAGTGCCGGTTTTCCAGAAGCCCATCCCGCCATCCGTGCTGACACGCACGCTCGCCTCCGCTCTTGCCTCTCACATGGCCTGACGAGGCAGGATGCAGCTGACATTTCCCGATTTCGCAACCGTGCTGAAGGAAGTCGAGGCTGATCAAGGCCCTGCGGAGGACATTCGCGGCCCGCAATTCGGATTTGCCTCCGCCGTTTTTTCCGCCAGCCTGTCCGACCTGCCGGCCTCCCCTCGCCAGCCGGACGATCTGGAAAGCCTGTTCGACATTGGAAGCCCGCCGGAAGCGGCGCCCGATCCGGAGCACGAACGGCAGGAGATTGCCGCGCGTATGCAAAGCCAGTCGGCGGACGCCATCCGCCGCGAGCTTGACCTTCAGCCGGGCCTGAAACGCGCCGAACTGCAGCGCCGCCGCCGCAGCTTTGCCGCGAGGAACCACCCCGACCGCCTGCCGGAAGAATTTCGCCCTGCCGCCGAACAGCGGATGAAAACCGCGAATGCCCTGCTGGACAAGGCCATGGCCGAGGCCTTGCGCTGACGCGCCAGCGCATTGCCAGTTTGAATTGAACCATTGGAAATGCTCTACTTCGTGATTGCAGGCTTTATCCTGCGCCAAACCGGTTCGCACTTTCGCTGGAAATGCTTAAAGCAACTTCCTTACGTTTGGCGCTCAAAATCTTTTGCCTTATAACAATAACGTGCTAGATTGCCTTGTCTGTGCCTGCGAAAGCTGTCGCACGCCGGAACCCTTTCCGTTGTCCGCAAGCCCGCAAACGGTCCCGCTGCTCCCCCGCACACCGGGGCAAAATGGGCGATATGGGGCAATTTGCGCTTTGCTCGGCGGGAGCGGTTCTGTCATATCGACGTTACACATTGGAATAGTTCCTAAAAGGTTTGAAAATGCCTCCTTATCGTTCGCGTACAACCACCCACGGTCGCAACATGGCCGGCGCGCGCGGCCTATGGCGCGCCACCGGCATGAAGGATGAGGATTTCGGCAAGCCGATTATTGCCGTGGTGAACTCGTTCACCCAGTTCGTGCCCGGCCACGTGCACCTGAAGGACCTCGGCCAGCTCGTCGCGCGCGAAATCGAAAGCGCTGGCGGCGTCGCCAAGGAATTCAACACCATCGCTGTCGATGACGGCATCGCCATGGGCCATGACGGCATGCTCTATTCGCTGCCCTCGCGCGAACTCATCGCCGACTCGGTCGAATATATGGTCAATGCGCACTGCGCCGATGCGATGGTCTGCATTTCCAACTGTGACAAGATCACCCCCGGCATGCTGATGGCAGCCCTTCGCCTCAATATCCCGGTCGTGTTCGTTTCCGGCGGACCGATGGAAGCAGGCAAGGTCGTCTGGGACGATCAGGTCAAGAAGCTCGACCTCGTCGATGCAATGGTTGCCGCTGCCGACGATCATTATACCGACGAGCAGGTCAAGACGATTGAACGTTCCGCCTGCCCGACCTGCGGTTCGTGCTCGGGCATGTTCACCGCGAACTCGATGAACTGCCTTACCGAAGCGCTCGGCCTGTCGCTACCGGGCAACGGCTCGACGCTCGCAACCCATGCCGACCGCAAGCGCCTCTTCGTGGAAGCCGGCCATCTCATTGTCGACCTCGCCCGCCGTTATTACGAACAGAACGACGAAAGCGTGCTGCCGCGCTCGATTGCGAGCTTCCCGGCCTTTGAAAACGCCATGACGCTCGACATCGCCATGGGCGGCTCGACCAATACGGTCCTGCATCTGCTTGCCGCCGCGCAGGAAGCCGAAATCGACTTCACCATGGCCGACATCGACCGCCTGTCGCGCCGCGTGCCGGTGCTCTGCAAGGTCGCGCCAGCCAACAACACGGTTCACATGGAAGATGTGCACCGCGCAGGCGGCATCATGGGCATTCTCGGCCAGCTCGACAAGGCAGGCCTGATCAATACCGATCTGCCGACCGTGCACAGCGAAACGGTTGGCAAGGCGCTCGATCATTGGGACGTGACGCGCACCAACAGCGAAATGGTGCACAAGTTCTATTCGGCGGCCCCCGGCGGCGTGCCGACGCAGGTTGCCTTCTCTCAGGAGCGCCGTTTCGACAGCGTCGATACAGACCGTGAAAAGGGCGTCATCCGCTCCAAGGAACATGCTTTCAGTCAGGATGGCGGTCTGGCCGTGCTTTACGGCAATCTGGCCGAAGACGGCTGCATCGTGAAGACGGCAGGCGTGGATGATTCCATCCTGAAATTCTCCGGCCCTGCCCGCATCTTTGAAAGCCAGGATTCGGCAGTGCTCGGCATTCTGAACGGCAAGATCAAGCCGGGCGACATTGTGCTGATCCGCTATGAAGGCCCGCGCGGCGGCCCCGGCATGCAGGAAATGCTCTACCCGACCAGCTATCTGAAGTCGAAGGGCCTCGGCAAGGCCTGCGCGCTGATCACCGACGGACGCTTCTCGGGCGGCTCTTCGGGTCTCTCGATCGGTCACGTCTCGCCGGAAGCAGCCGAAGGCGGCACGATCGGCCTGGTGCGCGAAGGCGACATCATTGATATCGACATTCCAAACCGCAAGATTCATCTGGCTGTGGACGATGCGACGCTTAGCCAGCGCCGCGCCGAGCAGGATGCAGCAGGCTGGAAGCCAGCAGAGGAACGCAAGCGCAAGGTCTCGACCGCGCTGAAGGCTTACGCCGCCATGGCAACCAGTGCCGCCAAGGGCGCGGTGCGGAAACTGCCGGATTGATTGATAATGAAGAAAAGCAAAAGCCCCGCACATGCGGGGCTTTTTCATTTTTGCGTCGTCGTGAACCTGTTGCGTCTACCCTCATCCTGAGGAGGGCCCTGAGCCTGCGAAGGGAACCGTCTCGAAGGACGAGGGTGACGCGCTGTGCATTTTCCCTCAACCCTTCGATCCTTCGACAAGCTCAGGGTGATGCGCTGTTTTCAACAGCTCCTCAGGATGAGGGAAAATAGCGGCGTATCAACATCCGTATTCCACCCAAAGTCATCACATTTTAGAGGCGGCTTTATTTCCGAAGCGTCTTCTCCACAGCGGGCATCAGATCGTTCTTCACCGACTCCGGCGTAAACGGCCCGACATGCTTGTAGACGATCTTACCTGTCTCATCGACGAGGAAGGTTTCCGGCACGCCGTAGACGCCCCATTCGATGGCTGAACGCCCAGTGCGGTCGGCGCCGACGGCAGCAAACGGATTGCCGAGATCGCCGAGGAAGCGGCGCGCATTTTCCGGCTGGTCCTTGTAATTGAGGCCCACCACGCGGATGCGCTCGTCCATGCAGCCGGAGGGCGGCGCAAGCCGCTTTTTCCTTGCAACTATAAGCAATTCTCACGCTATACCTTCAATCGAAGAATCACTCGATGCTACGGGGGTATATTTAGTGGTGCGAGAAAATTTTAAAGCCAACAAGGCGCTTTTGTGCGCGGTAATCTTTATGCCTTTTATATTGGGTGCTGTATCGTTTTATCTGGAGAGCATACTCGGTATGGGCGGAACGTTTAAGGAACTAACCGTCGCCGCTTCCGGCATTATACTTCTCATAGCATCGCTTCAGGCACTTAATTCCGATGCGCTGATCAACGGCCATTCGCTTCCTTCTCGTGGGTTAATGTTCGTCGGCGTTATACTGCTTCCCCTTGCGCAACTGGTTTATCTACTGCGTACCCGCAAACCGTTGCGCGCGATCTGGCTGCTGGTCCTCTTCTGGATAACAATTCTTCTGTCGCTCATCGCGGGAGCAATCGCCTGTTTGATCGTCGTCCTGATCATTAATCAAT
This sequence comes from Brucella sp. RRSP16, assembly GCF_052246815.1. Taxonomy (NCBI): domain Bacteria; kingdom Pseudomonadati; phylum Pseudomonadota; class Alphaproteobacteria; order Hyphomicrobiales; family Brucellaceae; genus Brucella; species Brucella sp. RRSP16. The sequence continues at coordinate 505,833 of NZ_JBQQAM010000002.1, forward strand.
TTTGACACCTGAATACTCAAATCAAGTGCCGTAATATCCCTATTATCGGCTGCCAAGCACGCCAGTCACCGCAGGCATCAGATCGTTCTTTACCGACTCCGGCGTGAACGGCCCGACATGCTTGTAGACGATCTTGCCGTTCTGATCGACGAGGAAAGTTTCCGGCACGCCGTAGACGCCCCATTCGATGGCTGAACGCCCGGCGCGGTCGGCGCCGACGGCGGCAAACGGATTGCCGAGATCGCCGAGGAAACGGCGCGCATTTTCCGGCTGGTCCTTGTAATTGAGGCCCACCACGCGGATGCGCTCGTCCTTGGCAATTTCCATCAATAACGGGTGTTCCTGACGGCAGGGAACGCACCACGATCCCCATACGTTCACCAGCGTCAGCTTGCCGCCCGGACCCGTTTTGAAATCTTCGCTGTTGAGCCCCGGAACAGGTGCGCCATCGCGCACCAGACCCTCGACAGGCGGCAGGTTCGTCTGCGGGGCCTGCTTGCCGATGAGCGCGGAAGGTATCGTCGTATTGTCCTTGCCCGACAGAAGCTGGACCGCGAACACAGCCGCCAGTGCGACGAAAATCGCCAGCGGCAGCAGGGCAACCCAGGTGGAGCGCTTTTTCGGCGCAGCGGGCTTTTCGGTCGTTTCGGTCATTGTGCCTTACCGGGGACTTTCGCGGAACGGCGGCGCACGCCCTGCACTTCCAGCCGCTTCAACTCGTTTTTCTGGATACGCTGGTTGATCAATATCCAGCCGATGGTGACGACAAGTGCCGCGACCGTGATGCCATATGAGGCGAGAACAAAGCCGAGGTGATTCATACCGTGTCCTCCTGTGCCTTGCGGTTGCGGTCGGTTCCTCGGTCGGCATTGCGTGCGGCAAGCTTCTTCATCGACGCGACGCGGCGGCGCCAGATTTCATTGCGCATGGCCATCATGTGCAGCGTGAAAAACAGAAGCGAAAAGCCGATCGCCATCACGAAAAGGGGGCGCAGCATGGATGCGTCGATGGTCGGGCCGTCCATGCGGAACACCGAGGCTGGCTGATGCAGCGTGTTCCACCAGTCGACCGAGAATTTGATGATCGGGATGTTGATGAAGCCGACCAGCGTGAGCACAGCCACCGGCTTGGCGCTCTTCGCCGGATCGTCCATGGCACGCGACAGCGCGATGATGCCGAGATACATCAGGAACAGCACGAAGACCGATGTCAGCCGCGCATCCCACACCCACCATGTGCCCCACATCGGCTTGCCCCAGAGCGAGCCGGTGGCAAGCGCAAGCGCGGTGAAGACAGCGCCGAGCGGCGCGGCGGCGCGGATCGACACATCGGCCAGCGGATGCCGCCAGACCAGCGTGCCCAGCGCCGAGACCGCCATGATCGAGTAGCACATCATGGAAAGCCATGCGAAAGGCACATGGATATACATGATGCGGACCGTCATGCCCTGCTGGTAGTCCTCAGGCGACAGGAAGAAGACCATGTAGAGGCCAGCCGCCAGAAGCAGCGCCGAAAGCCCGGCCAGCCATGGCAATACCTTGCCTGCAAAGGCAAGGAACCGCGTGGGATTGGCCAGATCGAGCCGGCTCGTGGTTTTAACGGCGTCTTTGGTCATGTCTTTTTCCATGGCCTATGTTTACCTTCCGCCCCCGTGCCGTTCAATTGACCGAAATCAACTGCGTCAATCGGTCGAACATGATCGTTTCCGAAAACGGGTGCCCACTTTTCGGGATCATGTTCAATCCGCCGAACTTTTCAGGGCCGCGCTCGCGGCCAGAGGCCCGAGGACGGCAAAGAACAGGGTAAGTGCAGCAAGAATGAGGAATGGCGCCAGAAAGGGCGCATTGTCTACCGTCGCCCCGTGCGAAGCTGATACACCGAAAATGAGCACCGGAATGGTGAGCGGCAGAACGATCACCGACACCAGCAGCCCGCCGCGCGGCAGCGCCACGGCAAGGGCCGCGCCAACCGCACCGATGAAGGCGATGGCGGGGGTGCCCACCAGAAGCGTCAGCGATGTCGCGCCGATTGCCGATGCATCCATGTTCATGAACAGGCCCAGCATCGGCGATGCGATCACCAACGGCAGCACGCTTGCCACCCAATGCGCCACGCATTTCACGAAAACCGTGAAGGGTAGCATGTGGCTGTCCGCGCCGATCAGCAGCAGGTCGAGCGAACCGTCCTCCCGGTCGGCCTGAAACAGCCGGTCGAGGCCCAGAAGCGTTGCCAGCAGCGCGCCGATCCACAGCATGGCCGGGCCGATGCGCGCCAGAAGGTTGAGGTCGGGTCCGACGCCGAAAGGCATGACGGCGATGACCGCGAGGAAGAACAATATGCCGATCAGCGCGCCGCCACCGGCGCGGAAACTGAGGCGCAGGTCTCTCAGGAAAAGCGCCAGCATCAGGCAGCCTCGAGCGAACAGGCGGCCATGTCGAGCGTGCGGACACCTTCAAGGCCAAGGGGAATATGCGTTGCGGCGACGATCATGCCGCCCTCCCGCATATGCCCGCGCATGATTTCCGCAAAGCGGGCTTCCGACGCCTTGTCGAGACCGGCGGTCGGCTCGTCGACGATCCAGAGCGGACGATGGCTAACCAGAAGCTTGGCAATGGAGACACGGCGTTTCTGCCCCGTCGACAGATAGCCGAACGGCAGATGCTCGACGCCGGGCAGGTCGACCGCCTCCAGCGCCTCATCGATCTCAGATTGCGGGGCGCCGTTGAACTTCTGCCAGAAGGACAGGTTCTCGCGTACGCTGAGCGCCGGTTTCATCGCATTCTGGTGTCCGAGATAGTGGCAGGCGGCTCGCACCGGCAAAACGGTTCCATCTTCGCGAAGCTCAACCTTGCCCGCTTGCGGCGCGAGCAGGCCGCAGATGATTCGCAAAAGCGTGGACTTGCCGGAGCCGTTCGGACCGGTCACCACCAGCGCCTCGCCGTCACCGAGCGCAAAAGACAGGCCAGCGAAAATCGTTTCGCCACCCCTTTCGCCCGCCAGATTGTCGGCTTCCAGCCGCATTTTATACCCTCTAAGCCCCGATGGATAATTGCCAGACCATTAGAACCGGAACCCCGGAAGATCCATGGAAAGGCATCGCAACATTTCGCCGCAAGGGGCCGAATTCACGATATTCTGTCTGGAATCGTTTTAGAAAACTCTCTATATGAGGGCTACCACGCCAGCGGTCGGCGTGGAAACCATTTTTGGCCGATCTCAACCTGTTGCCCGTAAGGATGCAGGCTTCGGGACGGACAGCGGAAATGACTGCACCCGCACCTTGGCGCGTCCTTGAAACGCTAGCCTAGGCGTTCGTCCTGGTTTTCCGGCCAGCAGCATAAGGACGAACGCAGTGTCGCACATCGACAGCTTTAAATGCCGCAAAACCCTTACCGTAGGCGGTAAGGATTATGTTTATTACAGCCTGACCGAAGCCGAAAAGAACGGCCTCGAAGGCGTTTCCAAGCTTCCATTCTCCATGAAGGTTCTGCTTGAGAACCTGCTCCGCTTCGAGGACGACCGCTCCGTCAAGAAGTCGGACATCGAAGCTGTTGCCAAATGGCTGAACGACCGTGGTTCCGCGGGCGCGGAAATCGCCTATCGTCCGGCGCGCGTTCTCATGCAGGACTTCACCGGCGTTCCTGCCGTCGTCGACCTTGCAGCAATGCGCGACGGCATCAAGGCGCTCGGCGGCGATCCTGAAAAGATCAACCCGCTCGTTCCCGTCGATCTCGTCATCGATCACTCGGTCATCGTCGATGAATTCGGCAATCCAAGCGCGTTCAAGGCCAATGTGGACCTCGAATACCAGCGCAATGGCGAACGCTACCGCTTCCTCAAGTGGGGCCAGCAGGCATTCCAGAACTTCCGCGTCGTTCCTCCGGGCACGGGCATCTGCCATCAGGTGAACCTCGAATATCTGGCGCAGGCCGTCTGGACCAAGGAAGAAGACGGCGAGACCGTCGCTTACCCCGACACCTGCGTCGGCACCGACAGCCACACCACCATGGTCAACGGCCTTGGCGTTCTGGGCTGGGGCGTGGGCGGCATCGAAGCTGAAGCGGCCATGCTCGGCCAGCCGGTTTCCATGCTCCTGCCGGAAGTCGTCGGCTTCCGCCTGACCGGCAAGATCAAGGAAGGCGTGACCGCGACCGACCTCGTGCTCACCGTCACGCAGATGCTGCGCAAGAAGGGCGTTGTCGGCAAGTTCGTCGAATTCTTCGGCGAAGGCCTCGAAAACATGACGCTGGCCGACCGCGCAACAATCGCCAATATGGGTCCGGAATATGGCGCGACCTGCGGCTTCTTCCCGGTTGACCGCGAAACGCTCAACTACATGAACACCACCGGCCGCGACGAGCATCGCATCGAACTGGTCGAAGCCTACTGCCGCGCGCAGGGCATGTGGCGCGACAAGGGTGCAGCCGATCCGGTCTTCACCGACATTCTCGAACTCGACATGGGCGACGTCGTTCCGTCGATGGCTGGCCCGAAGCGTCCGGAAGGCCGCATCCCGCTGGAAAACATCGGTTCCGGTTTCGCGACCTCGCTCGAAAACGAGTACAAGAAGACCACCGGCCAGACCACGCGCTATGCCGTTGAAGGCGAAGACTACGACCTCGGCCATGGCGATGTCGTGATTGCCGCCATCACGTCCTGCACCAACACCTCGAACCCGAGCGTGCTGATCGCCGCCGGCCTTCTGGCCCGCAATGCGGTCGCCAAGGGCCTGAAGACCAAGCCATGGGTCAAGACCTCGCTTGCGCCCGGTTCGCAGGTTGTCGCCGCCTATCTCGAATCCGCTGGTCTCCAGAAGGATCTCGATGCGCTCGGCTTCAACCTCGTCGGCTTCGGCTGCACGACCTGCATCGGCAATTCCGGTCCGCTGCCTGCTCCGATCTCCAAGACGATCAACGAAAAGGGCCTCATCGCGGCTGCCGTCCTGTCCGGCAACCGTAACTTCGAAGGCCGCGTCTCGCCGGACGTGCAGGCAAACTACCTTGCTTCGCCGCCGCTCGTTGTCGCCCACGCTCTTGCCGGTACGGTCACCAAGGACCTGACCAAGGAGCCGCTTGGAGAAGACCAGAACGGCAACCCGGTATATCTCCGCGACATCTGGCCTTCCTCGCAGGAAATCCAGGAATTCATCGCCAAGAACGTCACCCGCAAGATTTTCTCGGAAAAATACGCGGACGTGTTCAAGGGCGACGAAAACTGGCAGGCCGTTCAGGTGCCCGCTGGCCAGACCTATGCATGGGACGACAACTCGACCTATGTGCAGAACCCGCCTTACTTCGTCGGCATGGGCAAGTCGGCCGGCACGATCGGCGACGTCAAGGGCGCCCGCATTCTGGGCCTCTTCGGCGACAAGATCACGACCGACCACATTTCGCCTGCCGGTTCCATCAAGGCGCAGTCGCCTGCCGGCAAGTATCTGCTGGACCATGGCGTCGGCGTTGCCGACTTCAACCAGTACGGTACGCGTCGCGGCAACCATGAAGTGATGATGCGCGGCACTTTCGCAAACATCCGTATCCGCAACCACATGCTGGGCGAAAACGGACGCGAAGGCGGCTACACCATCCACTATCCGTCGAAGGAAGAAACCTCGATCTATGATGCTGCCATGCAGTACAAGGCCGAGGGCGTTCCGCTCGTCGTCTTCGCAGGCGTCGAATACGGCAACGGCTCCTCGCGTGACTGGGCTGCCAAGGGCACCAACCTGCTCGGCGTCAAGGCCGTGATCGCGCAGTCCTTCGAGCGTATCCACCGCTCCAACCTCGTGGGCATGGGCATTGTGCCTTTCGTCTTCGAGGAAGGCACAAGCTGGCAGACGCTTGGCCTCAAGGGTGATGAAATCGTCACCATCGAAGGTCTGGCCGATGTGCGCCCGCGCCAGAAGGTCGAAGCCTCTATCACCTATGCCGACGGCACGGTGAAGAAGGTTCCGCTCATCTGCCGCATCGATACGCTGGACGAGCTGGACTACATGAAGAACGGCGGCATTCTGCAGACCGTTCTGCGTGACCTGGCTGCCTGATCCACACGCTCCTGAAATTCAGAAGCCGCCGGAGAAATCCGGCGGCTTCTTTATTTTGGACTGAACCCGTCCCCGCACAATCTGTTGGGAGCCAATTTTGAGAGGAGATTCGCAACCCTTACGAATCTCACCGCAACGTGAATTCCTATTGATCGCAAGGCTTCTTACATAATAGATGTCAGCGACAATTATTGCAGGATGAAACGAAGTGATACTCCACGCCCCCTTCTACGGGACAGGTCCATGGCTTACAGGCGAGCATCTGCCCGGCTGGCGTAGCATCTGTGCCGTTCTGGGGCTGGCGGTTACCGGCTGCATCTCCATGCAGGGCCCGGCGCGGGCGCAGGACAGCGACAAGAAGACGACCGTTCTGGAGCTTTACACCAGCCAGGGCTGCAAATCCTGCCCGCAGGCCGACCGCAACCTCGCCAGATATGCCGATGATCCCAATGTTCTGGCGCTGTCGTTTCACGTCAATTACTGGGATTACATGGGCTGGCGCGACACGCTTGCCAATCAGGAAAACACCGACCGGCAGAATGCCTATCGCAATTCCTTCAATGCGCGCATGATCTATACGCCGCAAGCCGTCATCAACGGTACTGCCGAAGTGAATGGCCGCGACAGCGAAGCCATCAAGACGCAGATCGCGGCAAACAAGCTGGACGTGCCGGTTTCGATCAAGCAGCTCGATGACGGGCGCCTGTCCATCGATATCGGCGCAGGCAAAAAGCCCGACGCGCCTGTGCACGTGGTCCTGTTCTATTTCCGCGATTCGGTGACGATCCCGATCACGGAGGGCGAAAATGCCGGGGAATCCATCACCTATCGCAATACGGTCAGCGATACCGATACGATCGGCATGTGGGACGGCAAGCCGTTGAAGATCGAGATTCCGGCGTCAGAACTGAAACGCAAGGACGTGTCGGGTTGCGCCGTGGTGTTGCAGGAGACCCGCAACGACAATTCGCTCGGCGCCATACATGGCGCAGCCATGTTCAAGCAGTCGAGGCCCGTGGGCCTTTAGAGCGGTTCCTGTTCTAACAGAATCGCCGGAACCGTTCTAACTATTGTTTTATCGCATTATCCAACGCATCGAAGCGGGATAAGAAATCAGTCCAGTGAACTGATTTCCCCGCGTAGACGTTTCACACTTTTGCTGGAAATGCTCTAGTCCCGCAGCAATTCGTTGATCGAGGTCTTGGAGCG